>NZ_OZ309106.1:630944-946416 GCF_968048975.1 Vreelandella xerophytica | reverse complement strand
AGCTTTATTCGCTGGCAACGCCTAACGGGGTGAAAGTCACCATTCTGTTGGAAGAGCTTCTGGAGAAGGGCATCAAGGAGGCCGAGTATGATGCACACCTGATTCAGATCGGCGAAGGTGATCAGTTCGGCAGCGGCTTTGTAAACGTGAACCCCAACTCCAAGATTCCGGCGCTGATGGATCACAGCACTACGCCGCCCCAGCGGGTATTCGAATCCGGCTCGATTCTGCTTTACCTGGCCGAAAAGTTCAGCGCCTTCCTGCCCGAGCATCCGGCCCAACGCACCGAAGCGCTTTCCTGGCTTTTCTGGCAGATGGGCAGTGCTCCCCTTCTGGGCGGCGGCTTCGGCCACTTCTACGCCTACGCGCCGGAAAAATATCAGTATCCGATCGACCGCTATACCATGGAAGTGAAGCGCCAGCTCGACGTACTGGACAAGCATCTGGCGGATAACCGCTACATGGCCGGCGACGAGTACACCATCGCCGACATGGCGATCTACCCCTGGTACGGCGCGCTGGTGAAAAACCGGGTGTACGAAGCAGCCGAGTTCTTGAAGGCACACACCTACACGAACGTGATTCGCTGGGTCGAAGAGCTTGACGAGCGCCCGGCCGTCAAGCGCGGCCGCATGGTGAACCGCACCTGGGGCGAGGAAAGCGAGCAGCTTCACGAACGCCATGATGCCAGCGACTTCGAGCACAAGACCCAGGATAAAGTATAAGTCTTTCATGCTGAGTCTTTAGATAGCCAAACGGCCCCTGCGGGGGCCGTTTCGTTTGCCGCGAGCGCCTGGCCGTGATGCCGTTTTACGCCTTCATGACGCCATCCGGCTATTCAGGCTTTTCCCGTCAGGTGCTTTATTCAGCGCGAAGCCCCTCTCGTCGAGCGCTGGTTATCCTGGATAAACGGCTATCGGCGTACTCAGCACGGAAGGCGCCAAGCGATTACAGCTGATCTTCCTGTGGCCCCCTGACACCGCTCAGACTGGACTTCTCCTGGGCCAACGCCTTGGTGACCACGCTCAAGGACCCATCAGTTTCCAGAATCACCGCCGCCGCCTGGTTCGTACTGGAAAGCCCGCTTGCGCGTACGGCAGAGCGCACCTCGTCCTGGGTCACCCTGGCCTTGTAAAGCGCGTCGGATAAAAACGCTCCCTGGTATAGAAGCATCAATGGCTCACCGGTCACGGCCCGCTTTACCCAGCCGACCCTTATGCTTAGCCAGGTGATCAAGAACTGCAGAAAGATCAGAAGACCCAGGGCCAATGTGCCTTCGGCCAGCGCCACGTCCTTGGAAAGCAGCACCGTGGCAAGGGTCGAGCCCAGCGCGACCGTCACGATCAGGTCGAAAGCGTTCATTTTGGAAAGCGTGCGATTGCCGGAAATACGCAAGAACACGATCAGTACGATATAGGCCAGCACCCCGACCACCAGGGTACGTACCAGGCTTTCCCAGCCGCTGAAAAACATCATGTCCATAGGATGTCCTGCCACTTATCAATGCATGGACGTTGAGTGTAGTCACGCAACACCATTAGCAACAGGCAGACGCCGGATCTCAGTGCTGCTTTGCCCACCAGTCGGCGTAGGTACTGTTTTCCGGGGCCCGACCGCCCTCGTCCGGTGCGTCGTCATCCCACCATACCGGGCCCCGCTCACCCAGCGCCTCTTTCGCGTCCTGCACGTTGGCACGCGCCTTCCTGAGCGCCTCGTCATCGTCTTGCTGCTTGGCGGTTTTCACATCACGCCGGGCCTTCATCAAGGCGTTGACGTGCCTTTGCTCCTCGTCTTTATCCAGACGCGGGTCGGTACAGCGCCACAGCCGGTTTTTCGCCACGAAATAGCGGCCATCCGGCGTGCGGGGATAGGGGATTTTCCTGGCCATGAGCGAACCCCGACAGGCACGAGTGAAACGAATGCGGTTAAAAGCGCTTGGTCAACGTAAGGGCGCCAAAGGTATCGTGACTGTCCTGCCCGTCGAACTCTCGAGTACGCTTGAGCGCGGCGTAGGTCACCTGCCAGTCCTCCCAGCCAAGAGCCAGACCCGCAGAGGCGTCCGCCACCCACTCCTTGCGATCCACCGAGTGGCTCGAGGAGAAGACGTTGCCGTCAAGCGTCAGATTATGCGCCATGTAGTAGCCGTCCACGTTGGCAAACAGATACCACTGCAGGCCGTGGGTGCTGGCGAACTGTCCACGCATGCCGGGGTTGGGCGTCAAGGTGGGCACGCCGCTGGCCTCATCGCCCCAGCGCACGCTGTAACCGGCGCTGGCATAGGTATACAGGTTGCCCAGCGCGGTGCCCAGGCTTGGCCCATGCGAGAACTGCTTGCCGGCTAACGGCGCGTCGACCCACCACTGGCGGCGCAGGGTCAGATTGGCGATCGGCTCATCGCCCAACTGGTTGTCCCAGCCCCGTGGGCGGTCGCTACTGGTCACGCGGTGCACTTCGCGCTGGATACTGTCGGCCAGCGAGGACGGCCCCACCAGGCCCACGTCCAGATGCAGGTCGGTGGCCTGGGTAACGTTTCGACTCAAGGGGGCGTCTTCGTAAAGCGACATCCCGATAAACACCAACCCCGCGTAAGGGCGGTCATCCTCGATGAGCGCGGGCTCTTCGATGTTATCCGGCGTATAGATCTGATGAACCAGGCGAAAAGCCGTCTGGTCCGCCCGACCGATCACCGCATCAGGCAGCGCGGTGGCCAGGTGCTGGGTCCAGTTTTCATCGCCTGGAGCGTAACTGTAGTTGAGCTCGAAGCCGCTGGTGAAGTGACCATCATCGCTGCTGGCCATACCGTCGTTGGCCACCTTGACGCTGAAGGCGCTATCCTCAGCCGCAACCAAGGGCGATAACAGGCCAAGCGAAGCTGCCATCGCAAGAAATTTCCACCGGGCGGCAGAAGATACATTCATGGCTCGTTCCTTGAGGAAAGTAAAGTTCACAATAAGCGTAGACGTGCTTAAACATTTTCGATTGTATGTAAAAAAGAAAATATTTAGCAAGCACACTTTTTCAGCGAAACGCGTTTAAAGGACGCCTGTTTCCTGAGTGCCTGTTTCTGAACGACTGTTTCTAGAGTGGCTGGCAAAGACGCCCACGCAAAAGGCGCCTAACGCTCGCGCAGCAACCAGCGAGGGGTGATTTCGTGCTGACCCTGATCATTGGTGACAAAGAGCGAGCCATCGCTGATCATCACCGCCCAGTTGATGGCCCGGGGGAGTTCGCTGGCTACCGCCGCCAGCGCTTCTTGAGGCAGGCTGCCCACGTGCAGGTTTTTCAGGGACGTGACGCCTGGCAGCACTTTGCTCTCCCAGACATCTACCCGCCCATAGGCGAGCAGCGAAACCCGTTCGGCCCGACGCGAGCACCAGGTCAGGCGCTCGGCATCGGGCAGGCCGACCTCGATCCAGTGCAGCACGCGCCCATCCAGACTTTTCTCCCACAGCGCAGGCTCATCCACATCCGACAACCCGCGCCCGAAGGCCAACGCGTCGCTATACCAGAGAATGTAAGCCACCAGACGTGCACACAGCCGCTCCTCGGTTTCGGAGGGATGCCGCGCCACGGTGAAGCGCAGCGTTTCAAAGACGTTGCGATCCAGATCGGTCAGATTCAGATCCACTTTGTAAGGGGTCGCGCTCAAGGCCATTGATGTCGTCCGATTGAATTTGGCCGCCAGTGTAACGGATTTGATCGGCTCGCGTTGCGTGCCTATCTGAAGTCAGGCTTACGCTTTTCGACAAAGGCGCTCATGCCTTCTTTCTGCTCGTCTCCCGCAAAGCAGAGGGCAAACAGACCGGTTTCCAGCGCCAGGGCGCTGTCCAGGTCCTGATCCATGCCATCATGCACTGCCTGTTTGGCGCCACGCACCGCATGACGGCCGTTGCCTTTCAACTGTCTGATGAGCTCTTCTTCATAGCGTTCAAGCTCGGCCTGAGGCATGACGCGATTGACGAGCCCGATGCGCAGCGCCTCCTGAGCATCGATCTTGCGCCCGGTGGTGACCAGGTCGATCGCCATGGCAGGCCCTACCCGGCGCGGCAGGCGCTGGGTGCCGCCGAAACCGGGAATCACGCCCAGCAGCACTTCCGGCTGGCCGAACACGGCGTTGTCGCTGGCCACCGCCCAGTCGCAGGCCAGGGCCAGTTCGCATCCGCCGCCCAGACAGAATCCGTTGACCAGCGCCACCACCGGCACCGGCAGCGTCTCGAGACGCTTGATGGTGCGCAGCGCCTGCATGGCGAAGGCGCGGGCCTGCTCGGAGGTCTTGTCGCGCATCTCGGTAATGTCCGCCCCGGCCACGAAGGATTTCTCCCCGGCGCCGGTGAGAAGCACGGCGCGCAGATCGGCCCGCCCTTCAAGCTCGGTCAGATGGGTCTCCAGCGCGCCCAGTACCTCGCTGTTCAGCGCATTGAGCGCCTTGGGGCGGTTGATGGTCAGCCGTACGATGCCCTCGTCTTCGGTTCTTTCAATGACGTTTTCGCTCATGGTGACTCCCGTTATTGTTGTGTCGAGTAATCGTTCAAACACTGCATGCCCGCTTCGATCACCGCGCGCTGAGCACGACCAACCGGCAGCCATTGGGTGATCGCGAAATGCGCACTGGCGAGCTTGGCTTTATAGAACGGGTCCTGGCTGTCTGCCCGGCTGGCGGCGAGTGCGGCTTCCCCCATCTGCCAGGCGCACAGCACGTGACCGGCCAGGTTCAAGAACGGCGTGGCATAGGCCTGGACGGCATCGCCACCGTGCTCGGGGTGTTTACCCTGTTCGAGTACCAGGCCCATTGCCGCGCGCAGATCCTGCGCCCCGCCTTCGAGCGTCTTGCCCAGAATGGAAAGTGACGCCTCGTCTTTCAGCGCCTGGGCAGTCTGCTCGACGCTCTCGATCAGGCGGCCAAGTGCCGCGCCGTCATCGCGCTGAAGCTTGCGCCCGGCCAGATCGAGGGCCTGGATGCCGTTGGTGCCTTCGTAAATGGGCGCGATCCGCACATCGCGCAAGAGCTGGGCTGCCCCGGTCTCTTCCACATACCCCATGCCGCCGTGCACCTGAATTCCCATCGAGGCGATATCCACGGCCTGATCGGTGGAGAAGCTCTTGACGATGGGGATCAGCACATCCACCAGCGCCTGGGCCGCGTCGCGCTCGCCGGGCGTATCGCTTTTACGCGCGATATCGAGCTGCCCGGCACAGTAAAGCGCCAGCGCGCGCAGTGCGTCGGTTCTGGCCCGCATGGAAAGCAGCATGCGCTTGACGTCGAGATGTTCGCCGATGGTGGATTCAAGACCGCCTCGGGCGCCGGACAGCTTGCCCTGCACGCGCTCCTGAGCATAGGCGACAGCGTGCTGGCAGGCGCGCTCGGCAACGCCGATGCCCTGAATACCCACCTTGTGGCGCGCTTCGTTCATCATGGTGAACATGTGGTTCAGCCCACGCCCCTCGTCGCCTATCAGGTAACCAATGGCGCCGCCCTGCTCTCCGAAGCTGAGTGTACAGGTGGGCGAGCCGTGAATACCGAGCTTGTGTTCGATGGAGGCGCAGGTGACATCGTTACGCGCGCCCAGCGAGCCATCGTCGTTGACGAGATACTTGGGCACCAGGAAAAGCGAAATGCCCTTGTTGCCTTCCGGGGCGTCGGGCTTGCGGGCGAGCACCAGGTGGATGATGTTGTCGGCGGCATCGTGCTCGCCCCAGGTGATGTAGATCTTCTGGCCCGTAATACGGTAGTGGTCGTCTTCAGGGACGGCCCGGGTGCGCACCTTGGAAAGGTCCGAGCCGGCCTGGGGCTCGGTCAGGTTCATCGTGCCGGTCCAACGCCCTTCCACCAGATTGGGCAGGTAGGTTTCTTTCAGCGCGGGGCTGCCGTGGTGCGCCAGCGCCTCTATCGCGCCGGCGGTCAGCATGGGGCAAAGGCCCAGCGCCATGTTGGCGCCGTGAAGCATCTCCTGCACCGCGCTTGCCACCACTTCAGGCAGATTCTGCCCCCCCAACGCCTCGGACACGCCGATGCCGTTCCAGCCGCCGTCCACAAAAGCCTGATAGGCGCTGGCAAACCCTTCGGGGATGGTGACACTGCCGTCCGGGTGACGGGTGGCGCCCTGCTGGTCGCCGGTGCGATTCAAGGGCCCCCAGACATCCCCCGCCAGTCTGGCGGCTTCTTCAAGCACGGCCTCGATTAGATCCGGCGTGGCCTCCTCGAAACCGGGCAGCGAAAGCGAACGATGCGCCAGCATCTCTTCCAGTACAAAGCGCAGATCGCGAACCGGCGCGGCATAATCCTTCATGGCAACCTCTCAACCCAGATAGAGTAACGTTTGAAAACGCGTGTTCGTTCTTGTTGCATGGTAATCAAACGAGCGTTTTCACACTATTCATCCAAGGTATCACAATCTTGCAGGGGCCGATGTAGCTTCAAAAGCCTGGTACACAAGCGCTCAGTGCACGCTGCTCTGAGGCCGATGCACTTTTACGCCTTCGACATCGTCGTAGTAGGTAATGTGCACCTCGTCTTCGGCGGGCGGCCCGACCATCGGCTCGGCCACGTCGACGTCCGGCACCACGTGGGAGAGATCCTCCAGGTGTTCGTGTTCAAGTGCCCCCTGCACGAGCTCCTCGGTAACGATCAGCTCGGCGCCCGCGGCAGACATGGGCGTGGTCGCGGTAAACGGTGCCACCGGCAGCGGCGCCGGGCGCACGCTTCGCCGCCAGCCAAAGAACACCAAGAAGAACAGGCTCAGCGCGCCAAACGACCAGAAAAGCCCCGTATCGCCCACGGCGGTCATGACCGGCGAAATCAAGAGCGGGCTAAGGGTCGCCCCGATCGAGTTGATCAGCAGAAGGCCCTGGCTCATGCGCACCAGGGCACCAGCCGGCGCCCGGTCGGCAGCGTGGCTGACCGCCACCGGATAGAAGGCGAAGACGCCGCCGCCGAGCAAGAACAGCAGCACCGCCAGCATGGGCGTTGTCAACGGCAGCCACAGCATCGCGCCCGAGATTACGATACAGAACGCGCTGATACCGATCAGCACCATCTGGCGGTCGTGGCGGTCGGACCAGCGCCCAATGGGGTACTGCAAAAGCATCGCCCCCAGGATCACCAGGGCCATCATCTGCCCTACCTGGTTGACGCTCATGCCAATACGCTGCAGGTAAAGCGGCAGTAACGAGTAGGCGGCGGCCACCACCATCCCCGACCCCAGACTTCCCATCACACCGGTAGGTGTCATGGTAATCAAGCGATGCGGCGGCAAAGGTTCGGCATGTTCGATCAGCGGCGACACCCGGGGGATCATCGCCATGGGCAGCACCGAAAGCGACGCCAGAAGCCCGATCACCATGAAAGGCGCCACCTCGCCCATGGCGTTGGTCACGCCCAGCAGCAGCTGGCCCAGCACGCCCGCCCCGTACAGGGCGATCATGTAAAGCGCAAGCAGACGCCCGCGCACCTTTTGATCGCCTGCGGTGAGCAGCCAGCTCTCGATTACCAGATACACACCCACCGTTGCCCAGCCACCGATCAAGCGCAGCACGAACCAGGCCCAGGGGTCGAAAAAAAGCCCTTGAAGCAGCACGGTAACAGCAACCAGCGAGGCAAAACTGCCGTAGGCGCGAATATGACCAATGCGCAGCAGCAGACGGTCGTTGAACAAGGCGCCAAGCGCCAGGCCGATAAAGTAGGCCGACGAGACGATACCGATCAGCGTGGCGGACTCGCCCGCGGCGTCCAGGCGTAGCGTGATCAGCGTGGCCAGAAAGCCGTTGCCGATGCCGAGAATGAAAAGCCCCAATAAAGGCGCAAGCGCCATAGCCAGAAGTTGCCGCGACATGCCTACCTCACCTTGACCTGCAAATTTTGTTAAACGCGTACCGCGCCGTTCAATATGCCAGCAACGCATCAAGGCAAGAAAACGGGCGCGCAATTATTACGCTCGACGCCTTAAAGTCAACGCTTTTTACGCCGCCCGCGCCCTACTTGGTGTTTTATCGAGAATTCAGCCGGGTTGGCAGGAAAATCGGCTGTTGACCACGGGCCCAGGGGCTGACGATTAACTGACACCCCGCGGCCTGCTTGACGTATTATCATGGTTTCATGACAAAAGGTTTCATGATGAATGGCCTCATGAGAAATAGCCTCATGACGAACGCTCCCCAGAAGAGCTTCTCGTTGAGCACGTATTCAAGAACGCATTAAGGAACATGGCATGCTCTCAGGTTTAGACCATCTCGTTGTAACCGTGACCGACATGGGGCGCGCCGTGGATTTTTACTCCCGGGTGCTGGGGTTGGATGTGCGCTATCGCGACGCCCAGCGGGTCGATCTGATGCTGGGTGATACGGCCCTTCGCCTGCACCAGACCGATACCGATATCGCCCCGATTTCCGCCACCCCTACGCCAGGCAGTCTTGATTTGTGCCTGCGCTGCCAGCTGCCGCTGGAGGAGTTCATGGACCATCTCAAGGCGCTGTCCATCAGCGTCGAGCTGGGGCCGGTGGAACGTCAAGGTGCCAACAGCCCCATCGAATCCATCTACCTGCGCGACCCGGACGGCAACCTTCTGGAAATCTGCAGGCCTCTGGGGCGCTAAATTGCGGTTCCTGATAATGATAAGCCCCGCCGGGCGCGCTATCATGGCCGCCTCAATGCCGTTCAAGCGTCGGCCAACCCTACAAAGGAGCGCGTATGCCCCCCAACGCTAATGAAGAGCCTCTTGAAGGCGAAGTCGTTAACGAACGCGTCCATCCAGAGCGCGACCCCGAGCCTGGTGCCGACACCACGGTGGGACTGGTCATCTACGCGCTCTATCTGGCAAATTTCGTGACGGGATTTACCGTCATCGTCGGTGTGATCATCGCTTACGTGTATCAGGGCAAGGGCCCGCATTGGCTCGATGAGCACTACCGTTATCAGATACGCACGTTCTGGATCGGTCTGCTCTATCTGAGCGTTGCTTCGCTGCTCACCCTGGTGCTGGTCGGCTTTCCGCTGCTGCTGGCGCTGGCGGTATGGTTCATCGTGCGCTGCGTGAAAGGCATCAAAGGCCTCCAGGACAAGCGTGCTCCCACGAACGTGAGCGGCTGGCTTTTATAATCCATGGCGGGGTCATCATCTTCCAACCGATCAAATGCCCTGCAAGCCCGCGCCATCGGTGCGGTGTGGCAGCGCCTGTCCACCTGGTCGCTCAAAGCGCTCTGGCGAGC
This sequence comes from Vreelandella xerophytica, assembly GCF_968048975.1. The sequence continues at coordinate 937,215 of NZ_OZ309106.1, read as the reverse complement.
GGCGCGGCGCCTGGGGCCAGCGGTGTACGGGCTCAGCAAGCGCGAACGCCAGGTTACCGATATCAACCTGCGCGTGGTCTATCCCGACCTGCCCGCCAAGGATCGCAAGGCACTGGCCAGACGGAGCCTTAGCCACTCGGCGGCGACCATGCTGGAGCTCGGGCACGCCTGGATTGCACCGCCGGAAAAGGTGGAGGCGCATATCCTCGACGTCCACGGGCGCGACAAGCTCGACAGCGCCCGCGCCCAGGGGCGAGGCGTGATCGTGCTGGCCCCGCACTTTGGCAACTGGGAAGTGCTCAACTTCTGGCTCTCCAGCCATTTTCCCTTCACCGCCATGTACGAACCGCCCAAGATCGACGCTCTGGAACCGATCATTCGTCACGGGCGCGAGCGCATGGGGGCAAGCCTGGTTCCTACCAACCCCCGGGGCGTGGCCGCGCTCTTGAAAGCGCTGAAACGCAGCGAGGCGATCGGTATTCTGCCAGACCAGGAGCCCAGCTGGGGAAGCGGCGTGTTTGCGCCGTTTTTCGGACGAAGCGCCTACACGGCGACACTTTTGCCCAAGCTGGTTGCCCGTACCCAGGCCCGGGTGGTGACAGGGGTGGCTCTACGCGTGCCGGGCCAGGGGTTTGTCATCCACTTTCTGGATGCCGATGAGCGGGTTTACAGCGAAAACGACGTCACCTCCGCCACCGGTGTGAATGCAAGCGTGGAGGCCTCGATTGCCCTCGCTCCCGAACAGTACCAGTGGGAGTACAAACGCTACCGCAAGGTGGTCGAGGAAGCCGAAGGCCTGGCCAACGCCAACGATTTCCGGCTTTATTGAACGGGCAGTTTCGCTATCCCCCCGTTCAACAGGCGGCTCACCGGGCGGCTGCGCCAAAGTCTTCTCGCATCCAGTAACGCAGCTCGCTCATCCTGGGTACCTGATCCAACGCATCGAGCGCGGGGAGCGTGCCGTCCACGAACCCCCGTGCGCGAAAGGCGTCCAGCAGCGCCTGATCCTTGCTCATGACATGCACCGGCACCGCTGCACTCGCCCCGTCACCGGTAATCAAGGGTGCGGCCTGATGATCGCCCAGTACGATCATCAGCGTATTGTCATCGACCGCACGCTCGGCAAAGCGACCGGTAACCTTGACCGAGTAATCCACCGACCAGCCGTAATGATCGCGAATACGCTCCAGATCCTGCCAGAGCACCTCGGGCGGGTCGCCGGCCTTTTCCCAGGGCGCGTAAATCGAACCATCCCCGATCATGGCCCAGTTCTCCAGTACCGGCAGTATCGGAGTCCAGGGCGCATGGCTTGAAATGAGCGTGATCTGGGCGAAAAGGGGTGAATTGTCGAGCTGGTGGCGCTGCACATAATCCAGAGTGAACTGGTCGGGCATGGTTACCCAGTTAAGCGCTGGCCCGGCGTAGGGAATGTCCCGCGCCGCCTGGATCTCCTCGAACCCGTAGGCGATGCCTTCCGGCCAGGCCAGGGTGATCGCCGGCATCACGGCAAGCGAGCGCTGACCGGTGGCGTGAAAATCATCCACCAGGGTGGCGTGGCCGCTGTCCAGCATCAGCCGGTACCAGAGCTGGTTGTCGATCCACCGCCCGCTCAGAAGGGTTGCATGGGCAAGCCAGGACTGCCCGCCACGCATCGGCGCCTCCAGAAGCCCCGAGACCACTCCGATGTCGCGGGCTTCAAGACGCTCGCTCATCTCGTCAAGAGTGGCCCGGACAGGCCCGCTGTAGCGCGGGTCGTTGATGGCCGACACCCCGTAGGACTCGATAAAGGTCAGCAGGACATTGCGCCCTTCAAGGCCCAGGAGCGGCTGGGCGTTCAGGGGCCTCTCCTCCAGCTGGGCTTCAAAGGCCAGGCGAGCCTGATGCGTGGCCACTATCTGTTCGCTTTGAAAGCGCAGGGTATTGACCATCGGCAGGGCCGATTTCGCCAGCGCCCGGTGGCCGGTATATTCCAGAACGGATAGCGCAAGCGCCCCTATCCCCAGGACAATCGCCAAAAGCCCCGGCAGGCGTTTTACCGGCAAGGCGCGCCGGGGATAGAGCAGCCAGCCGGCCACCGCATGAGCGCCCAGAAAGACAAGCCCACCGGCTGTCATTATGAAAACTGCGGCCAACTGACCTACATTACCTACCAGCAAGTGGTAGATAGAACGTATCAGCGGCACGTCGAGATACAGATTGAGCGAGCGACCAAAGGCGGTATGAGTGGCAGCGTCCCCCAGGTTGGCAGCGGTAATCAGCGCCACCGTCGCGGTGATGCCCATCACCAGCAGACAGCGTACAAGCCGGCCGGGGGCCAGCATCAGCAAGGGGGCGAGAACCCACGCCTCCAAGGCGACCAACGGCATGCCGACGCTGTCGAAACGCCACCACAAGGGAGCAACAAGCAGGAAGTTGAGGGCCAGGGCAGCGATTACAGGACGGAGCATAAATACTTCAACAGCATGCAAGAACCTTATAGGCGGGATACGACTAACGCCGTATAGTTAACGCAGCGTTGACCGAGCTGACATTAGACGTTAGTGAACCACTATAGTAATTTTAGAGGCTGCCAAGAGGCGCTGGAACCGCTCTTGAGCGGATCAACTATAGTCAGAATACCCACCCCTTTAAATAGCAATAAAACAAATTTAATAGCCAACGCCCTGGTTAGCCTTGGTCTTTAAACGAAAGGAACTCGCCCATGAAGGGTTGTATTACCGCGAGATGGATCGTGTCGTTAGCTATGCTCAGCGCCCCGTTTGCTCAGGCCAGTGAAGAAATGTTCGATGACGTGGTTGCACGCGCCGAGGCGCTCGCCAGAGCGCCCTATGAAGCGCCCCCGTCAGCGCTACCCAGCGCGCTGGAGAATCTAAGCTACGACACCTACCGCCAGATTCGCTTTGACCCTGAACGCGCTTACTGGCGCAATGACAGTCCGTTCTCGCTACAGCTCTTTCACAGCGGTTTTTTATTTCCCGACCCGGTAAAAATCAACATCGTCGACAATGGCAGCGTTGAGCCACTGATTTTCAATAGCGAAGATTACACCTACGAAGGCGACGCCCAGGCGCTTCTGGAGCACGACTTGACCGGCAGCGGCCATGCAGGCTTTCGCCTGCACTACCCCATCAACGGTGAGCAGTACCACGACGAGGTCGCGGTGTTTCTGGGCTCGAACTACTTCCGCCTGGTCGGGCGTAACCAGGCCTATGGCCTATCCACCCGCGGGCTTGCCATCAACACCGCCATGGCCGTCGAAGAGGAGTTTCCCGAGTTTCGCGAATTCTGGTTTTTCAAACCCGGCGAAGACGACAGCGCCATCACGTTCCTGGCCCTCATGGATAGCCCCTCGCTTAGCGGCGCCTACCGTTTCACGCTGACACCGGGCGAGCAGACCCACCTTGAGGTCAACGCCGAGATCTTCGCCCGGCAAGATATCGGCAAGCTGGGTGTGGCGCCTCTTACCAGCATGTTCACCTTTGGCGAGGCTACCCCCAGCCCGCCGGAAGATTTCCGCCCTCAGGTGCACGATTCCGACGGCCTGCTGCTGCAGACTGGCGCCGGTGAATGGATCTGGCGCCCGCTCAACAACCCCGACCAGCTGCGCCTTTCCATGTTCAGCGACGACAATCCGTTCGGGTTTGGCTTGATGCAGCGCGAGCGTGACTTCGGCCATTACCTTGACATGGAGGCGCAGTACCACCGTCGTCCCAGCCAGTGGGTGGAGCCCTTACAGCAGTGGGGGCCAGGGCATGTGGAACTGGTCGAAATTTCCACCCCGGATGAAACCCATGACAACATCGTCGCTTACTGGGTGTTTGATACGCCTTTGAAGGCGGGCGACTCGCAAAGCCTTCACTACCGTACGTATACACTTGACGATAGCCCCGAGGACAACGCCCTGGCCCAGGTCATCCGCACCCGCCAGGGTCTGGCGGGCATCCGGGGCAAGGCGACCCCGGTCGATGAACGCGAACGCCAGTTCATCGTGGATTTCGAAGGGGGCGAACTGGACGCCCTGTCTGGCGATGAGAACGTGGCACTCTTTATCGAGACCAGCACCGGTGACGTGCGTGAACCCCACGTTCTGGCACTACCTGATCAACGCTGGCGCGCCAGCTTTCGCGTTCCGGCGAACGCCGTATCCGATATTCGCCTACGATTAGAGCTAAACGACCAGCCGATTAGCGAAACCTGGAATTACGTATGGTACCCCGATGTCTGAACACACCAATACCGCTGTCTTGATACCGTGGCTCAAGTGCCGACGCGTCTTCTTCGCTCTCGCCGTGCTCGCCTCGAGCGCTGTCGGTTTCGTGGCCATGGCAAAGGTGGTGAGCGATCTGGCGCTGGGCTGGCAGATCGCCATTCTCACGCTGTTCGTTCTCACCTTTGGCTGGATAGCCATGGCGTTCTGGGGAGGCGTATGCGGCTTTGTGCTCTGCGCGCTTCGCCGGGACCCATTGACCCTGCGCCGTCAGCACCCTGCCCCGCCCAATGCTTATCGTCTGGTGAGCAAGACGGCCCTGGTCATGCCGATCTACGCCGAGCCGCCGGTACCCACCATCGCGGGCCTGGAAGCCACTTGTCGTTCGCTTTTACAGCAGGCCCGTACCCAGGACGCCACCGGTGCGGTCAATATTCATCAGCACTTCGACGTATTCATTTTAAGTGACACGCAAGACACCACCCAGGCCGATGAAGAAGCCGCCCACGTGGCGGCGCTACAGCAGCGCCTGGCCGGGCAGGTCAACATCTACTACCGTCGCCGGGAAAATAACGAAGGGCGTAAAGCGGGCAATATTGCCGAGTTCTGCCGCCGCTGGGGCCGACGTTACGACTACATGGTGGTACTCGACGCCGACAGCCTGATGAGTGGCGCCACGCTCTTGCACATGGTCCACCGCATGCAGCGTGAGCCGAGCGTCGGCCTCATCCAGACAGTGCCGATTCCCGTGGGCCAGCACACGCTGTTCGGCCGGTTCACCCAGCTTGCCTCTGCGCTATACAGCCCGATGCTGGCAGCCGGACAAAGCTTCTGGCAGGGCGATGCGGCCAACTACTGGGGACACAACGCCATCATCCGCACCCGCGCGTTCATGGCCCATGCAGGCTTGCCCGCCCTGCCCGGCAAGGCGCCGCTGGGAGGCGAGCTGTTAAGCCACGACTTCGTCGAGGCGGCGCTGTTGAAACGGGGCGGCTGGAAAGTGTTGCTGGATACCTCCGCGACCACCGCCGTCTCGTTTGAAGCCCCGCATACCGGCGCCTCGCACCATAGCTTCGAAGCCATGCCCAGCAACCTTCTTGACTTTGCCAAGCGTGACCGGCGCTGGCTTCAGGGCAATCTTCAGCACCTGCGCCTGTTGACCGGCGCCGGATTTCATCCGATCAGCCGCCTGCACTTTCTGTTCGGTGCTTTCGCCTACCTCTCGTCCGTTGTATGGCTGGGCCTTTTGATATGCACCAGCCTTCTGGTATGTGTCCAGGCCATCGGTTCATCCTCCGGCGAGCCATTATTGCCGAGGCCACTTTCCATCGGGCTCTTGTCGGTCACGCTGTTCATGCTGGTCGCGCCCAAGCTGATGGGGCTTCTCTTGACACTCATGCAGTGCCCCAACGCATTTGGCGGGCGGTTCAAGCTTACCGCGAGCGTGGCGCTCGAGCTTTTGTTCGCCGCACTCATTGCGCCCCTGATGATGGCCTGGCACAGCCTCTTCATTTTCAACGTGCTGCTGGGCCGCTCTATCGAATGGCAGACCCAGCACCGAGGGGAGCGTTCGCTGACCTGGAGCGAAACCTGGTGGCACACCGGCTGGATGACGCTTTGCGGCGTCAGCTGGGCGGGTGTGATGTTGCTGTTCTCCCCCCACGCGTTTGGCTGGCTGGCGCCGGCCTGGCTCGGTCTGATAGCCGCCGCGCCTCTGGTAAAGTATTCCAGCAGCGGTACCTGGGGAGGCGTGGTCAGCCACCGCTGGGGGCTTTTGCAAACGCCCAGCATCGCGTTCAAACCACCGCTTTTGAAGGACTTCTCCGCCCTCAGCGCGCGCAGCGGCGAGCAGCACCCGTACCAGTCTCCGCTCAAGGGAAGTACGTCCCCGTTACCCGGAGAGCTATTGGGCGATATGCCCCGCCAATCGTTTCATCAGTATGACAAGCGTTCGGCAAACGATTCCCTCGAGGAGCTGCAATGAGCAGGCGGGCGTTACTTCATCGACTGCAAAGTACTGCAGGGATGGCACGCTCGCTGTTCATCTACTGGCGCCCGGGCCGGCAAAAAAGCTTGAGACGTCTTTATCATCCCTTCGTTACCCCCGGGGGTGTGGCCTTTGATATCGGCGCCCATCTGGGCGATCGCAGCGCCGCGTTTCAGTCGCTGGGGGCCCGCGTGATAGCCCTTGAGCCACAGCCCGCGCTTGCCAAGTGGTTCAAGCGCCTCATCCGGCAACCAGACATTACCCTGCTCCCGCTGGCCGCCGGCCCCGAAGCGGGCCACGCCGACATCGCTCTCAGCGCCGCCAACCCTACCCTGGCCACCCTTGCCAGCACGTGGCGCGATCAGGTCGGGCTACAAAACCCGGGCTTTTCTCGGGTGGCCTGGGAGCAGACACTACGCGTCGAGGTCACCACCCTGGATCGACTGATCGAGCGGTTTGGCGAACCCTGCTTTATCAAGATCGATGTGGAAGGCTTCGAAGCCGAGGTACTGAAGGGACTCACCCATCCCGTCGCGGCACTCTCGGTGGAGTTCGTTGCCGGCGTGCTGGAGGTCAGCCACGCCTGCATTACAGAGATCAACCGCCTGGGCGATTACCGCTTCAACGCGATACCCGGCGAACAGCGCCACTTCCGCTTTGCGAAGTGGCAATCGGCTGAGGCGATCAGCCGCTGGTTTGACGAAGGCGCTGAAGGGCTGGCCTCCGGCGATCTTTACGCCTGCCGCGCAGACCACCCCTTGGCTGACGCCGCCGCCTGAACGGCTTACATGAAAGGATCGGCATGATTTATCACTGGCAGACGCTGACCGCGCCGCAGCTTGAAGAAGTGGCCGCCCGAAACCCGGTCGCGGTCTTGACCCTGGGCGCCATTGAACAGCACGGCACGCACCTGCCGCTGGCGACGGACCTGATGATCGGAGAAGGGCTACAGCAAGCGATGCTGGATGCGTTGGCCGACCCGGCGTTTGACGTCATCTGCCTGCCGCCTATTGCGGTAGGGGCCAGTGACGAGCACAGCCATTTCGCCGGCACGTTGAGCCTGCCTCACTCTCTCGCCATTGCAACACTGGAAGCCTATGGGGAAAGCATCGCCCGGACCGGCATTCAAAAGCTGGTGCTGCTCAATAGCCACGGCGGTAACAAGGCAATCATCGATCTTGCGGCGCTGACGCTTCGCAAACGCTTCGCCATGCGCGTGGTCAAGGCCACCTACACGCGTCTACCGCCGCTGGAGGGCGCCGTGGACGCCGAGGAGTTACGCTTTGGTCTGCATGGCGGGCTTCTGGAAACGGCCATGATGCTGCATCTGGCGCCCTCAATGGTGCAGCTGGACGGCTATGAGCCCGCCACCCCTGCGCTGCCCGAAGCACCGGGCCATCTGGTCAGCCCTGAAGGGGCCGCCGCGTTTGCCTGGCTGGGCGAGGACTTGAGCACCCATGGCGTGGCAGGTGACGCCACCGGCGCCAAGGCCGAGCTGGGCAAGCGCCTGGTCGAGCACTACGCCACGATGCTCGCCCAGATCGTCAAGGAGACCGCTGCGCTGCCCCCCTTTGATACCCAGCCATGAAGCGCTGCCGTCTGCACGGCTAGCTCAGTGCCCCCGGCTTTCCAGCACATCATCCAGCAGATGGCCGGCACGGCTGGCCTTGGCACTCAAGTAGCGGTGGTTCTGGTCGGTCACGCTGCCGTAAAGCGCCTGACGCGAAACCACTTCGATGCCACCATCCTCAAGCGCCTGCATCTTGAGGGGGTTATTGGTCAGAAGCTGGACCTTGTCGATCGACAGCGCATTCAACATGTCCACTGCCACGGCATAGTGGCGCTCGTCGTCGCCAAAACCGAGAACCTGATCGGCGTCCACCGTATCCAGCCCGCCATCCTGCAGGGTGTAGGCACGAAGCTTGTTGGCCAGGCCGATACCGCGGCCCTCCTGGGCCAGGTAGAGAAGCACTCCGCCGCCCATCGCCTGTATATCGGCCACGGCATTTCTAAGCTGCTCGCCGCAATCACAGCGCAGGCTGCCGAACAGATCCCCGGTCAGACACGCCGAATGCATCCGCAGCGGCACCGCGCCTTCGATCTTGTCGAGATCACCGATCACCACCGCCACGTGTTCGCGAAGCCCATCGGGCTCGCGAAAAAGTACAAAGCGGCTTTCCGCGGCATCCTCCAGAGGAATACGCGCTTCGCTTACCCGGTTAAGCATCCCCGGGGCGCCGGCCAGACACTTTTCGGCTTCCTGGGCATCCACTTCCAGAAGTTCACCCTTGGCGAGCTGCTCGTCGATCGCCCCGGCCTGCGTTTCGCTGACCACAGCGCAGAGTGCGGCGGGAATCAATAGCGCCCGACGCATCAGGGTAACGGCCCCGCGCTCGCCCACACCCGCCGGCTTCAACCCGTCAAGCAGCGCACTGGGAGCTTTATCCTCACCCTTGGCCAGCGCCAGGCGATGAAAATCGCTCTCGCTCATCTGTTCGGTAAGCGGAAGACAGGCCGCTTCGGCCTCGAGCGACATTCCCATCGCTTCCAGGCGATGACGCGTCAATACCATCATGGGCCGGGAACCCGAAAGGCTCGACAAGGTGTCGACCGTATGGCTGCCTTCCAGCGCTTGCACCAGCAGGCGCTGTTCACCGGTGTTCAGCACGACGGGCAAACCGCGGCGGATATCGAAAATAGCGCGTTCAATGTGATACATGTAGGCCTCCTGGTTGCCTAGTCTGACGGGCAATGTACGCTTGCCTTGGGCGCCTGGCCCTAGCATGATGCAAAGTTGCTTTTTTCAAGGAGGCGTCATGCCCGACTCCGATGGTGTTATTAGTTCTGCGCCCAAGGGCGAAATAATCGATGCGCAAGCCGCCTGGCACTGGCTGCTGACCACCCGCGAGGGCGCCATCAGCGAAGTGCCCATTACGGTGGATAGCCAGGGCGACTGGCAAAGCGGCGCGCAAACAACGCCCGAGGCCGAGACACTCTTGACGTGTCTGCTGCCACTGGTGCTGTGCAAGAACTGGAACCTGGCCCAGCTGGGTCAAAGCCTGGATGGGCGAATCGCCACCGAAAGCGGCCACTCCCACTATATCAACGGGTTCGAAAGCCTGGTTCACCTGCATCGGCTCAGAGCGCTGGCCGATGCGGTGGTAATCGGGGCCGGCACCGCCAGCGCCGACAACCCCCAGCTCACCGTTCGTCACGTCAGCGGCCACCACCCCGTACGCGTGGTACTCGACCCGCGCGGACGCGTTCCCCGCGATCTGGCCCTTTTCCAGAGCGATGGCCCCCCGACCCTGCATATCACCGGCCCCGGGTTCGACCTTCCGGGAAGTCACGCTACCCAGTGCGTACTGGCGCTGAACGAGGCGGGGCAGTTCGATCCCGTGGATGTCATTGAACTGCTCCAGGCACGGGGCTATCAGCGCATTCTGATCGAAGGCGGCGGCATCACGATTTCCCAGTTCATCGAAGCGGGCGCTATCGATTACCTGCATCTTCTGGTGGCGCCCTTGCTCATCGGCTCCGGTCGGCCGGGTCTTCAGATGACGCCGATCGACACGCTCGAGACTGCCCTGCGCCCGCGTATGCGCACCTTCCGGTGTGGGGACGACACGCTCTTTGACGTCTGTCTGAACGCCGACGCTGCCATCCGAGGGCGTGGCCTGGGTGCGCCGACTGAAGGCGACCCAGATGCCCGGCAAGCTTGACAGCATGACCAGCACTCCGTAAGCCAGCGAAATGGCCACGCCCTGGGCCGAAGGCAGGCCGACGAAAAGCCAGATACCCGCCGCCGTGCCTTCGCGCAGCCCCCAGCCGGCAATGGAAAGCGGCACCAGCATGGCAAGCAGAAGCGGCGGCGTCAGGGCCAGAATATCCCAGACGCTCTGCTCGATGCCGATGGCTCGGGTCGCACAGATCATCACCACACCATAACTAATAACAATGGCAAGGGATGACGATAACTGCCAGTACCAAACATGGCGCTTCAATAAACTTCGCCGTATGTCGCGACCCAGCGTGGCGCACCATTGGGGCAGTGACAACGCCCGGCCATGGCGAAGCCATAGCGTGAGAGCGACCATCGCACTGCCCACTGCCATAATGACCGCCGCCATGATCAAAAAGCCTGTGACACCCAGCGCCTGATGCCAAAGCGGCGACACCCCCAGCGCAAGTATCACCAAAAGCGCCACGGCGGCCTGCCCGGAGGCTCGTTCGAGCAGCACCGCGCGCCAGGCGCTTCCTCTGGAGGCGGATTGGCTGGCGTGGCGATGGGCCCGGCCGGCGTCACCGAGTACCCCACCCGGGAGCAACTGGTTGACCAGAAGCGCGAGATAGTATTCGCGAAGCGCGTAGCGATAACGAAGCGGCACCCCGACCAGCCCCGCCGTGAACTGCCAGCGCCAGGCACTCAGCATGACCTGCAAGACGCTAACGAAAAGCGCCAGCGCCATCCACCCAGGCGATAGACGCTGGATCTCGCGCAGGATGTCGCCGGGGTCGACCCAAAACGCTACCGCACCCAGAAAGGCCAGACTGACCAGTCCGCGCAGCACCCAGGGTGTCTTGAGCCACGTCCCCGCGCTCATGACTCAAGCCTCGACCGGCGGTAGCGCCAGCAGGTCCCGGTGGCCGACCCAGATGCCCCGTTTTCCGGCCCGCACCGCATCCAGGCGCGCATCGCGCCACTGCGCAATACGGTTTGCCTCTTGCGGCGCCTGTTCGGTCATGGCCTCGGCCCAACCCTCCACCAGCGAGCACATCATCGGCATGAGCGTCTGGTCGTCAGCGCCTAGCTGCCAGGGGGTTTCGGCTTCGTCGACCCGGTAGCCATGCCCCTTGAGCGCCTCGACCAGTTCGCCGTGAGCCGTCCCGCCAAGCGCCTGGCCCAAGCCCTTGTCGCGTAGTTGGTGGGCATTGAACAGCGCCAGTGCCCAGCGGTCGTCCTCGTCTTCAAGCACTTGATTCGCTTGATCCACAAAGCACCACTGCCCGGTAACGCTTAGCGCCACCAGCAGCGCCTGCTTCTGCGCTGCGCACCGGCTGGCCAGCATATCGATCCACTCCCTGGAGACAAGATCCAAAAGCGCCGAGGCAGTGACCAGCTTCGCCTCGCTCAATGCTTCATGGGTCAAATCGGTGAGCGAAGCGCAGTGAGTGCGAACCTTGACCGCATCACCACTGGCGCTTTCAAGGGTTCGGGCACGCGCCTGAGCGTCTTCCAGCAGGCGCGTGTCATGATCGAATAGCCGCCAGGTTTGCGCACCGCGGATTCTGGGCGCTAGAAACTGCATGCTGCTGCCCCGCCCGCAGCCCAGATCGGCAATCTCCGGGGCGCCGGGGTGCTGCTCGAGCCATTGACCGGCCTGCTGCGCCAGGGTGGCGCTGCGCGCCTTGAAATCCACGCTTTCACGAAGAGTCAACCAGTCCGCCGCGAACTGACTGCCCGCCGAAAGCTCGGGCTGAGCGGTCAGGGCACTGATGAAGGCAGCACCTGCTGCCTGCCAGTCGTTGAGCACATCGCGTGCCTCGACTGCGCCAAGACGCAGGCGTTCGCGCAGCTCTGCTTCGCTACAAAAGCGTTCGAGCGCTTCGGCCAAGGCCTTTGCATCGCCGGGTTCGACGCTCAGCCCGGCCTTGTCAGGCAGAGTATCCGCCAGGGCGCCGCCGGTGGTGGTAATCACGGGCAGCCCATGGGCCAGCGCTTCGGTGACCACCATGCCATACCCCTCATACCAGGAAGGCAGAACCAGGGCATGGGCATGTTGATAGGCGGCTTCCAGAGTGTCGGTATCGCACTCACCGTGAAGGGTTATCCGGGTCAACCGGTGGCGCTCGATCAACGCTTCTATCTTGGCCGTGAAGGCTGGATCGCGCTTGCCACCGAAAAGATCACACTGCCAGTGAGGGGCGCGAACATGGGAAAGCGCTTCGACCAGCACGTCCTGACCTTTGCGCGGGGTCAGGGTGGCCACGCACAAAAGGCGTACGGGCTCGCCCTCGACGTGTCCCGGGCTTATCGGGGCCGGTTCGACGCCGGGCTCTACTGCGGTAATGGGTGCGCTGATGGGCAGGGCGTAGTCATCGGCCAGCGTGTTCAGGCGACGCTCGGTAAAGCGGCTGGTGACAATGATGCGGGCCACGCTCTGCAGCCCTTGAAGCTCGCTTACGTGCAGACGCTCTTGCTCATCGGCCGCCAGGCCCTGCTCGTCGCCCAGCGGATGGTGCAACAAGGCGGTGATATCCAGCCGCGCGCCGTGGCTTGCCACCATGTCCGGCAGACTGCCCATTACCAGCCCATCGATAATCACATGCTCGCCGTCTTCAAGAGCATCGAGAGCCTTGGCAAACTCGCCAGCGGCCTGGTCGCAAGCCTGGGGAAAGTGGCCGGCAAGCTCGACCACGATGACTTCAAAGCCCTGCTCGCGAAGGGCGTGCACCATCTGGGCGTCGTACAGATAGCCGCCGGTGCACTGGTCGAGCGACCCCGCAACGATCAGGGTAAAACGCTTTCTCATAAAGCGCCTTCATAACTTGCCCAGGCCACATGGGATTCGTGAAGTTTCACTTCCATATGGGTGAGACCCTGCGCGGTGGTGCCCATCTTGCCGTCCTTGATGGCCTTGGCGAGGGCATCGAAAATCACGCCTGCCATGAATTCGGTGGTGGTGTTCTTGTCTTTGAACGCGGGCACATCGTCAAGATTCTGAAGGTTATAGTCGGCCAGTACCGCCTTGACGGTTTCGCTTGCCAGGCCGATATCGATCACCAGACCATCCGGGTCGAGCTCGGGGCGCTTGAACACTACATCCACCACGTAGGTGGCGCCGTGGGTGCGCTGGGCCGGGCCGAAAATATCCCCCTTGAAGCTGTGGGCAATCATGAAGTGGTCGCGAACGCATAAACGGTACATGGGAACTCCTTTCCTTGTTTGACGGGTACGGTTTCAGTCGGTAACGGGGTAAGCGATACGGTGGCAAAGCGCCTGGCCCTGTGGGCCCAGAATCGAGGGTGCCAGCGCCGGAAACGCGTCGAAGCTGCATTCGCCGCTGATCAGATGATCGAGTCTTGAATCCACCAGCAGGTCAAGCGCAAGCTCCAGACGTCGCCGGTAGTCCCAGCGCGGTTTCAAGGCGGCAGGCAGCTGACCGACCTGGCTTGCCTTGATGGAAAGCCGTTGGGAATGAAACGTGCCGCCAAGGGCAAGGGACGTCTCCCCTTCACCGAACCAGCTCATTTCGATCAAGCGCCCTTCGCGACCTAGAAGACCAAGCCCCAGGCGCAGCCCCTCACCGTGGCCGCTTGCGTGAATCACGCAGTCTTGATCCGACGGTGCGTTTTCCGGGGTACAGAAGGTGACGTTCAACGCATCGGCCAGCGTCTTGCGCTCGGCATTGATATCGATCAGATGAACATCCACGCCAGGAATCTGCGCGCATAGATACGCCACCAGCGTACCCACGACCCCCGCCCCCACGACACAAAGCTTCTCGCCCAGCATGGGGTTGGCATCCCATACGCCGTTGATGGCAGTTTCCATGTTGGCAGTCAATACCGCCCGATGGCTGGGCACCGATTCAGGGATGGGCACTACCGCGTCGGCAGGTACCACATAACGGGTTTGATGAGGATAAAGACAGAAGACCGTTTTATCGAGCAGCGCTTCAGGGCCTTTCTCGACCACACCGATACTGCAGTAGCCGTACTTGACCGGCGTGGGGAAGTCGCCTGCCTGAAACGGCGCACGCATGCGAGCGTATTCGCTTTCGGGTACCCGGGCGTTGAACACCAGCGACTCGGTACCCCGGCTGACGCCGCTGTAAAGGGCGCGGACCTGAACGTGGTTCTCACCCGGCAAGGCAAGCGTTTCGTGCTTGATCTCACCGTGCCCTGGGCGCGTGACCCAGAAAGCGCCGGCGGTTTGCGGCAACGACATAGCAACAATTCCCTATGAATAATTCGTTCTTATCATCCATTATTTAAGCATTGCCAAGTTTGTGTCACTTTTCAACGCCTTGTTACAGCTTAGTGTAGAAAGGGCCAGAATGAGAGTAACCTGACAAACATTTGGTCAAGATGCCATAACCTATCTACATAACAAGCTACATAACAAGACTACATATCTACATAGCGAGACTACATGGTGAGATAACGAGCGATAGACAACGCAAAAAATCTATACAAAAATGATACACAAAATTCCAGTACCTAACGTCAACGCGGCTTGCTGCGCTTTGTGAGTTACTATGTCGCTTTTTTTCGATTCTGGCGTTCAACCATTGCCCAAACGACTCTACAGCGCCGTGGAGTTGACGCTCGGCGCTCTATTGCTGGTCGTTATCGGCGTCTTTTTACCGCGTCTGCTGGCGTCTCCGGCCGCTTGGGGAACCACGCTTGCCATGTACAGCGTGATTGCCGTGTTGACCATGGCCTTCTGGCGTGGCGGGCCGCTTGGCTGGGCGAATCGCGTGACGCTTTTACGGGGAGTGCTGGTGGTCATCGTCGCCGGGTCGCTGGTCGGCGATGCCTTTGTGAGCGCTATATGGCTGTGGCTTTCAATTGCGGTGGTCTCCTTGATGCTCGACGGCGTGGATGGATTTGTCGCGCGCAAGACCGATAGCCATTCACGCTTTGGCGCCCGTTTCGACATGGAGCTGGATGCGCTGATGATCCTGTTGCTGTGCATCGGGCTTTTAAAGCTTGAATCCCTGGGCGCCTGGGTGCTGTTGATCGGCGGGATGCGCTATTTGTTTGTATTGGCCAGTTGGCGCTTCGAGTGGCTGAAAGCACCGCTTTTTCCCAGTTTTCGACGCAAGACGGTGTGTGTCTGGCAGGTCATGGCGCTTTTGCTGGCGCTCACCCCGCTGACCACGCACACCCTGAGCATGCTGCTGGCACTCAGCGCGCTCGTCGTCTCTGCCTACTCTTTCGGGTTCGATACCTGGTGGCTTTATCGGCAGACCCACCGTCATGGGTGACGACCCAGGGCGTTGGCACGGGTATCGCTGCTACACTGGGGCAAACCGCCGGCGGGAACTCACATGACGCGTACCCTTCACCAAGCGCCCACCTTTCAATTGCGACTGGCGCTGAATCGCGATGTCGTGATCGGCCCTGGCAAGGCCGACCTGTTGGAAAAGATTGGCCAGACGGGCTCGATTTCAGCCGCCGGGCGGGCACTCAAAATGAGCTATAAAAAGGCCTGGCAACTGATCGACACCATGAACAACCATTTTCCCTCACCGCTGGTGTCGACAAGTCTTGGAGGCAACGAACGCGGCGGCGCCCACCTGACCGAACTGGGAGAGCAGGTACTTGCCCACTTTCGTGCCCTCGAGCGGCGGCTGGCCCCCGACCACTGCCCCGAAGCGCAGGCGCTGCTTGCTCTGATGGCACCGCACGAAAATGACTAGCTCGTCTTGTCAGGCCGGGCGGCCACCGCCTGATATTCACTGCCTGATTCCCGTTGAGCCTTTCCGTGCTTTTGTGTAATCTCCGTTATATCCAAACGGAAATAGCGGAATGACGATGACACTACGCCTGCCTTGTCGCTACCCTCTCATGGTCGTCTTCGCATTGGCGCTGCCCGGTTCGGCGTTTGCCGCCTCGCATGTGCAGGTAGCCGCCGCCGCCTCGCTGACCGATGCCTTCAATGAGGCGATTGCCGTCTACGAAAGCCGCCACGATGTCAGCATCACGCCGGTGTACGCCTCGTCCTCGACCCTTGCCCGCCAGATCGCCAACGCCAGCCCTGCCGACCTTTTCGTGTCGGCGAATACCGCCTGGATGGACTGGCTGGAAGAGCAAGGCGTCGACGTTCGACAGCGCAGTGACCTGCTGCACAACCGCCTGGCCCTGGTCTCGGCAAGCGATGAGGTACCGGAGCATTTCACGCCCGGCGAAGGCATGCCTCTGGTGTCGCTACTGACCGCGCGCGAGCGCTTATCGGTCGGTGACCCGGACCATGTGCCGGCGGGCATTTACACCCGCCAAGCCCTGGAAGCACTGGGTGAGTGGGAGACGCTGGCGCCCAGGCTGGCGCGGGGTAACGACGTGCGTGCGGCCTTGACGCTGGTAGAGCGCCGGGAGACGCCGGTAGGCGTGGTGTATCAGACCGATGCGTTCGCAAGCGACGCAGTACGCGTTCTGGGGCTTTTCCCGGCCTCGAGCCATGCCCCCATCACCTACCCGGTCGCCCTGATCGGTGCCGAGCAAAACGAGGCGGCCATGGCGCTCAGGGAATGGCTTGCCGGTGAAGAGGCGCTGAGCATCTTCGCTGAATACGGGTTCGATACGCCAAGCGCCTCACCGTGACGCTCTCCCCCGCCGAGTGGGAAGCGATTCGTCTGAGCCTGCTGATCGGCCTGGCGGCGGTGGCCTGGATTCTGCCGCCGGGCATTGCCGTGGCCTGGTGGCTGGCCCGCTTCGAGTTTCGCGGCAAGGCCTTGGTGGATGGACTGATTCATCTGCCGCTGGTACTGCCGCCGGTGGTGGTGGGCTACCTGCTGCTGGTGGCCCTTGGCCGACAGGGAGTGGTTGGAGCGTGGCTTTACAACGTGTTTGGCGTGTCGCTTCCGTTTACCTGGCAAGGCGCGGCGGTGGCCAGCGGCGTGATGGCGTTTCCGCTGCTGGTGCGCGCGCTGCGCCTGTCGCTTGAAGCGGTGGACCCCAAGCTCGAGGCCGCCGCCGCCACGCTGGGCGCCGGGCGGTGGCGCGTATTCACGACCATTACCTTGCCGCTGGCCGTGCCGGGTCTTCTGACCGGCACCGTGCTGGCTTTCGCCCGGGCACTTTCGGAATTCGGCGCCACCATCACCTTTGCCTCCAATATTCCCGGCGAAACCCGCACCCTGCCGCTGGCGCTCTACACCCTGATCCAGTCGCCGGGCCAGGAGTCCGCCGCCGCGCGGCTGTGTCTGATCGCCATCGTGATCGCCCTGGCCTCGCTGATCGCCTCGGAGTGGCTGGCCCGGCGCACCCGACAACGTCTGCAGGAACGCGATGGCTGATTCGATTTCTTCCTCATCCAGTAAGCGGCTGGCGCTCGATGTCGAACAGACCCTGGGCAACTTCGAGCTCAACGCGACGCTTGATCTACCGGCCCGCGGGGTCAGCGGCATTTTCGGGCCTTCCGGCAGTGGAAAGACCAGCCTGCTTCGCCTGATTGCCGGGCTCGAGCGTCCGCGCTCGGGCACCATCACCCTGGGTGAAACCACTCTACTGGACACCCACCGACGCCTCTTCATTCCCGCCCACCGTCGGCGTATCGGCGTGGTGTTTCAGGAAGCGCGGCTTTTCCCCCATTACCGGGTGCGCGGCAACCTGACCTACGCCATGCCCGGCCCGACCCCCGAGCGCTTTGCCGAAGTCGTCGAACTGCTGGGGATCGAGGCGCTGCTGGATCGCATGCCCGGCATGCTCTCCGGCGGTGAAGCCCGGCGTGTGGCCATCGGCCGGGCGCTGTTGAGCGAGCCGCAGCTTCTGCTGATGGACGAGCCGCTGACCGGACTTGACGGCGCGCGCAAGGAAGAGCTTTTGCACTATATTGCAAGGCTTACCCGCCGGGTCGATATTCCGGTGGTGTACGTCAGCCACGACGCCGACGAAATCGCGGCCATCGCCGACCACTTGGTGGTGATGAACGCCGGTCGCGTGGTGGCCAGTGACCAGCTGGGCAAGCTATTACAGCGCTTCGATTTGACCCAGGCGCTACAAGGCTTCAACGCCGCCTCGCTTTTAAAGGCCATCGTGCTCGATCACGACCCGGACTACGGCCTTACCCGGGTAGCGCTGGATGCCACCCGCTCGCTATCGATTCCCACCCCAATGCTCGAGGCGGGACAGTACCTACGACTGCGCATCGAGGCCCGCGACATCGCGCTGACGCGCTCCTCGACGCCGGATACCAGCGAGGAGAATGCGCTGGCCGCCGTGATCGACGAGATGGCAACGCTTGTGCAGGCGCCCCACCAGGTAGAGCTTCGTCTGCGTGTCGGCGCCGCGATGCTGCGCGCCCGGCTGACACGCAAAGCCTGGGAGGCGATGAACCTTCAAGAAGGTGACCTGGTGACCGCTCTGGTTCGTCGCGTCTCGGTTTCTCCTCTCTAGACGGCTTGCGCGCTTACCCAAGGCCCCTTGACGCAAAAACCTCACCCGGCCGGACCGGATGAGGTTTTTGCGTCAGCAGATAAACGTCTTGCGTAAGCCAAGGGGCTTTGCGTCAGAACCTGGACGCTACCCGCCAAACGCCTTGGGAAAGATCATCTGCGGCAGGAACAGGAACACGCCGGGCAGCAGGATCAGCGCGATGATGACCGCCAGGATCAACCCCACCAGCGGCAGCACCGCCATGAAAGCGCGAGGCATGGAGACTTCACCGATCTGGGTCGCGATCAACAGGCAGATCCCGTAGGGCGGCGTGATCAGCCCCAGCGTGAGCGAAAGAATCACCACCAGCGCCATGTGGATCTGGTTGATATCCGCAGCAACGCAGAGCCCCTGGATAATCGGCAAGAAGATGATGACCGCGGTGACCGGGCTCAACACCGTGCCGATCACCAGCATGCAGACCATCACCATCAGCATGATGCCGACCCGCGACTCGGTGACCGACAGGATGAAGTTGGCGACTTCCTGAGCCACGCCCAGATAAGAGATCAGCCACCCCATGATACCGGCGGAGGCCACGGCAAACATCGGCAGCGAAAACGCCACCACCGAATCGCTGAGAATAGTCGGCAGCTGGCGAAAGCGTATCGCCCGGTAGAAGACGAAGGCCAGCAGCATGCCGATCAGCACCGCGACCGACGCCGCCTCGGTGGCGGTGAAGACCCCTAGCGTGATGCCCCCGAGAATGATCAGCGGCAACAGCATGGGAGGCGCGGCGGTGATCGCGGTTCTTCCCATCTGGGCAAACGAGAACGTGCCTGTCGCCTTGATGCCGTGCTTCTTGGCGATGTAGTAGACATACCCCATCTGCATCAAACCGACCAGCACGCCGGGCAAGATGCCCCCCATGAAGAGTGCGCCCACCGAAACATTGCCGAAGGCGCCGTAGATCACCATCAGAATCGACGGCGGAATGATGCCACCGAGTACCGACGAGGCCGCCGTCAGCGCGACGGCGAAGGGGGCCGGGTAGCCGGATTTCTTCATGGCGGGAATCAGCACCGCTCCAACGCTTGCAGTATCCGCCGCCGCAGAGCCGGACAGACTTGCAAACATCATCGAGACCATGACGTTGATATGGCCAAGGCCACCGCGCACGTGGCCGACGGTGCTGTCGGCAAAGCGCAACAGGCGGTCGGTGATACCGCCGTCGTTCATCAGCCGACCGAGCAGCAGGAAAAACGGCACCGCAAGCAGCGGGAAGGAGTTGATGCTGGCAAACATCTGGTTGACCACCGACGTCAGCGGTAGCCCCAACTGCAAGATGGTAAGAATGGAGGCAAGCCCGATGGCAAAGGCAATGGGCACGCTCAGCGCGATGAACAGCAGAAAACTGCCGATGAGAGTGAGCAAGGGCGTCATGAGTCGATGGCCTCGGGCGTGCTGGTGACGTCGTTTCCACGCATCAGCGTCTTGATGTCCTTCACCAGAATTTCGATCGAGAACAGCAGCATGGCGCAGCCTGCCACGGGCATGGCGGCGAACACATAGGCCATGGGCGTACCGAGTGCCACCGAGCGCCGGTTCCATCCCATATCCACCAGCACGTTGCCGTTGACGATCAGTACGTAGATGACCGGCAGGCACGAAATGCTTCCAAACAGGCGCAGCGAGCGCTGGGTGACAGCGAATCGCGAGGGAAAGAGGTCGACCACGTAGTGCTGACGCCGACGCAGCGCCACGGCGGCTCCGAGAAACACCGACCAGACGAAGCACGCCATCGCCACCTCGTCGGTCCAGGACACCGAGATCTTCAGGTAGCTGCGGGCCAACACCTGGTAGAGCACCGTCAGGATGAAGATCGCAAACAGGCTACCGGCAACCAGCGTCAGCACCCTTTCCAGCACATCATTGATCAATCGCATGCGTTCATCCTTTTCTCCAGCCAAGCGCCCCGATCCGGGAGGCGCTTGGCTGCGCGGGAAGCGCTTAAAGGTTGCGAATCGTCTCGAGCAACTCGGTCAGGTCGCGCTCTTTGGCGAACTCATCGTGAAGCGGCAGGGCCTGGTCGATGAAGGCCTGCTTGTCGACCTCGGTGACCGTCACGCCCAGGTCTTCGAACTGGTTGATGAACTCGGCGTCGTACTCCACGCCTTTATCGGTGCCCAGGTCACCTGCGTGCTGCGCCGCCTCGCGAATGAGCGCCTGATCTTCTTCGGAGAAACGGTCAAGGCGATTCTCGCTGATGGAGATATGACTCATCATGATCTGGTGTTCGGTCTTGGCGTGATACGGCGCCACTTCGTAAAGACGGCTGGAGAAGTAGCCGCTGATGGTGCTCTCGAACGCGCCCACCACCCCGGTCTGCATGCCGGTGTAGATTTCCGTCCAGGGCAGCGAGGTGGTCAGCGCGCCGTAGGTCTGCCACATGTCGGCATCCAGACGCGAGCCGGTCACGCGCATCTTCACGCCTTCCAGATCGGAAGGTTCGGTGATGGGCCCGACGTTGCTGCTCAGGTTGCGCGTGCCGCCGCCGGTCAGGCTCAGCAGTGTCAGGCCGACACCGGCGTCGGTCACGGCGTTGTCGAAGTAGCTGAACACCTCGGAATCCGGCGCCGTCGCCGCGCGGAACTCATCCATATCCTCGAACAGGTAGTTGAGGCTGAAGATTTCGAAATCGGATACGTAGGGCGAGATGTTCATGACACCGCCGATGATCATGTCGGTGGTACCGATGCGGATCTCGTCGACCATGGTCTGGTCGTTGCCCAACTGGCCACCCGGAAAAATCTGTACGTTGATGCGGTTGTCGGTGGCTTCCTCGATCTCGGCCTTGAAGGCCTCGGCCGCGTCCATCCAGGGGTGCGGAGCACTGACGACCGTGCCCAGACGCAGCGTTTCGGCAAGTGCCGGCGTGGCGGTCAGAAGCGTGGTGGCACCGAGTACCGCGAGTGTGGAAAAAGAGCGTTTTGTCATCAGGGGTTCCCCTTGGCAGGCGGATTATTACTATTGATAAACGTGCAAAAGGTCAGGCATTGGCGACCGGCTCGCCCAGGGTATGCATCAGGCGGTTGGCCCAGCCGAACAGCGTCGTCGAAAGCGTGAGATCCAGAATTTCCTGGTCATCGAGCCCGACATCGCGAAGGCGCTGGATATCGTCCTGGGTGACGTTGGGGGGTGTTTCGGAAAGACGCATGCCGAAACGCAGGATAGCGCGGGTACGCGCGTCAAGCTCGGCGTCCTTGCCGCGCAGAAAGATATCCTGCATCACCTTGTCGTCGCCGACAATATTATTGTAGCGGTGAGCGTGCACCGCCGCGCAGTAAATGCAGCGGTTGACCACCGAGGCCGCCACGGCGCCCAGTTCACGTTCTTCACGGGACAACCCGCCCTTGTCGTACATGATGCCGTTGAACAGCGACGTACGAATGCGCAGCGACTCCGGGTCGTGGGCCAGCACCAGCACGTAGTCGGAAATCCTGGTGTTGGAAGGCGTTTCCTTGAGCGCCTCGCGCTGGGCGGAGGTGGCGTTGTCGTAGTCGACCGGCGTCACGTGCGGACGCCAGGTGGGAATACGCGTGGTGAACTTGTGAATGACCCGACTCATTGCGTTTCTCCCATGACGCTCAGCACCGCAGTAAGGCGCAGCTGGTAGTTGACGAAAGCGACCAGCCCCGCCAGGCGCACGATATCGGCCTCATCGATGCCCGCCTCGTGAAGCGCCTCGATATCGGCCTTGGTCGCGTCCTTGGGCGAGCTCGTGACCAGATCCACGTAGGTCACCATGGCCACCAGGCGCGTATCGCCACCACCGGGGGAGGTGTCCGGAGCACTCAGATGCTGCAGGTCGGCGTTGTCGCCATAGCTTTCCAGCAACGCCCCATAATGTTCTGCCAGCCCCGGCTGGCGGCAGATGCGCGCCATGCGACAGGCCAGTGCGGCGCGCACGGCCCGCGACACGCCCCCCTCCTCGACGGGAAGCAAGGCGGCGTCGTGGGACTCCTGAGTGAGATCCATCAGCTTGCCACGCATGGCCAGCGCATCAAACAGCGCGCCGCTGTCCGATACGTTGGCCGCGGTTTCGATTACATGTGCCATTCATACGCTCCTTTGGCAGGCGGACACTCGTTAGGGTAAAGGGGACGTCAGGGTAAAGGGGAGGCTTGCCACTCATCGCCTTGAAGCTCCGGGATATCGTAGTCCTGAAGCTGCTGCCAGTGATGCTCCACGTCTTCCTGATAAAAGCGCGAGGCAATGGCGCCGGCAAGCCAGCTGGCGCCTTCGCTGATCCCTGGAATATCCCCGCTCACCTTGCCCAGGCTGACCGAGGCTCCGTAATTGAAGCAGTGAATATTGTTGAGCCACGGTGCCGTACCGGGCTCGCGCTCCTGAAAGGCGAAATCGCGCCCCACGTAAGGAAACTTGCCCAGCTCGTCGTGGGCAAGCGCGTCCGGCGGCTGGTAGCAATCGCGCCATAGCAGGATGCGGTCGGCGTAGCCGGCAAGCTCGGTGCGCGCCAGCGGATCGATCTCGAACCCGGTGCCCAGAATCAGGAAATCGCCGCGCACCTCGCCCTGGCGGGTGGTGACCACGACCTCGTCCCCTTCCATGCGCGTGGCCTCGACGCCGCACTCGAAATGGAAGAAAGCGTTCTCGTGGCGGCTGACTCTGAGCGTGGAGCCCCTCGGCGGCGGCGTCTGGGTGATGAAGGAATAGTGCATGATCCGCCAGCGCCAGGCATCGCTTAGCTCGGCGTAGCCGTGGGTGAACCCGAATGAGCCGATCCCCATCATCTTGTTGATGGTCGGCATCTGGGCGCGGCGAATGAGAAAACGCACTTCGCTTGCGCCCTGCTCCAACGCTTCGGCGGCATTATCGATGGCCGAGGCGCCCACGCCGACCACGATGACACGCTTGCCTTCGAGTGCGTTAAAATCGATATCAAAGGCGGTATGCGCCCACGTGCTACGCGGTAGGGCATTCACGAAATCGGGAATTTTCGGAGCACCGGTGCCTTCGCGCCCGGTGGCCATGATCAGCTTGCGCGTCACTATCGGCTCATCCGGCGCGCCGCTGCCGGAAAGCTCGAGTTTGAGCAGGTCGCCTTCGGGTTTGACGTGCTCGACATTGACGCTATTTTCGACCGGCAGGTCCAGTACCTGGCGATACCAGCGCAGGTAGTCCATCCACATCGAGCGCGGGATCTTGTCCAGCGCCTCCCAGGCGTCCAAGCCGAACTGGGCCTCGTACCACGCCCGAAAGGTCAGCGAGGCAAAACCGTAGCTGGGCCCGGGCAGGGTCTTGGGCGAACGCAGCGTTTCCATGCGCGCGTAGTTCATCCACGGGCCTTCGAGCCCTTCGGGGTTGCGATCCAGAATTCGGATGTTGCGAATACCGCCGGACATCAGCGCAAACGCGGCCACCAGACCGCACTGGCCTCCACCCACGATCACCACGTCGTAAACGTGCTGGCCATCCGCGGACGTGCGTCCGGGTACCCAGTTGTTGGGCGGCAGGTTCAAACACGCAAGATCATGACGCACGCGCGCCTCGAGCGCCTCGAGACCGGCGCCCGCCAGCGTGGGATAAGAGGAAGTCGTTGTCATGGCATCATCTCGTCTTGGGACTTTATGGCGTCCTCGGCTTCATGAGGCCACCAGAACCAGCGAATGGGTACATCGCAGCAAAGTGAACAGGAAGGCAGGCGGGCTTGTCTTGCCAGCTCGACGAGCCGCCCTGCCTCGGCGAAGGGGTCCTCGTTGCCTTCCCACGCCTGGGCCGCGCAAGCGCCGGGAGGCTGCAACAGCGCATCGATCGTCGTTGCTGCCGGCTCAATCGATTGCGCTTTTTGATACGCTTTGCGCACCGTCCATATACCCGAGCGCTCGTCGACACTGTAAAGCTTCATCAGCAAGGCCGCATGGCGTGCAATAAATTCGACTGCCGATATTACATAGTTAGCCGCTTCATTGCTAAAAAAGAAATGAAATCCGAGCCTTACCCAGCCTGGCCGATATAAGCTTCTGCCTTTTTGTACTAAAGACTCGTGTTCGAGCGCCGTGTTCTCGTCGATGGAAAGCAGCGAATGACCGTAAGGCCCGGCGCAGGAGCACCCACCGCGCGCCTGGATACCGAACAGATCGTTCAACAGCGCCACCACCAGGTTGTGGTGCACATCGCGAGAACCTGCCCGGATATTGAACGAGAAGATCGCCAGGCGCGAGGCCTGAGTCGGCCCCAGCAGGGTCAGGTTATCCAGAATCGACCAGCGTGACAGCGCCATGGCCGCAAGCTCGGCCTCACGCGCCTCGATGCGCGCTTCGCCGATCAGGGATTTGATGCGAAAGGCGAACCCGGCGCGAATGTCACCCAGGATATTGGGGGTGCCCCCCTCCTCCCGACGCTGGACATCGCTGACGTAGCGATGATTCGTGGCAGTCACGTAGGACACCGTGCCGCCGCCGGCCACCGAGGGCACCGCGTTGACACACAGCGCACGGCGCAGGGCCAGAACGCCCGAGCTTCCCGGCCCGCCGACGAATTTATGGGGCGATAGAAAGACGCCGTCCAGATGATCGTTCTGCCCGGTGCCCGCCACATTGATGGCGACATAAGGGCCGCTGGCCGCGTAGTCGAACAAGACGATGCCACCGTATTGGTGCATCAGCCGAGCGATTGCCGTCACATCACTCTTCACCCCGGTCACGTTGGAGGCGGCGGAGAACGCGCCGATCAGTCGCCGGCCCTGGTGGCGAGCGAGCTCGCTTTCCAGCACGCCAAGGTCGATCAAGCCAGCGGCATTCAAGGGAATGCGTGCGATCTCGGCGTTGCACTCGCGCCACACAAGGTCGTTGGAGTGGTGCTCGTAGGGGCCGAGGAAGATGACCGGCGGCTCATCGTCCCCCGCCGCTGCGCCCTGGGAGAACCCCAGCATCTTCCAGCAGCGGTCGATGGCGGCGGTGGCGCCGGCACCGGCGAAGATCACCGCGTATTCGTCGGTGGCACCAATCGCCTTCGCTACCTGGCTGCGCGCATCTTCACGCAATCGCGTGGTGATTTTTCCGGTATGGGAGGTTTCGGTATGGGTATTGGCGTAGTAGGGCAGCACCTGGGTGCGAATCGCCTCCTCAACGGTGCCCAGCGCCCGGCCCGAGGCGGTATAGTCGGCGTAAAGGAGCCTGCGCGGGCCAAACGGGCCCTGGAAGCACTCGCCTTCGCCGATCACGTCGTCGGCGAGGGCCGCCATCCCGTCAGAGGGGCTCGCCCAGAGGCAGCTCGGTGGTTTTCTTGACTTGTTCCATGGAGAAGCAGGATGTGACATTGCTGAGCTCTATTCTGGCGATGAGTCTTTTATAAAAAGCGTCGTAGGCTGCGTTGTCGCGCGCGATGACCTTGAGCAAGTAATCGAACTCACCCGCCAGGCGATTGACTTCCATGATTTCCGGAAAGGACTGGACCACCTTTTGAAAGGCATCCAGCCAGGCCTGGCTGTGCTTGTCGGTCTTGATCATCACAAAAACAGTCAGGCCAAGATCGAGCTTTCCCGGGTTCAGGACAGCGATTCTCTTCTCGATGATGCCGTCTTTTTCAAGACGCTGTATACGACGCCAGCAGGGGGTAACAGAGAGCCCTACTCTTTCGGCCAACTGTGCAATGGAAAGGCTATCATCCCGCTGAAGCTGTTCAAGAATTTTCAAATCGAAACGATCAATACGCAATTTATTTCCCGTTTATCCGCCATGGAGGAATATTATTTCTTACGCGTCGTGTCGAGCGCGGTCAAGAGGAACAAGTTTTCAGGCCGGTTTTGTAAAGCGGGCTTTACGAGGCTGGCAAGACATACGGCCTGGTCAGTGAATGCATGTTTGAAGCCAGCCGATCAGGGCCTGAACGTTGAGAGGGTACTGCCTGCAAGGCATCGGCGTGTAATAACAGAGTCTGGACTCGACGCTGTGGGTCGAAGCCGCAATCAATGCCTGGGTTTTCAGATGACCGTCCACTAGCGTAGCCGAACAGAACACCAACCCCTTGCCGGCGAGCGCCTCATGCACCCCGTAAAGTTCCTGATCGAAATACCTGATCTCAAATGCTTGAGGCGACTTTCCATTTGCCGCAAGCCATTCGGCCCATGGGGGCGCCGGCAATCGATCATTCTTCCACCGGGTGAGATATACAGCCGCCGGCTCACCGTACTGCATCTCATTGAGAGCTGAAGCCGTGCCGTACAGACCGTATCTTTCCACTTTCAATATGTTCGCTTCGTCAGCCAGGCAGACATCGCCCAAGCGAATGGAGAGCTGGCTGACATGCGAGCCGAGAGTCTCGCCTGTCGAGACATCCACCGCTATATGCGGATGCTGCTGATAAAAGTCGTGCAGCCCGGGAATCAGCACCAGTGCCGCAAACGATGAGGTGGTGTCCACCCGGATACGCGAGGCATCCAGCATGAGATCGTCCAGCGCCGTCTGAATGGTTTGAAGGCCACGAGTCGTCGCCTCGGAAAGCCGTCGCCCTTCTGCGGTCAAAGTAATCTGGCGGTGGTTACGATGAAATAACCGAACCCCCAGGCGCTGCTCCAGCTTGGTCACATGGTGAGAAACGCCCGTCGGGTTAATGGATATTTCTTCGGCAGCCTTCTTGAAACTGCCAAGGCGTGCAGCCGCCTCGAAAGCCTTGATCGCGAGCAATGATACCTTCACCTGTTTCGTTCCTTCTTTCTTAACCTAGATCTAGATGATTTTAACTCACCTGTCGGGCGCTTTTATTCATTTGTCGAACACGTGCCAAAAGCCGAGCATAGCGACTCTTGATGACAACCCACGGAGTTCACCATGCCCACCCTGCTTCATATCGACGCCAGCGTTCGCAAGGCTTCCAACCCCAATCCCGGCCATGATTCCATTTCCAAGGGAATCGCTCGGACGTTCATGGCGCAATGGAAAGATCTGCACAACCAGGATGAAGTTATCTATCGCGACGTGGGAGTGCACCCACCGGTGTTTATCGACCAGGCGTGGATCGGCGCCGTATTCACGCCCGACGAACATAAAAGCGCCGAACAGCTGACCCACCTTGCGTTATCCAACGAGCTTATCGACGAATTGACTCGTGCCGACATCATCGTCATGTCGTCACCCATGTATAACTACGGCATGCCCGCCCCGCTCAAAGCGTGGTTCGATCAGGTAATCAGGATCAACAAGACGTTCAGTTTCGACCTGACCCGCGGCGACTACCCCATGAACCCCATCATGGCCGGCAAGACGTTGGTGCTGATCAGCTCGTGCGGGGAGTTCGGTTTTGGCCAAGGCGGGCCACGCGAGCACATGAATCACCTCGGGCCACATATCAAGACGCTGAGCCACTATCTGGGCGTGGACGCATTTCATGAAATAAGTGCGGAGTATCAGGAGTTCAACGACGAGCGCCACCGGCGCTCGGTAGACCAAGCCCACCAGGCGGCAAGAACCCTGGCAAAAACGCTGCATACAGCGAAGAAAACCGTCAACGTTTAACGAGGAAGCCCGGATGGAAAGGATCGAGGTAGATGGGGTTGAGATAGATGGAGTCGAGGCAGATAGAGTCGAGGTGGACAGCGGCAGGGCTCATGCCCACCTCTAAAGGGCCTAGATACGACTTGCGTTACAACACGCGTTAGAACGTATATTCGACGCCAATGACCGCAACCGGATAGACGTTGTACTTGTTGAGGTCGCTGCGCAAGTCATCCTCTTGCTGGCGAGCCTCACTTTCAGCCAGCGCTCTGACCCCCGGAATGTTGAGGGCATCGCCTCTAGGGGTCAACGATACGCTGGGGTCGATCCAGAAGGCACCGGCTTCGGCGTAGAAGCCTAACCCTTGCTTGGCACTGTTGCGCCAGCCGATACCCAGATACGGTTCGACCCCGTTGGAAAGCTTGCCCAGACCATCGAGCCGCGCGCTATCGGCGTCGATAGGAATACCGCCGAAACGATCAAACGTCTCGCCACCGGTATAACGCCCCACCGCCTTGAGCTGAACGTCGGGTTTGACGGCACCGGCCGACACAAAGAAACCGCTGCTGGCCCAGGGGTAGACATCCAGTTTCAGGCTATAGATATCCATGTCGACTTCACCGGTATAGGTGACGTCACGGTTGGTATGGTCGAGATCATCGTAGTTATACCCGCTGTAACCCGCGGTCAGTGCTAGATGATCCTGAAAACGCCAGCTTACATTGGCACCTATACCCGTTGTACCGGCGCTGCCCGCCACCGACCAGCGTGTGTCAGCCATCGCCGCGCTGCTAGCCAGCAGCAGGGATCCGGTGATTACAACAGTAGCAATACGATGCATGACCCAGCCTCTTGAAAATGAATGCTTGCATGGCGCGAGAGCGACCGGCGTCATGCGGTAAAGGCGAGTGTACGCAAGGCGGCTGTAATCGATTGAGAGAAAAGCGGGGAGGTAAGCCTGTATTTACTTCGCGATGTACAGGCGGCCTTGAGCGCTCTACGGCAGCGACATATGCAAAAGCGGGTACGGTTTGCCCAGCCCATCCACCGGTGAGCGCCCCGCCACCGTAAACCCCAGGCGCCGATAGAACCCGAGCGCCTGCTCGTTTTGCTCGTTCACATCAACCTTGCGGGCGCCCTGAACGTCAACGGCATTTTCGACCAGCGCTGCGCCGACACCCTGGCCCCGCGCGTGAGGGGCGATGAACAGCATCTCGATCTTGCCATCATTCACGCCGCTGAAGCCGATGATCTCGCCGCTGGACGCGCATGCCATGCGCAGTTCCACGGCATCGAAGAACTGCTCGAAAATGAGCAGCTTGAGCATCAACAGGTCATCTTCGGCCAGAAAATCGTGGGTGGCGCGCACGGAGGCTTCCCATAGGGCGATCAATTCGGAGTAGTTTGCCTGGGCGGCTGGCTCTATTTTCATCGGGTGACTCTATGTACTTTTAATCATTGGACGGTGAGTCGACCTCAATAAACCAGCTTGGGTGCATGGCCTCAAAGTCGGTACGAATATTGGTGGGCAGGTAGCTGGCGGAATCCAGCACTAACGGCTGGCCATCCAGACGCTTGAACACGACCCAGTGCCAGAAGTGCTTACCGTCCCGTTGATGTGGCTTGATCGCGAGCAGCGCCAAATCCGGTAACGCCTCCCAAGAATTGAACGGTGTTTCCTGCGGTGATGCGGCAATCCCCGCCTGTGCCAGCATTTTCCGCACATACTGGGTATCGGACCACAGCGATTCATCGTCGGCATGGATACCCATTCCATTGGCGACCGCTTTCATTTCTGGGTAAGTCTTACCCAGAATATTGGCTACTGAGGCAATGCCACAGCCGGTGGTTTCTTCTTGAATAACGGGGTTCAACACGTCTTCTTCTCTCACGGAGGATAATTAAAACGGCATTAAAGTGAAGCTTGATCAGGCCATGCTACGGCTTTGGCTGAATACCGGCCATCTTCAGTATTTCATCGGTAGGCACGTGCACCAGAGCGGCGGCGGAAAGGTTTGATGCGCGAATCGCCCGCTCGGCAATATACGTACCCGCGCGATAGCCGATCCAGCGTCGCCCGTCGGCGTGCTGAAACATCCACTGCTCGTAGGACGCGTCCACGGGTAGTGCCAACAGTTCCTCGACCCAAACCTCAACGTTATCCGGGTAGTCGCCCCAAGGCGTTTGCCGCCCGCCCACGTCACGCTCGAATACGGTGGCCAGCCCCTCGCTGACCACGCCTTCCATAAAGGTCGTGCGTGGTTCATCGCGGTAGATTACCCATCCTCTGGCCAGATGATGCAGCTCGTGAAAAAGCGTATAGCGAAGCTGCTCGCGCGCGATGACAGCGATACCTTCAAGCCGCCCGGCATCCACTGTCCAGCCGATGCGGGTGCCGGAAATCGCCAGGCCCATTTCGCCGGTCTCTAAAATCACCATTTTACCGGTTTGGCAGGCGAGCTCGATATCATCGGAAAGCATGGGAAGATGAGCACGCACCAGAGGCCCCATGGCGGCGCAAACCGACTCGATAGCGTCGCGTGCCTCGTCCGAGAAGTGACATTGATCGCGGGTGTCCAGAAACAGCGGTGTGATCATGAGGATCCGTTCAAGCCCTGGGGTCAGGCAAAATTCCATACGGCCTTGGGGGCAAAGCTTCCCCAGGGGTCTTCGTCATTGAAGGGGCCGACATAAAGTACCTTATCCTCGCGAAGCACCCACTCCATGCCGTGTTCGGGTTCCCACTCGCAATCAAGTTCCAGGTGAACTACTGGCGTCTGTTTCTCGGGGTAAGGCACGATCAGCACCCGCGGGGTGACGAGCGCCAGCACCTCGCGGTGGTTGGCGAACGCCTTCAGCGGCGCGCCGGTCTCGCTCAGAAAGGCGTCGCAGTAGTGCACCGTGGATTGACAAAGATGCTCGATGACCTCATCGCTTAGCTGGTTTAGATGCACGGCGCAGCGTCTGGCGAAGTCGGGGTCGGCATCCGCCGCAAAAAGTGTGAAGGTTTGGTCGAACAGGGTGCTGTATACCTTCCCTTCCAGGCCGTCTTCGCCATGTCTGAGACAAAGGCTCTCTTGTGTCATGTGCTGTGTCATCTCATCCGCTCCCGCGCGCTATTACCGGCAACATCCGCCGACCGTTACCCATTGCGTTTGCATCTGGCCTCCCTGCCTCGGTTGGATATTGCTGAACATCCGTTGTGCTTTAATACAAGCCTAACGTTACACAGGCCAATAGAAAAGCGCGGTCAGAGTTGCCTCTGCCGCGCTTGTCTGTCACTTCTCACCCTGCTTTGACCTGAGCCTTACCGGTGAAGGTCGAAGCGGTCGTTCTCCATGACCCGGACCCAGCCGGATACGAACTTGTGGAGCATATGCCGCTCCCCGCCGTTGGCCGCGAACTCCTCGGCAATGGCGCGCAACTGCGAGTTCGAGCCATACACCAGATCCACCCGCGTGGCGGTCCATTTCGTCTCGCCGCTCTTGCGGTCGCGGCCCACGAAGCGCTGCTCGTCATCGTCCATCGGCTCCCAGACGGTGCCCATATCGATCAGATTGACGAAGAAATCATTGGTCAACTGACCCGGGCGGTCGGTGAAGAGGCCATCGGTGTTGTCGTCACCGGCATTGACGCCGATGGCCCGCATGCCGCCCAGAAGCGCCGCCATTTGCGGGGCGCTCAGGTTCAACATGAACGCCCGGTCGATCATCAGGTGCTCGGCGGGAATGGAGGTGGACTGCGCCTGCATGTAGTTGCGAAACGCATCGTGACGGGGTTCGAGATACTCCTGGGTGCTGATCTCGGACATCTCCTGGGAGGCATCGGTGCGACCCGGCGTGAACGGCACCGCAAGATCATGCCCGGCCGCCTGCGCGGCCATTTCCACGCCGACGCTGCCCCCCAGAACGATCATGTCCGCCAGGGAAATGCTGGCATCCGCGTTCTTCTTGATTCTCTCGAGCTGGTCTATCACGTTGGCCATACCAGTGCTTACGTTGACATCCCAGCCAGTCTGCGGCTCAAGGCGAATGCGCGCGCCGTTGGCGCCACCACGATGGTCCGTCTGGCGATAGGTGCAGGCCGAGGCCCAGGCGGCGCCCACCAGTTGCTGGGCGGTCAGCCCGGCATCGGCGATTTGCTGCTTCAGCGCGGCGATTTGTTCGTCCGTCACCAGCGGCCCTTCATGGCTGGGCACCGGGTCCTGCCAGACGAGCATCTCGGCGGGAACCTGCGGGCCCAGATAGCGCTCCCGCGGCCCCATGTCGCGGTGCAGCAGCTTGTACCAGGCGCGGGCGAACTCGTCGGCCAGCACCTCCGGGTTCTCGCGGTACTCCTTGGAGATCTTGAGATAGTCCGGGTCGACGATCATCGCCATGTCGGCGGCGTTCATCACCGGCGGCGTCTTTCGGCCCTCTACGTGGGCATCGGGTACCCAGAAGCCGTCCTTCACTTCCACCGGCTCCCACTGGTTGGCGCCGGCCGGGGATTTGGTGACCTTCCACTCATGGGAGAAGATGGTCTCGAGATAGGTGTTGTCCCACTTGGTCGGCGTGGGGGTCCAGGCACCTTCCAGGCCGGAGGTGATGGTGTACTCGCCAAGGCCTGTTTCGTGCGTGTTGGCCCAGCCCACGCCCTGCTCGTGAAGCTTGGCTTCTTCCGGTGCGCCGCCCACGGCATCCGCCGGGCCGTTGCCGTGCATCTTGCCAAAGGTATGCCCGCCCACGGTGAGCGCCACGGTTTCGCGGTCATTCATGCCCATGCGGGCGAAGGTCTCGCGCACGTCCTTGGCAGATTTCGCCGCATCCGGCACGCCGTTGGGGCCTTCCGGGTTGACGTAGATCAACCCCATCTGGACGGCGGCCAGCGGGTTGTCGAGCAGGCGGTCGCCCTCATCGAAGCTGCCGGTATAGCGCTCATCCTTGTTGCCCAGCCACTCGGCTTCCGGGCCCCAATAGATGTCATCTTCTGGGGCCCAGATATCCGAGCGGCCAAAGCCGAACCCGAAGGTCTTGAAGCCCATGGTTTCCAGCGCCCGGTTGCCGGCAAGCACCAGCAAATCGGCCCAGGAGAGCGACTCTGCGTACTTCTGCTTGATAGGCCACAGAAGACGGCGGGCTTTATCCAGGTTGCCGTTGTCCGGCCAGCTGTTGAGCGGGGCGAAGCGCTGCGCGCCGGTACCGCCGCCGCCACGACCATCGATTGCCCGGTAGGTACCCGCCGCATGCCAGGACATGCGAATGAAAAACGGCCCGTAGTGCCCCCAGTCCGCCGGCCACCAATCTTGCGAGTCGGTCATCAGGGCATCGATATCGGCGCAGAGCTCATCGACATCGAGCTTCGCGAACGCCTTACTGTAGCGAAAGGTCTCGTCGAAGGGGTTGGCGTCCGGGTGTTTCTGGTGCAGAACGTTGAGGTTGAGCTGGTCGGGCCACCAGTGCTCGTTGCCTTGCAGGCGGGGCGTGGTACGCGCGCCCCACTCCTGGCGCTTGGGAGTTGGATCAGACACGTCATTCTCCTCGACTAGATGATGGGCTTACCCAGCGTGCAGGCCGAAAGTCTGGATGTGTCAGGTGCTGCCAACACTGCCAGAGCTGCGACAGAATTCGCTGAAAGCGCTTTATAAGCCGTCACGTTAATGAAGGATTCAACCTTGAAACCATCAACCTACAGTGAAGGATTCAATAGCGAGGGCGTCAAGGTAATCAATGTTAAGTAAGCCGTTCAGCAGGTTGGCGCTTGGTAAAATCAGCTTAGACGGCGTACAAGAGCGAGCGGATTTGACCGCTCGCCCCGGGCTCAGGGGTTACTGCTCTTCAAGGCCCTTGATCAACTCTTCGTGAAAGCGCTCCGGCGCCTGAATCTGCGGCGAGTGGCCAAGATCAGAAAACGCGACCAGGGTCGCCTCGGGTATCGCATCGCGAGTCCGCTCGCCCAGCTCATCGTAGCGGCCCAGAGTGTCCTGCACGTCTTCCGGGGCGCGCCCCTTGCCGATGGCGGTGTTGTCCTGCTCGCCGATCAGCAAAAGCGTGGGTACCTCGAGATCGCCAAATTCGTGCACTACCGGCTGGGTGAAGACCATGTCCGAGGTCAGCGCCTGGTTCCAGGCGACCAATTCGCCGTCTTCGCCTTCGTACATGCCCGCCAGCATCTCGACCCAGCGGTCGTACTCGGGCTCCCAGGTATCCACGTAGTAGGTGGACTGCTGGTAGTCGCGAATGCCTTCGGCGTTGGTTTCAAGCTCGCTCTCGTAGCCTTCATCGATGCTCTGGTACGGCACGCCCAGCGCCTTCCAGTCCTCGAGGCCGATCGGGTTGACCATGACCAGTTGCTCGGTGTGTTCCGGGTACATCAGCGCAAAGCGAGTGGCCAGCATGCCGCCCATGGAGTGGCCCATGACGGTCACCTCATCGACACCCAGCTCATCGAGCAGCGCCTGGGTGTTGTGCGCCAGTTGATGAAAGCTGAACTGATAGTGCAGGGGCTTGGTGGATTTGCAAAAGCCGATCTGATCCGGCGCGATCACGCGATACCCCTCTTCCACCAGCGCCTCGATGGTGGCCTCCCAGGTACCCGCGCAGAAGTTCTTGCCGTGCATGAGCACCAGAGTGCGACCGTTGACGTTGCCCTCTTCGGGCTGAACATCAAGGTAAGCCATCTGCATCTGTTGACCCTGGGATTCGAACTCGAACCGCTCGACCGGGTAGGCGTACTCGAAGCCGGACAGCTCGCCATCAAAAGTGGGCGCATCGTCCGCGGTGGCGCTACCGATAGTGCCTATGGCCAGTGCTGCGCCAACAGCGCTTGCCAGAAACGTGCGTGTAAACAGTGGGCGTATCATTGTGTCGCTCCTCTCGTCCATGGATTCAGTGACAGGGAAGAGTATGGCAGCAATTTTCGGGCATACTACTTCAAGCGAGTACTGTAAGAGATACTGGGTGAGCGCAATGTTACCCGCCTGATCCCTCAATGCTTCATAACGCGAGCTTGAACCCTTCATGGGTGGCTTTAAAGCCAATCTTCTCATAGAACCTGATGGCATCAGGGCGCTGCTTGTCGCTTGCGAGCTGAAGGACATGACAGCCCTTCTCTTTGGCCAGCGCGATGGCATGCGCGAACATCTTCTCGCCGTACCCTTGCCCCCTAAACGCTTCATGAATTCTGACGCCTTCGATTGAAGCGCGCCAACGGCCTTGGTGGGTCAGATACGGGGTAAACGTCAGTTGGAGCATACCGGCCAACTGCCCGTCCAGTTCCGCGACCAGCAGAAGATTATTTGGATCGGCCGCGATGGCCTTGAACGCCTCGATGTAAGACTCGTTCAGGGGCATGGATACATCTTCTCGCTGGCGTCCCAACGGGTCGGCAGCAAGCAAGGCGACCAAACTCTCCAGATCATCCAGACTTGCTGAGCGGTAATGCAGTGCCATTGGCGGCTCCTTGTCTTGATCGTTACGTCATCCATGAATCAGCAGCACTGGTGGCACCAAAGTAGCCAGAAACGCAGCCCAACGCCTTATGCCACGAATATCCCTGATCGAAACATGGCAGAGCGTATTACTTGCTGAACGTAGTGATATACAGCGCTTCCACTTTATCCCGCGCCCACTGCGTTTTGCGCAGGAACTTAAGCGAAGACTTGATGGAAGGATCATTATAAAAACAATTGATGCGGATTTTTTCGTACAGGCCTTCCCAGCCGTAATGCTCGACCAGACGGGTCACTATCGTTTCAAGGGTCAAACCGTGCAAGGGGTCGTTGGGTTGCGGATGGTTCATCAAGTCATTCCCGGTGTTTATTTCAAACGCCCTATTCGAAGCTGTCAGGCGACCAATAACCTATTTTAACAGAGTAACCTTTTGAGCTGAGAAAAGCGGAGCTTGATGATTAAGCCAAAGCGCTGGCGGTAAATTGTACGCGACAGGGCCACGCGTTATCGGCCATGGCCGAGCCTGCCATGCTGCATTACCATTGAAACAGTTTTCCCGACTTTAGCAGGCACTCCCATGCGCGCGATTTCTCGCAAGCAACAGACTCTAGGTCTCATCAGCTGGTTGATAGTAGCCTACATCGCCGCCGCCATCGGTGCTGTGGCTTCCATCAACGCGGCAGAGTTTTATGAAAGCCTTCAGCAGCCTGCTTGGGCACCGCCCACTTGGCTGTTCGGGCCGATGTGGACGACGCTCTACGGGCTGATGGGCATCGCCGCCTGGCTTGCCTGGCGCGAACCCGGCGCGCGTCCCGCGCTGGCGGTATTTCTGGTGCAGTTGGTGCTCAACGCGCTGTGGAGCTGGCTGTTCTTTGTCTGGAACCTGGGGGCCATTTCATTCATCGGCACGGTGGCGCTATGGGTGCTGATTCTGGTGACGCTTTTGATGTTCTGGCGGCTCAAGACGCTGGCGGGCGTACTGCTGGTGCCCTATCTCGCTTGGGTAAGCCTGGCCTGCGCGCTGACCTGGAGCGTGTGGCAGCTCAATCCGCAGGTATTCGGGTGATCGTTTAGCCAGACCTAGCGATTGTGATCGTTTTTACCTTAGCACCTTTGCATGTAGCGCTTTTAGCGTGCTAACAATAAAGCCTGGTACAACAACAGGAAACGATCGCATGGATGCCCTCATCTCACTACTCCCGCCCATCGCCGCCGTGGCGCTGGCACTCGCCACCCGCCGGGTGAACGTCTCGCTGTTCGTCAGTATCTGGCTGGGCGGCTGGCTGGTGGCGGGTAATCCCATCGCCGCTGTAGGCCAGACCTTCGACTGGTTCGCCGAGGTAATGACCGACGAGTGGAACGCCCGCTTTTTGGTGCTGGTGGCGCTGCTGGGTGCGGGCGCGGCGTTCATGCACCGCACCGGCGGCTCTCAAGCGCTGGCCCGCGCGCTTGCCAAGCGTATTCACTCCGGCCGCGCCTCGCTGCTGCTCACTTGGGCGCTGGGCATGGTGATATTTTTCAACGACTACGTGAACTCGGTCATTGTGGGTAACGCCACCCGGGATCTGACCGCGCGCCAGCGCCAGTCCCGGGAGAAGCTTGCCTGGGTGATGGACGCGACCTCCGCCCCCATGGCCACCTTGGGGCCAGTCTCGGACTGGATCGGCTATCAGGTTTCATTAATTGCCGGCGCCTTGGTGGGGCTAAGCTTCGCTTCGGCGGAGCCCTACCGCCTCTTTCTGCTGTCGATTCCCTGGAACTTCTACGCCCTGCTCTGCCTGGCCTCCGTACCCATGATTCTACTAGCCGGGGATTTCGGCCCGATGGCAAAAGCGCAGCGCCGGGCCGAGGAAACCGGGGATCTAGTCGCCCCCGGCGATACGCCGCTTTCCAACGTGGATGCGGACCTGGGCGAGGTGCCCGAAGGCCGCGGGCGGCTCTGGCACTTTCTGCTGCCGCTGGTGGTGCTGATTAGCGTTGCCTGCTGGGGGCTCTGGTACACCGGCGGCGGCGCCGAAGGGGCGAGCGTCATGGACGCCCTGGAGAATACCGACGTGAGCGTGGCGCTCTCCTGGGCAGCGTTCGCCATGGTGGGCACCGGCATGGTCATGGCGCTTTTACAGCGCCAGACATTGAAAGATTGCGAAGAGACGCTGCTGGCCGGGTTTCGTACCATGCTGCCGGCCTTGGTGATCATGGTACTGGCTTGGAGCATCGGCACCGTGACCGGGGCGCTGGGCACAGGGGAGCACGTGATCAATGCCACTCGCGACTGGCTTTCACCCGCGCTGCTACCGCTTTTAATCTTCTTGATCGCCATGGTGATCTCGTTCGCCACCGGCAGCTCCTGGGGTGCGATGGCGATTCTCACGCCAATTGCCGTGCCGCTGGCGTTCGAGCTTTCCGGCGGCGACATGGCGCTGGTCAGCATGGCGATTGGCGCGATCTTCTCCGGCTCGATCTTCGGCGACCACTGCTCGCCCATTTCCGATACCACGGTCATGGCCTCGATCTTCGCGGGGTCGGATCATATCGCCCACGTGCGCACGCAAATTCCCTACGCGCTGGTGCCTGCCAGCATCAGCGGGCTGCTGTACGTGGGTTCGATGGTGATTGATTCGGTTTGGATACTGCTGGCGGCAGGGATGGTGGTGCAGTTCTTGGTGTTGATAGCGCTGGGGCGGTTGAGGAAGCGTTAGCACAGCGGGTAAACCTACTCCGGGCGTTTGCTAAGCAAATGTCCGGAGTGATTCACAGGCTCATGAAACAGGTTTGATAATCCCCGCATCAGCGTCCATAAGAAGCGAGACCCATGAGCAGGAGTTACTGACAAGCTTTATGTACTAACGAACAAAATACCCAACGGGTAGCCATTCTTCGCTCTCCTTCCTCAATGTTACCGTCTCGACCGCATTATCCTCATGCTCGAAACTTGAAGCATAGGTAATGACCATATATTCCCCATCAGGAGCACCAGGCAAGGAATCAGCTAACGTTGTACTGCTGACTTCTCTATCTTCTAATTCACCCAAAGGTTGGCGCACTTGCCCTAACGCATCTACCCATTGAGTAGCTGATAACCGATCCTGAAACAGTGAGCCCGCCAGATGCCAACTTTCTTCATAGTCACCCGCATCAATCATTTCAAGCCATAAGTAAGCGGACTCCATCTGAGTATCATCAGTTGCCAAAACTGGTTGTGAAAGAATAAGAAGGCAAACCAAGTAAAAGGCTTTTTTCATGAAGTCTCTCCTCAGGGAAATTGGCACATAGCGCGATACTTTACGGCAATTTTGAAGCCGCACAGCAGTGGAAAAATTGTTCAGCAGCAGCGGTTAGTTATACATTATTCGTAGTGGCTCCAGAGCCTGAGAACTTTTACCACTCGCTCACTCTCGAGTACCTGGTAGACCAGACGATGCTGAATATTGATGCGGCGTGAATTGGCCCCCGCAAGATCACCAATGAGCTTTTCAAACGGAGGCGGTTTACGGTAGGGATCTTCAGCTATCAGCGCTAGAAGCTCCTGGGCTTTGGGCTTGAGGCCACTGGATGCCAGCTTTTTGGCATCCTTCTGCGCCTGCTTGGTGTAAACCAACCTCCATGTCACCAGTTCAGTTCCTCATCGCATTCATCCACCGGAGTGTCCATCCCCTCACGAATCGACTCCCGCATACCCGGCACGGAGAGCAGGTACAGTGTTTCCTGAATGGCCGACCAATCCTCTTCCGATACCAGCACGGCATTGTTTCGCTTACCCGTAATCGCGATGGGCTGGTGGGACTCGGCGGTCTCGTCGATCAACCGGTAAAGATTACTGCGCGCCTCAGTGGCAGTAATTGCGGTCATGACGCACCTCCTATATGTTGCCTCATGGGAAGTGTACGCCTTAAGGTACGTACGTCAAGACGAACGCTCCGTATAACGCTTGTGTAAATTGCGCATTGAAGCGCAGCGTAAATGCGTCGATTTGACACACTTGTTAGAATTACTAAGTATCGAGCTTAGCTGTTAATATTTTAAAACCAGCGACGCCAAATATAATGGCAAAAAATGCTTCAAACCATCGACGAAGCTTTAAATATACTCTGCGAACTTTAGATATTGAAAATACGTATGCGTAACACTGGAAAATTATTAGGCTTTCCAAGCCAACAACACCTATTACTTTAAATAGGTCCTCTGGAGCTGTATTTGCTGGTATGCCTATGGCGTATAGTGACCCATAAAATAAAATTGCTTTTGGATTAGTTAAATGAATTGCAACACCTCGAAGATATGTCTTCATTAAACTAGAGTGTTGAATACTATTTATTTCCATGTCTTTTTGGCTAATTGCTGAGCGAGCTGCCCTGTAGGCTAAAAATATTAAATAACATGCTCCAATATACCTTACAATTTCAAACAACCATGCATTTGTGTACATAATAGCGCTAAGGCCAAATGCTGCAGAACACGACCAGAATAAAGACCCAGTTAAAATACCAGCTGCCAGAGTTGCTCCATGTAAACGACCTCGGTTCATAGATGTCCCTGCAATTGATAAAGTGGCTGGGCCAGGGCTAGCAACTACAAAGAAAGCAGCTGTGATAATTAAAATATAATTTATTTCCATTATAAATATCCGATTTAAAAGTAAATTCCAATTTATTTATTCTAACGCCGCCATAAAGCGCGCGAGGTACGAGCGTCGCCTTTGATGGCTTTGTTAGTGCTAGGCACTTTCGTCTACCGCCGGCTTAAATTCGAGACTGGGAATTTCCCCGCCATGCTTGTCGTAACCTGCAAATCTAAAGTCAGTTTTCTGCTTTAACGCTTTTACTTCGCTCTCTACGACCCTCTTCATTTCAGATTGAACGTCTGAGTGAACTTTGAACATTTCTTCGTTCGTTTCACTAATTGTTTTTTCTAGAGCCTCCATGGCCGTGCCAAGAACAGGAACTTTAGCAAGTTCGGCCCACATGTAGTTTTTGAGAAATGACATTAAAAATGACCATGCGCTGTTGATAGAGAAATATGAGCCATTCTTATTCTTCTTTAGAGTTGCGATAACTTTCCCTAAAGCAGTCATCATTGCAACGCTATCTACTTCACCGCTGCCTTGAATCTCCTCTAATATTTTGATGATCTCTTCAAATAGCTCAGGCAACCTGCTTTGAGACTTGTAGTGTTCGAATATTGAATCGAAATCAAAAGCTGATTCTGAGGGATTATCAAAAACCCATTTATTTCCCCGAATTAATTCAATATTCTTAATTAGGTGACTAATCAGATGCGATTGATTCCATTGACCACTTACAAAATTACCTAGCCCTTGAATTAATGAGGGGAGCCATGAAGGACAGTCTTGCTGCGATATTGATGCTTTGAGATCATTGGCTTTTTGTAGCGATACTTTTGCCTTTGTCTTCTTAGATTCCAGTTTTTCACCAACCAAATTGTTTACTAATTCATCAAGCGATTTTATAAGCTCCTGATGTTTCTCTGTAACAAATCGCATGTGAAACTGGACACTTGCATTCGATGTCAATTAATCTCTCCTTTTCACTAACGCCGCGTTAAGTAGTGAGCAACGCTACCACCCTGTCTAAACCATTGTGCCGTAAACACTAAAGCAGAATCAAACCGAAAATGCCGAGCGTTGCGAATCTGTCTTAAACGCTTTGTTATGCTTGTTTTTTAAACAACCGTCAGGATTTCACAGTTACTGTGCGACCGTGTCCAACTGAACAGTATTTAACAACACCATTTGGTGAGGTAAGCTTTAAACTCTGAGCATTTAACAACAAGTTTCTAAGTTCAGGTAATTCAAAAAACTTTTCTTCCAACTCTCCTTTGGGGCACTTCCCGGCAAAAAACCTAAACTCTTTTTGATAGCTAAATCTGGAATCTTTTACTGTCAGCGAGCGCTCTGTTGGATCTTCTGAATATTGAACAGCGCCAAAACTGACTTTTAAGCCACTAGCTTTTTCTACTAACCGTACGTAGTCCTTAATTCTATTCGCGGGCAAAATAACGAAAAACAGCCCGAATTCTTGCTGCATCTGCTCCAAAGCCCCCTCAAAATCATTGTGAGGGCCTATAATCGCCCAAGACTGCATCCAAGCATCATGTTGTTCATGAATAGGATAAACTAATACGCTTTCAAACTCTTTGTCAGTCATTTCCAAGCCATCTGGCCTAATGAACTTAGGTTTAGCTCCGCCAAGCTTTCTATCATAAAATAGTATGCAAGATTCATTTCGGTCACCTCTACCAATATCTTCACAAATACGGTAATAATGAGGTGTACGAAACAAACTTGTTCCCGCTAAAAAGCTTAGATAATGCTCCTTTTGGCTAAAGAACTTTATCAATGCGAACGCGCTCTGCGAGCTATTTTTAATCATGAACAATACGCCTTATTATATTGGTGGCCAAACATGCATAACGCCAATGTTAAGCGGCCGCCTTGTCGGAGCGGAGCGAAGACAAGGCGGTCCGGCGGAGGCCCGTCAGGGCCGTAGCGAACTTGAACGACTGGTTAGGCCTTTTTGCCTCAAAATTTCTATTTGCTCAGACACTGACATTGCCCCTTCTAACTTTATGACACGACATGAGCGTTCTTCCAGCCATGCTCGGTGTCTGGTTAGACTTCGTCCCGGCGCCGTTCCTTGGTCATACTGTGCCGCCCATTCCAGAAAGTCAGGATCTGCAGCGCCAAAAAGATGGACCTCTCTTTCCCTCAACCTCTTCACGCGGATATGTGCTTC
This sequence comes from Vreelandella xerophytica, assembly GCF_968048975.1. Next base: position 895,222 of record NZ_OZ309106.1, on the reverse strand, counting down.
CACATAAAGAAAGATCACTACATCAAAAGCATTCTCAATTTCCGAGCCCCATTGCATCACAGATCCTGATACAACTGCGTCTAGATATTTTTTCAGACTCGAGATCATCAGCTTCCGTCTTTCCACTACAGGCCTTTTCTTCGTGAAAGACGGATCAGTTTCTAACCAATAGAAATCATCGGCCTCTAGAAAAGAAACATTCAGCTCCTTGGCGAGTGCCTTGCCGAGAGTGCTGGTTCCGGAGCCTGCTGCGCCGGTAATAAGAATGTGCATCGTAGAGACCTAACGCCGTGCTCACCGGAAAAATTGTAGCGCAGCGTAAATTTTGTCCGTGTGCAGCACTTGGTTAGCTGCAAGTTCGTAGTCAGGTTAGCTTCTTCTCTTTTGCTGGTTTTCCTTTTTTCTTTACCTCTAGCAAAGGGTCGACCTTTATCGCAGCAACGGAGACCTTGTAGTTTAACGTTTTCAGTGTCTTTAAAGCATTCTTCAGTGTAACTTTGGAAAAAAATGGCAACTCTTTCGGCACAGATCTATTGGTTGCAATTGCATAAACAATCCTATAGCTACTAGGATCAGGCCTACTGTCAGTACATTTAAGCTTTGTAGAGTCGGGTAGTTTCTCATTTAACCGTTTTCTGAAAGCCGAGTCGCTGATAAATGCTTCTGATGCAACAAAACCCTGTGCAAACAAGTGGCTTAACGTCGATGAGCTTCTATAATACTTCACATGAATCAACTCGGATGAGCCCCTAATCAGATCACAAAACTCAAGTTTGTCATAAGGGCCTCCAATTTTTATAAACTTCTTATCCATAAGCTCAATATTCCCATATTGACCGGTTACAAATTCATTGTAGTCTTCCTCCCGGTCATGGGAATAAACTGGAAATTCAAAATCGTATGGGTCGAATCCCTCCAGGTACTTATCTATATACTCCACGAAGTTGCTGTTGACGATATACCACTGTCCGTTTCTAAGTATATATTGCTCTTTTCCGGCTAAAACCTCCGCATATAAACACCGATAAGCCGACCATTTTTTTGTTGAATTGTACTCGTTATCATTGATATGGACCGACTGAAGCTTTAGATTTTCGGTGGTTAAAGGGATGCTTTTATCTTTAAAATGCTGAACCAAGTCTTCGATCTTTAATACAACGTGCCTTGGTGTTTTCTGGTAGAGATCGAAGGAATAGCCTATTTGACTCTCCCAATCAACGATTTCCGGCTCACCAATCCACATTTTCTGGAACTCATTGTTAGACAAAACATCATCTAGTTCTAAGTCGAGCACTTCTAAAAGCTCTTTATCTTTAACCCTTTGAATATTCTCGACCCATTCAAACTCCTTTGGTAAAGCTTCTTCGTATTTTTTAAAAGCTTCTAAAAGAATATCCCTCAGCCCTTTTAGATTTATGTCTAGCACAAGAGTTAATGCGTCTCTTCCGGTTACGTGCGAACCAAACATAGGAACTCTTGATGCCCCTGTGACCGCATATAACATATCCATCTCAGAGTCGACATCAAGATCAAACACACCGAGGTCAATTGAACTCTGTGTTCTTGAGTTTAACGGATTGTGATCATAGTTGGCTTTATCGAGGCTTCTCAGTTTATCTGGATCAACAGAGTTAAGTGTCACCCTAAGACCGAAGTCCCTTTCAATAGCTTCATTTTTAACAAGGTGGAAGCCTGTGCCAAAGGTTAATATAAACAGCTTGTCTTTAAGCTTTACAACGAATGCGGCGCCTACCGCCCTTCTACTACCGAACAAATCATCTGGAAGTTCCTGGTGTTCTGTAAAGAGCCTTGTCCACGGAGGCGGAGGCTTCGGAGGTTCTTTTTTAACGTAGAGTGTTGCTTCCAACCCTGGAACCTCCATTTCGATGGGAGGCTTGGAGTTCTCGAGAATAATCACCTTGGATACATCGCTTCCTACACTTGGCTTTGCAAGATATATAGATAATTTCTCTTTTCTTGTTTTTGTCTTTTTCATAAGCAATCCTTTACTTCCACAAATCGCTCTGGCAGCTAACAGTGATTATATAGCCGGCTGCATAACCTTAATGAACGTGCCGGCACGTTCATTGGGGTTATCTAGCCGCTCTGATCAAATCTACCTCATTGATTCTATTACTAGCAAAGCAAATTTTGGCTGCCTATCCAAAATTCGCGTGCTGGCATGATTTGCCATTCTCAATAATACTGTATATAAATACATATAAAAATTAAACTAAAAGGATACCCCATGAAACTAATGGATAGGGTCCGGGCTACCTTGCGGGTGAAACGCTATAGCCTTCGCACTGAGAAGACGTATTGCTACTGGATTCGCTTCTTCATTCGTTTTCATGGAATACGCCACCCAGCCACGATGGCAGGTCAAGAAGTCAGGCAGTTTCTGGAGTATCTCGCAACTGAGCGGCGCGTGGCCGCTGCCACACAAAATCAGGCGCTTAATGCCATCGTATTCCTGTATCGGCACGTACTTGAACAACCACTGGGTGATATTGGCACTTTCAGCCGAGCCAAACGCCCTCAGCGTTTACCGGTCGTGCTTTCTCATCAAGAGGTGATGCGTGTTTTCGAGCACCTGACAGGCTCCATGCACCTCATCGCTTCGCTTATGTATGGCTCCGGGTTACGTGTTTCTGAAGCCTGCCGTCTTCGGGTCAAGGATCTCGATTTTTCACGGCAAGTCATTACCATACGTTCCGGCAAGGGCGATAAGGACCGTACGACGCTCTTACCTCCGTCTTGTATAGCGCCATTGCAATCCCACGTTTACCAGGCAGAGCAGCAACTGGCCAAGCGGCTTGGAACCGGCGTGATCCCCGTGTCACTCCCTTACGCGCTAGACCGAAAGTACCCCAACGCCGGAACGTCACTTGCGTGGCAGTGGCTTTTTCCCTCATCCAAACCCTGCTTTGATGCCGAGAACCGGGTAGTGCTCCATCACATTCATACCTCTGCCGTCCAAAAAGCGGTGAAACACGCCATGCGCGCGGCGTCTTTAACCCGCCTTGGGTCCTGCCACTCTTTGCGGCATAGCTTCGCGACTCAGTTGCTTAGCCAAGGGACAGACATACGCACGTTGCAAGCATTGCTGGGTCATAAAAGCGTCGAGACCACTCAGATATACACGCATGTGCTGGGTAACGACTTTGCAGGGGTCAAAAGCCCGTTGGGTTAACGGCGCCGCCTTACTCTCTTGGAGCTGTTCGGCTCTTTCCCCCTTGCATCTACCTCCACCGCCGCCTAGACTCGCCAAGACGACTGCTTGACGGGGTGCCGGTGATATCCGGCTGAGATGGCGCAGGGCGAGCTTAAAGCTTCCAAGCGCTGGTCCCGCTGAACCTGATCCGGCTAATGCGCTTATTCAAAAGCGCGGGTACCGGCGTAGGGATCAAGCGATGGCGCCGGTGTAACGTCTCACTCCCCTTCCCCGCCATTTCCTCGATCTTCTCGCCTGCCCTTCGGATCTCTACTCCCGGAGGAAACATGGGCTACTGCTTTAACGATCTCACCACCGCTTGCCACAACGACTGGCGCGCTTACATCGAACACGATTTCGTTCGCCAATTGGGCAGCGCCACGCTCCCTGAAGACTCCTTTCGCCACTACCTGAAGCAGGATTACCTGTTTCTGATTCACTTCGCCCGTGCCTACGCCTTGGCCGCCTACAAGAGCCCGACGCTTGCCGACCTGCGCCAGGCCCATGAGGGCATGAAAGCCATCGTGGATGTGGAGCTTGGGCTGCATATCGGCTTTTGCCGCGAGTGGGGCATCAGTGAAGACGACCTGGCTAAGCTGCCCGAAGCGCGGGCGACGATGGCCTATACCCGCTACGTGCTGGATACCGGCAGCCGCGGCGATCTGCTCGATCTGCACGTGGCGCTCGCCCCGTGCCTGATCGGCTACGGCGAGATCGCCAACTGGCTGAACGCCCAGGGCTCCACAGTGCGCGGCGGCGATAACGCGTTCGATGCCTGGATTGCCATGTACGAGGGCGAGGAATTTCAGGCCGCGATGCACGCGGAGCTCGAATGGCTGAACGCCCGCCTGGCCGAGGTATCGCCGACTCGCTTTGAAGAACTCACCAAGATATTTCGCGATGCCACCCGCCTGGAGATCGACTTCTGGCAGATGGGTCTGGATCTGACCGACTAACCGCCACTACAACCACAAAAAGAGACCACGACCATGAGCCGCACCCAACACTTCTTGGCCGAAACCGCCCAGGTCGATGCCGCCGCCATCGCGCCGCTGCCCGCCTCCACCAAGCGCTACGTCGAAGGCTCGCGCCCGGATATCCGCGTACCGTTTCGCGAAATCACGCTTTCGCCGACCACCACCAGCGGCGCTGCCGAGGAGAACCCACCGCTGCTGGTTTACGATACCTCCGGCCCTTATACCGACCCGGCCGCACAGATCGATCTGCGCCAGGGTTTGCCGGAACTGCGCCGGGCCTGGATCGAGGAGCGCGGGAATACCGAGTTTCTGGAAGGGCTGACATCCGAGTACGGCAAGCGCCGCGCCAACGACCCGACGCTGGCTCAGCTTCGCTTCGATTTGAAGCGCACCCCGCGCCGAGCGAAAGCGGGCAAGAACGTGACCCAGCTTCACTACGCCCGCCAGGGTATCGTCACGCCGGAGATGGAGTTCATCGCCATCCGCGAAAACCAGCGCCGCCAAATGTTGGGTGATGCCGAAGTCGAGCGGATTCTGGGCCACCAGCACCGTGGCCAGAACTTCGGCGCCAGCATCCCCGATGAGATCACCCCGGAATTCGTGCGCGATGAGGTGGCCCGCGGCCGGGCGATCATTCCCAATAACATCAACCACCCGGAAAGCGAGCCGATGATCATCGGGCGCAACTTCCTGGTGAAGATCAATGGCAACCTGGGCAACTCGGCGGTGACCTCCTCCATCGAGGAAGAGGTGGACAAGATGACCTGGGGCATCCGCTGGGGCGCGGATACCATCATGGACCTCTCCACCGGGCAGAACATTCACGAAACCCGCGAGTGGATCCTGCGCAACTCGCCGGTGCCCATCGGCACGGTGCCGATCTACCAGGCGCTGGAGAAGGTCAACGGTGTGGCGGAGAACCTCACCTGGGAGGTATTTCGCGACACGCTGATCGAGCAGGCGGAACAGGGCGTGGACTACTTCACCATTCATGCCGGCGTATTACTGCGCTACGTGCCACTGACCGCCAACCGGGTGACCGGTATCGTCAGCCGCGGTGGCTCCATCATGGCGAAGTGGTGCCTGTATCACCATCAGGAGAGCTTTCTTTACACCCACTTCGAGGAGATCTGCGAGATTTGCAAACAGTACGACGTGGCGTTTTCCCTCGGCGACGGCTTGCGCCCGGGCTCGATTGCCGACGCCAACGATGAAGCGCAGATGGCGGAGCTGAAAACCCTGGGCGAGCTGACCCATATTGCCTGGAAGCACGACGTGCAGGTGATGATCGAAGGCCCGGGGCATGTGCCCATGCACCTGGTGAAGGAGAACATGGACAAGCAGCTGGAGTACTGCGACGAGGCGCCCTTCTACACATTAGGGCCATTGGTGACGGACATCGCACCCGGTTATGATCACATTACCTCCGGCATTGGGGCGGCCATGATCGGCTGGTTCGGCTGTGCGATGCTCTGTTACGTCACACCCAAGGAGCACCTGGGCCTGCCCAACAAGGAGGACGTGAAGACCGGCATCATCACCTACAAGATCGCCGCCCACGCGGCGGATTTGGCCAAGGGCCACCCGGCATCCCAGCGCCGCGACAACGCGCTATCGAAAGCGCGCTTCGAGTTCCGCTGGGAAGACCAGTTCAACCTGGGGCTGGACCCGGACACCGCACGGGCGTTTCATGATGAAACCCTGCCCAAGGACTCTGCCAAGGTAGCGCACTTCTGCTCCATGTGCGGGCCGAAGTTCTGCTCGATGAAGATCAGCCAGGAGGTGCGCGATACCTACCGTGACGCCGCCCCGGGAAGTGACGCGGCGCGGGGCATGCAGGAACAGGCCGAGAAATTCCGTCAGGAGGGCAGCGAGCTTTATCAGAAGGTGTAAACCTGCCCATTAGCGGCGTGTCAAAGGGCCTTCGTGCGCGTAGCACCCAGGCCCTTTTTTAGTGGCGCAACGCTGAGACACCCATTGGCAATGATGATCGCGCCATCGCTTTCGGGCATGCACGCGAGCATCGATAGCCTTCTTGTAGAAAACGGTACGACTCTTGCCTCCGGGCTTTTGACACTGGCCTCGCCCAACCCCATGACGCTGCTGCGCTTTTCTGTCTGAACTTGGCGAGCCGGGGCTCGTACCGGGGGCAAAGCACAACGCGTCGAAAGCTTCCTGCTTCCCCCGGAGATGCACGCCTATATCGCCGGCGAATCTACAATGAGCTGGCAAACGTGGCAGTGCAGGACCCGAACCAGGCGCTATCCGAGGCTGAAATCGAGCAGTTCCGACGCTATGGCGACTTCTACGAGAATATGGAAGCTTGGCTCAAAGTGGTCAATGAAGGTCTGGAGATGGGCTTTTCGTTAGAAATGGCTGACGAGTAAACCCTGTTCTCGCAAACGAAAGCAGGGACCCGAGGGCCCCTGCTGACTATTCTGGGAAAGTGAGTGTTACTTCTTGGCGGCGTCTTTCAAATCGCCTTTGCCTTTTTGCACGTCGCCTTTCGCCTGCTGGGCTTTGCCTTTGGCTTCGGTCTTGTCGCTACCGGTTACTTTACCGGCCGCTTCTTTGACTTTGCCTGCTGCCTTGTTGCCGGCGCCTTTGGTCTTATCTTCGTTTGCATTAGACATTTCGATTTACCTCTAATCCGTTAGTAGGAAATATATTCCCTGCAAGGAAGGCATTCATTGCCTTTGGCGGTGCAGGTATTTATTAGAGTAGTCTTTTTAAAAAAAGTTGCCTCAATTTCTTTTGGGTAACGCCGTGGGTGTCCAGGCGTTAAGTAGCCAATGAAGGCAGAGCATGACCATCAGCGTCAAAGCCAGCGCCACAAACATGGAAGAGAACCGATAAAACGCGCTGTAGACGAGGTCCTGGCTGGGCCCGAGCGACTGGCCGAACAAAATACCCAGAGTGGTCATGCCACCAAAGCCCACGCCGGAGCCGCCTGCCTCGCGCACGTGCTCGCGGGCAAACAGCATCAACCCCAGCCAGTAAAGCAGGACGACCAGCAGAAAATGGTTGCTCTGAGTGTAAAGCAGCATCTGCATCACCAGCGCGATATTGCACCCCAACAGCGTGCCGACCAGCCGCTTGATGGAGGAGGCTTGAGCACCCGCGTAACCCATGGCAAACAGCACCAGCACGGTCGCCATTTGCGCCGAGAGCGAGTCGCGAAGATCAAAGGTCTGAAATACCACAAACGAGAGCGTGGCAGTAATCCCCCCCAGAAGCGTCTCGTGACGAATCTGTGAGGCCGTTTTCTCGGCGCGCGGCGGTGGCTGGCGCGGCGCAACATCGGGAAACAGCGTATGCATCAGCATGGCGATCACTACCGCCAGCACGCTTGCCAGAAGATTGGCGGTCAAGAGCTCGCCCAGGTCCACGCCGGGATAGCTTGCAAAGTGAAGCAGGATGCTGAGCGTGACGACCCCGTTGGCCGCGTACAGAAATAATGGGCCTTTGGCCATCAGGTTGAAACGAAACAGAAAGATGCCCAGCACCACCAGTGTCATCACCGCCGGCATGTGCTGCAAAAGGCCGATGATCAAACTGACTTCCACCACGTTGAAGGCGGCGTTGCCCAGAAACTGACGAAGGATGCCGGCATTCAAAAGCGGCACCATGCCCAATAGAAACATGGGAAACACGGTAAAGAAGACGCCGTAGTTCCACCCCATCAACTGGCTGATGACGAACCCGAGCGTGGCGCCGCCGGCCACCCGCAGGCACTGGCGCAGGCCGTTTTCATCGAGCAGCGCCGGGCGCACGGGCTCGTTCGGCGACTCCCTGACCTCCGCGGCGCTTTTGCGCAGGCAAGTGGTCAGCCGTTCAATAGACATAGTGCAGCCAGCTGATCAGGTGCACCTGAAGCCAGGCAAGGGGGTGTGCCAGAGGGTGTTCGCCGGGTAGCAGTTGAACGCTTGCCCGGGCACCGCTGGGGGGCATCGTCGCTAGCGGGTCTTCCAGTCTGACGTGCAAGCGCAGGCGCTGGGCATCGCGTACCCAACGGTTGGAGGTCGGGATATCGGCAAGCTGGCCGTTGGGGCTGATCTGGCCTTCGCGTACACCCGCATCCAGCGCGATCACGTGGCCTTCGAAGATGTGGCCGGGCAGCGCATCCAGAACGACCTTGGCTTCATCACCGATACGCATGTGGCGAAGGCTTTTTTCGCGAAAGTCCGCCACGATATCCACCCGGTTGGACACCAGTGCGAGCACCGGCTGGCCCGCCTGAACGTAGTCGCCGGCCTGAAGCTGCAGGTTGGTCACCTGCCCTGCCTCGAGCGCGCGAACCTCGGTGCGTTCGACGTCCAACTGCGCCTTGGCCAAGGCGTTGCGGGCCTGGCGCAGGCGCAGGTTGGCATCACCCTCTTCGCCTAGCTGCACTTCCAGGCTGGTGATCTGCGCCTCGGCCGCGCGCACATCGGAATTGGCGGTATTTGCCGCCGCAACCCGCTGCTCGTACTGCTGACGGGAAATACTCTGACGCCCTACCAGAGACTGCGCCCGTTGCCGCTCGCCATTGAGTTCCTCCGAGGTGGCCTGGGCAGCGGCCAGAGAGGCCCGGGCAGCGGCCAGCTCAGCCCTCAAACGGGCGTTTTCCTGCTCGGCCTGCTCGACGTTGAGCTGGGCGGTGGCAAGCGCAATCTCGTAGGGTTCGGCGTTCAGGCGAAACAGCACGTCACCCTGGGTGACCTGCTCGTGGTCCTGCACGACCACCTCGCTTACCGGGGCACTGAGTTCCGGTGCGATACGTGTGACCGGGCGCATGATACGCGCCTCTGGGGTCAGCGGCATGAAGCTGTCGGCGACAAGAAAATAGATAAACAAAAGAGCAAAGGCAGCCAAAGCCACCCTTACCCATCGGGTAAAGCGCTGATCGGGAGACATACGTAAGTTCTCATTCAAAGCCCCCGCCGAAGCCAGGGCCTATCCAAGTTAATACGTTAGTCTAACAAACAATTAGCACGCTAACAATGTAGCTCATCGAGAGCGCTTGAAACACGAAATCCCCACCGGTTGGGCGGGGCTCTCGACGGGCATGGAAACCGAACTCAAATTGAAGCCGTACTTAAATGAAAGCCGTACTTAAAAACGATAACGCAAGCCCAGGCTCGCCGCATCGAAATCGTATTCGGACGGGCTTAGATAGCGGATGATATCGCCGCTGATTGCCAGGTTGTCGGCGACATCGAACTCGGCTCCACCGCCGAATGAAATGCCGTCATCGCGGCCGCTTCCGAAGCCATCAACGGATAGCTTCAATTCCGAGTAACCCACTAGCCCATGGATACGTGCACTATTACCCAGCGGCACGATGCCTTTCAAGAAGCCGCCGACAAGGTAATCGAGCTCGACTTTTGCGCCATAGACACTATCGGAGCCGCCGGTAGCACCGTGGAACTCTACTGCCAGATAGTCATCGAGCTTTATACCACCTACCAGACGAAGCGCTGCCGAATCGAAATCTTCGCTTACGCCACTGAGATCCAAACGCCAAGCCATGGCGTCAGCGCCGACATAAGCCTGCGGATACCCTACCTGAAACGACTGCGCGAACGCGCTACCGCCAAATCCTAGCGCCGCGATCACAGCCACTTTTACTACCAGCTTCATACCAACCCCTGAGTTTATCAGTATTATTGATGATCTCCCAGGCTCAAGACTAACCAAAATTAATTACTTGGGCAATCCATTTGCTCACTATATTTAACTGTTGCTCGCATAAAAAACCCCCGCCTGTCGGCGAGGGTTTTTAGCGGTCTGAATAAATGCTTAGAAACGGTAGCGAAGGCCCACGCTTGCCGCGTCGAAATCGTAGTCGGATTTATCCAGGTAGCGCATGTAATCGGCGCCCACCGATACGTTGGGGGCGATATCCACTTCAGCGCCGCCGCCGTAGGAGAAGCCGTTTTCACGGTCGATATCGAAATCCACCTCGGTCATGCCGGCCAGGCCGTAAAGGCGAACGTTGGGGGCGACAGGCACGATGCCCTTGGCGTAGATGCCGGCCAGATAGTCGAGCTCAGCGGCGCCATCGGAGCCCCCGGTACCCAAGTGGCCTTCCAGGGCGAAGTAGTCATTGAACTGCGAACCGCCGCGAATACGCAGGCCCACGTCATCGCGAGAGGAGCCGCGGTCGGGGTCCAGGCTCCAGAACATGGCGTCGCCGCCGATGTAGCCTTCCGGGTAGTTGAAGGATTGCTGCGCCTGGGCTGATGCCGCGAAAGCACTTGCGCCCAGGAATACGGCGGCAGAAGTGAGTGATAATACGGTCATCTTCATAGGGGTAACCTCAGTTAAAAAACAGTGTTTCCTTACGCTTTTCAGTGTGCCTCAAGATAACGCGAAACGCAAATGGCTAGCGCACCTTCGAAAGACTCAGGAACACGATACCCCCTACCACGACGGCGCCGCCTAAAAGCTGCACCGGGCCAAGCATTTGACCTAGAACGAAATATCCAAACACCAATGACGCTACGGGCTCGATGTTCATCACCGGCGCATTACGCGCCATATCCAGACGCGGCACGAAGATGAATAGCGTTGAAAACGCCGAGCCGTACAAAAGCCCGAGCAGCGCAAGGCCTGTCCACCCTGCGTTATTGGCGGGCAGATCCATCCCGCCGGGCACCACCCCCGCAACCGCGCCAATCACCATGGCGAAAAACACGGTCTGCATGGTCAGAAGGCTTCGCAAGGTACTGCCCACGCCGGACAAGCGATGCTCGGTAATCCAGAGCGCGCTTGCAAAAACGAAGGCCGCGGTGAGGCCAAACCCGATACCCACCGCCCACTCGGGCCCCATGCTTTCGGCCTGGGCCAGCCAGGAAGGAATGTCCAGCACGACCAGAAGCCCGATGAGAATGGTGCCCATTACCAGACACTGGCGAGGGGTCGGCCGCGGCCCGCCCAGCGCCCAGCCAAGCAGCGCCAGTTGAATGGGAAAGGTATTGACCAGCAGCAGCGCGATGACCACCGGAAGCCGCGCTACCGCCGAATAGAGGCTGATGCTTTGCACGGTGATCAAGAGCCCGACCGCCAGTTGCCACGGCCAGGTACCCTTGGGCAGCCAGAGATTCTTCTTTTGCACCCACACCAGAGTGACCAGGATCAAACAGGCAACGCCTGAGCGAGTTAAAATGGCCAGCAGCAATCCGGCGCCGTTATCAAAGGCAAGCCGCGCTGCCACATGATTAGCCGCGAACATGCTGGCCACCGTCACCAGCAACAGGATCGCCAGATGGCGTGGAAGTGATGACGTGGATAAGGCTGACATGGCGACAGATCGGCTCATATTGGATAAATAAGGGGCAGAATCTGCCATATTACATGGATGGCCTGCGCGCTTCAGCGCTGATTGCCAGACAAGCCCCATGCTACACTAAAGTCTATACGCCCGTTTTAAGCTAACCCATCTCAAAGAAGGCTTATATGAACGCACCGGTACTGGTGATCAACTGTGGCTCCTCCTCGATCAAATACGCGTTAATCGACTCAGACCCCGACGCGCCGCGCCTGGCTGGCCTGGCCGAGCGGTTGGGCAGTGCCGAGGCGCGCCTGAAAGGCAAGACCAGCGCCGGTGAAAGCTTTACTCAGGCGCTTGCCGGCGCCGATCACGCCAAGGCGCTGAACGCGATTCTGGATCGTCTGGAAGGCCGCCTTCCGGCCGCGGTGGGTCACCGCATCGTTCACGGGGGCGAACAGTTCACCCAGGCGGCGCTGATTACCGAAGACGTGATTGCCGCCATCGAAACCACCGCCGCCCTGGCACCGCTTCACAACCCGGCCAACCTGGCGGGTATTACCGCCACTCAGAGCGTGTTCGCCGACCTGCCCCAGGTCGCGGTGTTCGATACCGCCTTTCACCAGACCCTGCCGCCCAAAGCCTACCGCTACGCCCTGCCCGAGTCGCTTTATACCCAGCACGGCATTCGCCGCTATGGCTTCCACGGCACCAGTCACGCCTTTGTCAGCCATCGCGCCGCCGAATTGAGCACCCGCGGCGAAGGCGGCTGGCTGACGGCGCACCTGGGTAACGGCTGTTCCACTGCGGCCGTCTGGCAAGGTGAGAGCGTGGATACCAGCATGGGGCTGACCCCGCTGGAAGGCCTGGTGATGGGTACACGCAGCGGCGATGTGGACCCTGGCCTTCACGCCCACCTGCACCGCCAGCTCGGCTGGTCGCTGGACAAGATCGACGATGTGCTCAACAAGCAAAGCGGGCTTCTGGGCCTTTCCGGCCTGACCAACGACATGCGCGAAATCGAAGAGCAGGCGCTGGCGGACCACCCCGGCGCCGCCCTGGCACTGGAAGTGTTCTGCTACCGTATCGCCAAGTCGCTGGCGGCGCTCTCCTGCGCGCTGCCCACGCTTGACGGGATCATTTTCACCGGGGGCATTGGTGAAAACTCCCCGGTCGTGCGCGAGCGAGTTCTCGCGCTGCAGCCCCACTTCAACTTCGCGCTGGATGAAACGGCGAACGAGGCAACCGTTCGCGGCCAGGAAGGGGCGATCGGCAAGCCATCGCACCCAGGGCCCGAGGCGTGGGTCATCCCCACCGACGAAGAAGGGCGTATCGCCATGGAAACCCGTCAATGTCTGGAGACGCTGATATGAATACCGCTGACGACCAACCCCAGGCGATCCTGCTGGTGCCCACCAGCGCCGGCGCGGGTTTGACCTCGGCGTGCCTGGGACTCATCCAGGCGCTGGATACCATTGGCCTGAAGGCGGGCTTCTTGAAGCCCTTCATGCAAAACGAGCTCAACGGACCGGGTCTTGACCGCTCCACGGCGCTGGTCTCGCGCACGCTGAACCTGCGCCCGCCCTCGCCTATTTCCCAGGCCCGCCTGGAGCGGCTTTTGCGCGACGACCACATCGACGAGCTGATGGAAGACGTCATCGAGCTTTTCGATCAGGTCACCCGGCAGGCCTACCGCGACGGCACCGCGCTGGATCTGGTGGTGGTGGAAGGTGTTGTACCTACCCAGCACACCACCTACGCCACACAGACCAATGCCCAGTTGGCCCACGCCTTGAATGCCCGGATCATTCTGGTGGGCACGGGCGATCTGAACGAGCCCCAACGGCTGGCCGAAGAGCTGGACATGCACGCCCGAAGCTTTGGCGGCGTGGGTTCCAAGCGCACCCTGGGCGGCATCCTGATGCGTATGAAAAACCTGCCCTACGGCGGCCACGAGGACGATATCTCGGCCGCGCCGGGCACGGTAAAACCCCAGCTTGAAGAGCCGGTACTTGAGGAGCTTCGCCGCTACTCGCCCTTTCTGGCAACCGAAAGCTTTCACTTGATCGGCATTGTGCCTCAAAGCAAGACCCTGAGCGCGCCGCGCACGCTGGACGTGGCCCGGGCGCTCAACGCTACCGTGCTCAGCGAAGGCGACGCGGCCAGCCGCCGCGTGCTTTCCACCAGCCTTTGCGCGCGCAGCGCGGCAAACGCGCTGCATATCTTTACGCCGGGCAGCCTGGTCGTGGCCTCGGGAGATCGTGATGACGTGGTGCTGGCCTCGGCGCTGGCAACCATGAACGGCACCCAGCTTGCCGGCGTGCTGCTCACCAACGGGTTCATGCCCAACGACAACATGATCGAGATGTGCCGGCCGGCCTTGAAGACCGGCCTGCCGGTGCTGGCGGTGGAAACCGATAGCCTGACCACCGCCCAGAACCTGACCCAGGTGAATCGCGAGATTCCCATGGATGATTTCGAGCGCGCCGAACAGGTGGCCCGCTATGTCGCCGCGCACATGGATCTTGAGTGGCTGAAGGCCAACCTGAGCCGCGGCTACACCCGGCGTCTGTCGCCCTCGGCGTTTCGTTACCAGCTGGTCAAGCAGGCCCAGCAGGTCAAAAAGCGCATCGTGCTTCCGGAGGGCAACGAGCCCCGCACCGTGGAGGCAGCCATCGTTTGTCAGCGCCGCGGCATTGCCGACTGCGTGCTGCTTGGCCAGCGTGAAGAGATCGAGAGCGTCGCCCGTCATCGCGGCCTGACCCTGCCCGAGGAGCTTTCGATCATCGACCCGGAAAGCACTCGGGCCCACTATATCGAGTCGATGGTCGAGCGGCGTCGAGGCAAGCTCAACGAGCTGACCGCCGAGGCCCAGCTGCAGGATAACGTGGTGCTGGGCACCATGATGCTGGCCCTCGATGAAGTCGATGGCCTGGTGTCCGGCGCCATTCACACCACCGCCAACACCGTTCGCCCGGCGTTTCAGCTGATCAAGACTGCGCCGGAGTACAATCAGGTGTCGTCGATATTTTTCATGCTGCTGCCGGAACAGGTAGTGGTCTACGGCGACTGCGCGGTAAACCCGGACCCGGACGCCGAAACGCTTGCCGAGATTGCCCTGCAGAGCGCGCGCTCGGCGCAAGCCTTCGGTATCGAGCCTAGAGTCGCCATGATCAGCTACTCCACCGGCGATTCGGGCACGGGTGCCGATGTGGATAAAGTGCGCGAGGCCACTCGTATCGCCAAAGAACGTGCCCCGCACCTGTTGATCGATGGCCCGCTTCAGTACGATGCGGCGGCCATCGAGAGCGTGGGCAAGCAGAAAGCGCCGGACTCCCCCGTGGCCGGCAAGGCCACCGTGTTTGTCTTCCCGGATCTCAACACCGGTAACACCACCTACAAGGCGGTGCAGCGTAGCGCACGGGTGGTCAGTGTGGGCCCCATGCTGCAAGGCTTGAACAAGCCGGTGAACGACCTTTCCCGTGGTGCACTGGTCGATGACATCGTCTATACCATCGCCCTGACCGCCATTCAGGCAAGCCAGCGCGACGACGGTCAATCCAACGGCTAGCGAACGTACCTCCCAATAAAAACGCCCCAGGGTTGACCCCTGGGGCGTTTTTACTTTCCGCGAAGGCGAAGCCTTAAGCGAGCGGTACCACGGCTTCCAGCACCATGATGATGCTCAGCGCCGTAATGGTGAGAATCGAGACACCAAATACCTGTCGCGCCCAGCGCACATCGTCTTCCAGGCGATAGCCACGCAGCGCCAGATAGAGCCAGTAAAAGCCCATGACCAGTGCCACGCACAGATAGCCAAGCCCGGCCTGGCTTGCAAGCCCAAGCGCCAGTGATGCGGGAATGAACGCCACGATGTAGCCCAGGATATGGTGCTTGGCAGTCTTGATGCCGCGCACGACCGGCAACACCGGAATGGAAGCACGCTGATAATCCGCATAGCGGAAGATCGCGATGGCGTAGGAGTGCGGCATCTGCCACAGGCAGAAGATCACCAGCAGCGCGATGGCGCCGCTGTCGAAACTGCCCGTGACGGCACAGTAACCCACCACCGGCGGCATGGCCCCGGAAAGGCTGCCCACCAGTGTGCCGTACTCCGAATGACGCTTCATATAAAGGCTGTAGATGCCTACATAGACACCCCAGCCGATCACCGCCAGCGCCACGGTCAAGCCGTTGGTACCCAGCGCCAGACACACCACGCCGCATACGCCCAGCAGAGCGGACAGGCCCAGTGCCTGGGTGACTGACACGCTGCCGCGTACCAGCGGCCGATGGCGCGTACGCGCCATCAGTGCGTCGATATCGCGGTCGATCACGTTGTTGCAGGCACAGGCCGACCCGATGATCAGCGCAATGCCCAAAAGCACGGCGGCAAAGGTCACCAGGTCGAACTGCCCCTGAGCGGCCAGAAAGTAGCCCCCGATGGCGGCAATCAGATTGCCGCCGATGATGCCGGGTTTGGTCAGTTCCAGCAGATCCTGCCGCCGGCTGGGCATCGTGGCTAGCCGATCATCATGTTGAGATGCAGATGATGCATGATCCACAGAGAGCCTCCTACCACGAGGGCGAGAATCGAGACAGTAAATACGAAGGACATCATGTTCCATCCTTCGTCCGCCTTGGTGTTCAGGTGCATGAACATGACCAGCTGAACCAGCATCTGCAGCACCGCGGTGATCACGATGATCCAGACGGTGACCGGCGTGCTGAACATGTCCATCATGACCGCGCCGAAGGGGATGACCGTCAGCACCAGCGACAGGATCAGACCCAGAACGTAGGACTTGGTGGAACCGTGGGCGCTCGCCGGTTGAATAGAAGCAGAACTCATCTCAAAGCACTCCCATCAGGTAGACGAAGGAGAAAACGCAGATCCAGACGATGTCCAGAAAGTGCCAGAACAGGCTCAAACACAGGATGCGTGGACGCGTCATGTGGTTGAGGCCTTTGGTCTGAAGCTGCACCAGCACCACCAGAATCCAGATCATGCCGAAGGTGACGTGCAGACCGTGCGTGCCCACCAGCGTAAAGAACGCCGACAAGAACGCGCTGCGGTCCGGGCCGTAGCCTTCATGGATCAGGTGATGGAATTCGTAGACCTCCATCCCCAGAAACATCAGGCCTAGCACGAAGGTCACCATCAGCCACATTTTCAGCTGGCCGACGCGCTGGGCGTTCATCGCAAGAACGCCCATGCCGAAGGTGAAACTACTGATCAACAGCGCAAAGGTGCCGAACAGGATCAGCGGCAGCTCGAAAATATCGGCGCCGGTGGGCCCGCCCGCCGTGCCCCTCATGAGCACGGCGTAGGTGGCGAACAGCGACCCGAAGATCACCAGGTCACTCATCAGGTAGACCCAGAAGCCAAAGACCTTGGTGCCTTCTACGTCATGATGATGGTCGTGATCGTGATGCTCGTCAGCATGGGCGCCGTCGTGATGCATTGTATCTGTCGCCATTACGAATGTGCCTCCACACGCTGTTGATGCGCCCGTTCGATCCGCTCGACTTCGGCGGCCGGTACGTAGTAGTCAATGTCGTCGTTGAACACGCGAGCCAGGAAGCTCACAAGCGTACCCACGGCGCCAACGATCGCCAGCCACCAGATGTGCCAGATCATTGCGAAACCGAAGATCATGGCAAACACGCTGATAATCGGGCCCGCCGCAGTGTTTCTCGGCATATGAATGTCGTGGTAAGTCATCTCGTCTGCCTGCTCCAGACCCCGCTGTTTCTGGGTCCAGAAGCTGTCGATATCACCCACCACCGGCTCATGCGCGAAGTTGTAGAACGGCGCGGGCGAAGAGGTAGACCATTCGAGTGTACGGCCGTCCCACGGGTCGCCGGTCACGTCCTGGTTCTGCTTGCGATCGCGGATGCTGACGTAGAACTGGATCAGCGTACAGGCGATACCGCAGGCGATCAGTACCGCACCCACCCAGGCAACGATCATCCAGGGCTGCCATTCGGCGTTCGGGTAGGACTGCATGCGGCGCGCCGCGCCGTAGAAGCTCAGCACGTACAGCGGCATGAACGCAGTGTAGAAACCAACGATCCAGAACCAGAACGAACGCTTGCCCCACTTCTCGTTCAGCGTGAAGCCGAACGCTTTCGGGAACCAGTAGGTCAGACCCGCCAGCATACCGAACAGCACGCCGCCGATGATGACGTTATGGAAGTGCGCGATGACGAACAGGCTGTTGTGCAGCACGAAGTTCGCCGCCGGCAGCGCCAGCATCACACCGGTCATACCACCAATGGTGAAGGTGATGATGAAGCCAAGCGTCCACAGTACCGGTGAGGTCATTTCCAGACGACCGCGGAAGATGGTGAAGATCCAGTTGAAGACCTTAACCCCGGTCGGAATGGCGATGATCATCGTCATGATGCCGAAGAAGGCGTTGACGTTGGCACCGGCCCCCATGGTGAAGAAGTGGTGCAACCAGACGATGAAGGACAGTACGGTGATGGCTACCGTGGCCCAGACCATGGTGTGGTAACCGAACAGACGCTTACGCGCAAACGTCGCGATGACTTCGGAGAAGACACCAAACGCCGGCAGAATCAGGATATAGACTTCCGGGTGGCCCCACGCCCAGATCAGGTTCACGTACATCATGACGTTGCCGCCCATGTCGTTCGTGAAGAAGTTCATACCCAGATAGCGGTCAAGCGTGAGCATCGCCACGGTGGCTGTCAGAATCGGGAACGATGCGATGATCAGCACGTTGGAGCACAGTGCGGTCCAGGTGAAGATCGGCATGCGGAACAGCGTCATGCCCTTGGTACGCATCTTCAGGATGGTGACGAAGAAGTTGATGCCGGTCAGCGTGGTACCCACACCGGAAATCTGCAGCGCCCATATCCAGTAATCCACCCCGACCCCGGGACTGTACTCTATCCCCGAAAGGGGTGCGTAGGCGAGCCAACCGGTGGTGGCGAATTCACCCAGTACCAGCGAGATGTTGATCAGCAGCGCCGAGACGGCAAACAGCCAGAAGCTCAAATTGTTGAGGAACGGGAAGGCGACGTCGCGTGCACCGATCTGCAGCGGCACCACCAGGTTCATCAGACCAATGACCATCGGCATCGCCACGAAGAAGATCATGATAACGCCGTGGGCGGTAAAGATCTGGTCGTAGTGATCCGGAGGCAGGAAGCCCATCGAGCCGCCAGCGGCGAACATCTGCTGTGTACGCATCATGATGGCGTCGGCAAAGCCGCGCAGCAGCATGATCAGCGCCACGATGAAGTACATGATACCGAGTTTCTTGTGGTCTACCGATGTAAACCACTCATTCCATAGCCATGCCCACTTACGAAAGTAAGTAAGTGCAGCCACCAGTGCGAGCGCACCGATAATCATCCCAATTCCCACGATCACGATAATAGGATCGTGGAAGGGGATCGCGTCTAAGCTTAGTTTACCGAACACGGCTTACCCTCCCGCCTCGTTGCTGATGAGCTGGCCGTTTTCAGCCTCCTCACCCTCTTGGTTTTCGGTCGTTTGATAGGCTTCATTGCTATCCACGGCCGGTGCACGGTCTGCGTCCTGCGTATCCGTTTCAGGATCTGTACCCGTATGGAAACTGCTGACCAGTCGCTCGTAGAACTCAGGCGTTATATCCGAGAAGTACTCAACCGGATGGAACGAAGAACGCTCGGCAAGTTCAGAGTAACCCTCGGGATAGCTCAGGGTGTCCGGCGATGCTGCGACTTCAGCTACCCATGCATCGAAGTCATCGGCCGAGGTAACCTGCGCATCGAACACCATACCGGCAAAGCCTGCACCGCTATAGTTGGTAGAGCGCCCCCAGTAGTTACCGATTTCATTGCCAATGAGGTGGACATCGTTATCCATACCCGCCATGGCGTAGATCTGCGTACCCAGGCGCGGAATGAACAGGGCGTTCATCACCGAACCGGAGGTGACACGAAAACGTACCGGCGTATCCACCGGAATTGTGACCTCGTTGACCGTCGCGATCCCCTGTTCCGGATAGATGAACAGCCATTTCCAGTCCAGCGAGATGGCCTGGATCTCCAGTGTCGGCTGATCGCTTTCCAGCGGGCGGTGCGGGTCGAGTTCGTGGGAGGAGCGCCAGGTAATGACCGCCAGAATACCGACGATGACCACGGGAACCAGCCACACGATGGCTTCGATCACGTTGGAGTGTGCCCAGTCCGGCAGGTACTGCGCCACGGTGTTATTGCGCCGATAGTGCCAACCGAATGCAATTGTGAGCACAATGACGGGGATAACCACGATGAGCATCAAGCCAAAGGCGCTGAGAATCAGTGAACGCTGTGCTTCACCAATATCGCCCTTGGGATCCATGAGGGCCGAGCTACAGCCTGCCAGCAGCAAGCACAGCGCAAGGAGCACGAAAAAAGTGCCGCGCCTGCGCCATTTGGAGGGTTGTTGCATGGTGCGATCTCGTCAGAGTTGCGTTACAGAACTGGTCGCCAGACAGCAGGCCAAACGATATGCCATATAGCAGACCAACTAGCACCCCATATTTTTCCCAGAGCACTAAGCGATACGCTGATTACGCCGGGAAAAATATGCGCTACCGCATGGGGTTGGTAGCGAACTTAGCGTGCGTTCAACGCACAGACCAAAGCAGCGGTATTTTCTATTGATTGACAGCGCGCAGAAAGCGACGCATTGCCGCACCCTACCCGACCCAAATCGTTAGTTACCGTGCTCGAAGCTAAGTGATTGCGATGTCCGGCAAAGAGGCCAAGCGGGCCTCAAAACGTTTTGAAACCAGCTCATCGTCTGTGACCACCACATCGAAGTCGCTAAGAGTAGCAAAATAGGCTGGTCGAACAATACCCATTTTACGTGCATCGACGACTAAAATTCGCTTTTGCGCCGCCGCCATTGCCGCCTGCTTGGGGGCCACTTCATGAAAATGAAAGCAGCTCACGCCTTGTCTGACATCCACACCCGCCGCTGAAATCAGTGCCTTGTTGATCCCCAGTCGACCAATTTCCTGAAAAGGATCCTCGGCACCGAAGGATTGCGAGGCGGGATAATAAAGCCCGCCCAAAAGTATGAGTCGTACATTGGAGAGCAAGGCGACGCTATGGGCCACGTTGAGGGCATAGGTCACCACGGTCAGCTCCTTGAAGCGCGATAGATAGCCCAGCAAAGGCAGCAAGGTGGAGCCACAATCGATGAACAGCGTATCGCCGTGCTCGATAAAGCCCAGCGCACGTTGGCAAAGCCGATGCTTTACCGGGTAGTCAAGCGCTTGCTGCTCGGTCAGGTCGTAGGCAGTCAAAGGAGTATGTGCCTTGACGAGCCGACCGCCCAGCAGACTGATCGACTGCGGACAGGTCTGAAGGTCGCGACGAACCGTCATCTCACTCACGCCGCAAAGCGTGGCCGCATCACGAAGATGCAGCGTTCCCTCACTGACAAGCGCCTCTTTCAACAGCGCTAGACGCTCTTCACGACGATCGTTCATGGTGCCTGCTCCCTTTGGCGTTGACCATACATCGCGCATTGTCTCTTAGATCGTTGCCAACCGATTATTGCAAACCGGTGTTAAAGAAATAACACTGAATGTTATAATTCTAACATCCGCCAGCCCGCACACATGAACTTCCAGCGCAATGCCAACGCCCCACACAAAAACCAGGTGGCGGCTGCGCCATGACAATCCTGAGGCCTTATGACTGCTCAACGCTTTAATCGTATCCCGCATTCTTTCACTTTACGCGGGGTCGGCGCCTTGCTGGCAGGCGCGTTGCTTGCCCCCCAGGCAATGGCCAACGAACCCGAACCGCAAACCCTGGACCGGCTCTGGTCGTTTGCCAATGTCTCGGTCAACTATCTGGACTGGTCCAACGGTACCGAGCGGCGCACCGCCAGCAACGCGGCCAAGAGCGATTTCACCTACGTGGAACTGGAAGGGGGCGTCGGCTTCAACTGGGGCGAATTCTACGGCTTTTTCGACTTCGAGAACCCCACCAACGATCAGTTCGATGAATCCAGCAACGGCCAGGACAACTTCCGCACCGCCGGCAAGGTCACCTCGCACATCTATCTAGGTGACAGCCCCTTCTCGCTCTACGCCCACGTCTATGATTTTCGCGATTACGGCTTTGACAGCCGCGAGCAGGATCAGATCATCGGCCTTGGGTATCGTACCCGTTTCGATAACGGTTTCTGGTTCAAGCCCTTCATCGGCCCGGCACGTGTGCAAAGCGATGGCTATACCGGCATGAACGGTTACATGGCAGGCTGGGTGGCAGGCTATGAATTCAACGCGTTCGATCAGGGCTTCAGCGTGACCAACTGGCACGAGCAGACCTTCGATCGTGACAGCGACTACCTCGAGCAGAACTACGTCAACGGTACTGCCGGACGTACCGGCACCAATGGCGCTATCGGTCTTTGGTGGCACCCGGCGGATCTGATCACCACCGGCGTTCAATACCGCTACTCTGATAACAAGCTGGGCGCCCCCGATGTCTACCAGAACGCCATGATCTATTCGGTCAAGCTCAACTTCCTGTAAGACGTTAACCAACAACGCGCTCGGATGACGCGAGGGGTTCTTTATGACATTGATTATGAGCCTGGTGGGGATGATCACACTAGTGATCATTGCCCTGCTCTTCTCCTACGACCGAAAGGCCATACGCCTGCGCACGGTGCTCGGGGCTTTCGCCATCCAGGCGAGTATCGGAGCCTTCGTTCTCTACATACCGTTTGGCCAGGCCTTTCTGGAGACCATTTCGGCAGGCGTCAGTCAGGTGCTGGTCTTTGCCAACGACGGTATCGATTTCCTGTTTGGCGGCCTGGCAAGCGTCGATAATGTCGGCTTTGTCTTCGCCGTTCGCGTACTGCCGGTGATCATCTTCTTCTCCTCGCTGATTGCCGTGCTCTACTACCTGGGCATCATGCAGTGGGTGATCCGCATCCTGGGCGGCGCCCTTCAAAAGGCGCTGGGCACCTCGCGCACCGAATCGCTGTCGGCCACGGCCAATATCTTCGTGGGCCAGACCGAGGCGCCGCTGGTGGTACGTCCGTTCATCGCGCGCATGACGCCATCACAGCTTTTCGCCGTGATGTGCGGGGGTCTTGCGTCGGTGGCGGGCTCGGTGCTGGCAGGCTACGCGCAGTTAGGCATTCCCATGGAGTATCTGGTGGCGGCCTCGTTCATGGCCGCTCCCGGCGGGCTCTTGTTCGCCAAGCTGATCATGCCGGAAACGCAAGACAGCAATGAGGGCGATGACGTCTCCAAGGTGGACGAAGAGCTCAGCGAGCTGGATGACAAACCGGTGAACGTGCTCGATGCGGCGGCTTCCGGGGCCACGTCGGGGCTGATGCTGGCCGCCAACGTCGGCGCCATGCTGCTGGCGTTCATCGGCTTGATCGCCCTGATCAACGGCATTCTGGGCGGCGTGGGCGGCTGGTTCGGCTTCGAGTCCTTGAGTCTCGAGCTGATTCTGGGCTGGCTCTTTGCACCGCTTGCGTTCTTGCTCGGCGTCCCCTGGGCGGAGGCCACACTTGCCGGCTCGTTCATTGGCCAGAAGATCGTCGTCAACGAGTTTGTGGCCTTTATCAACCTGGCCCCCTACATCGATGGGGAACAGGTCGTGGCCGCCACGGGTCAGATGATGACGCCGCACACCGCAGCGATTCTGTCCTTTGCACTGTGCGGCTTTGCCAACCTCTCCTCCATTGCCATCTTGCTGGGCGGGCTTGGCAGCATCGCACCCACGCGGCGCAACGAAATCGCGCGTTTCGGCGTCAAAGCCGTACTGGCCGGTACGCTATCCAACCTGATGTCGGCCTCGATTGCGGGCTTTTTCATCGCGCTGGGTAGCGTGGCGACGTAATCTTTCAAGCGTCACGGGCAAACGGGCACGCCAGGCGCAGTGCCCGTTTGTCGTTTATTTACCTGTTTTCAACTTCACCTTTTTATCCTCAACTTCACCTTCAATGCGAGAACGCCATGACCGCCTCCCCCGACCTTATTCAAGCCGCTAGACAAGCGCTCGCCCTGATGGACGTCACGAGTCTGAATGACGACGACACCGATGCGCGTATCGAGGCGTTGTGCCAGAAGGTCAAAACCCAGGTCGGCACGCCTGCTGCGGTCTGCGTCTATCCGCAATTCATCGTCACCGCCCAGCGTGCATTGAGTGCGCACAACCTGGCAGGCCAGGTAAAGATCGCCTCGGTAACCAACTTTCCTGCTGGCGGCGAGGACATCATGGGGGCGGCTCGGGAAACCCGAGAAGCCGTCGCCTCCGGTGCCGACGAGGTCGATGTGGTGTTTCCCTACCGCGCCCTGATGGAAGGCGACGAGGATACCGGCCGGGAACTGGTCGAGATGTGCAAGGCTGCCTGCGGTGGTCAGGCGTTGCTGAAAGTGATCATCGAAACCGGCGAACTCAAGACCCCCGCGCTGATCAAGCGGGCAAGCGAACTTGCCATCGAAGGGGGCGCTGATTTCATCAAGACCTCCACCGGCAAGGTCGCCACCAACGCCACGCTCGAGGCCGCCGAGATCATGCTCAGCGCGATCAAGGCCAGCGGCGAAGACGTGGGCTTCAAGGCCGCCGGCGGCGTGCGCACCGTCGAAGAGGCCGCCGAGTATCTGAAACTGGCCGCCGATATCATGGGCCCGCAGTGGGTCACGCCCCAACATTTCCGCTTTGGCGCCTCCAGCCTCTTGAGCAGCGTTCTTATCACCTTGAACGCCATCGACGCCGCGCCCCAGGAAGGAGACTACTGATGTCCTCGCCCCAGCATGCCCTGCTCCCCCAGGAGTTCATTCGTCTCAAGCGCGACGGCCAGGCGCTGCCTTTTGACGATATCAAGCATTTCGTGCAAGGCATCGCCGATGACCGGATCAGCGATGCCCAGATTGGCGCCTTCACCATGGCGGTGTATCTGAACGGCATGAGCCGCGAAGAAGTCGTGGCGCTGACCACCGCCACCCGCGACTCCGGCCACGTCATGGAGTGGGGCTCGATGAACCTGCCCGGCCCCATCGTCGACAAGCATTCCACCGGCGGCGTGGGTGATCTGGTTTCGCTGGTGCTCGGCCCCTGGGTCGCCGCCTGCGGCGCATACGTGCCGATGATTTCCGGGCGTGGGCTTGGCCATACCGGCGGTACGCTTGATAAGCTCGAGTCGATTCCCGGCTACGACCCCTACCCCGCCCCGGAGCGCTTCGGCCAAGTAGTGAAATCCTCGGGCGTGGCGATCATCGGCCAGACCGGCAACCTGGCGCCGGCCGACAAACGCATTTATGGGGTGCGTGATATTACCGCCACGGTCGAATCGATTCCCCTGATCACTGCTTCGATCCTTGGCAAGAAGCTCGCCTCCGGGCTCGACGCGCTGGTGATGGATGTAAAAGTCGGCAGCGGCGCCTTCATGCCCACACCGGAAAAATCCCGGGAGCTTGCCGAGAGCATCGCCAATGTAGCCACTCAGGCGGGGACGCCGACCACCGCGCTTCTTACCGACATGAGCCAGCCGCTCGCGCCCTGCGCGGGTAACGCGGTGGAGATCGTCGAGACGCTCGCGCTGCTGCGCGGCGAGCGCCCGCAAAGCCGCGTGATGCAGGTCACCCGCGAACTTGCCGTCGAGATGCTGGTGGCCGGCAAGCTCGCCGCCAGCCGCGATGAAGCGCTTGCCAAGCTCGACAAGGCGCTCACCTCGGGTGCTGCCGCCGAGGTCTTCGCCCGCATGGTGAGTGAGCTTGGCGGACCAGCTGACTTCATGGAGCGCAGCGAGCACTACCTGCCCACTGCTGCCGTG
The DNA here is from genome assembly GCF_968048975.1 of Vreelandella xerophytica. Next base: position 869,963 of record NZ_OZ309106.1, on the reverse strand, counting down.
GTGAAGCCGGTCTACGCCAGTGAGGCCGGTATTGTCAGCCGTATCGACACGCGCGCGGTGGGCATGAGCGTGGTCGAGCTGGGCGGCGGGCGTTTGCGCAACGATGCCAGCGTCGATCATAGCGTCGGTTTCAGCGCGATCGCTGAAATCGGTGATCGTGTCGATGGCGAAAAACCGCTGGCGATGGTTCACGCCCAGAGCGAAGAGGCCGCCCAACGCGCCGCCGATCAGCTCAAGGCCGCCATCACGCTGGGTCACTCGTCCGTAGAAGCCGATACGCTGATACAGGATACCTTTAGAGGAGAAGCTTGATGCGTCGCGCGATTGTAGTAGTGCTGGATTCCTTCGGTATCGGCGCCGCCCCGGATGCCGCCGCCTTTGGCGATGAAGGTGCCGATACCCTGGGTCATATCGCCGCCGCCTGCGCCCGTGGCGAGGCCGATACCGATACAAGATCCGGGCCCTTGAAGCTTCCTAACATGGCAAGGCTCGGGCTTTTTCACGCCCACCGCGATGCCACCGGACACGTTGCCGAAGGCGTCGAGCTTTTAGAGGAAGTGGACGGCGCCTACGCCCACGCCCAGGAAATTTCCAGCGGCAAGGACACACCCTCCGGCCACTGGGAAATCGCCGGCGTGCCAGTGCGTTTCGATTGGGGCTACTTCCTGGACAAGGAAGCGAGCTTTCCACCCGAGCTTCTGGCCCAGATCGTCGAGCAGGCTGGGCTTCCCGGTACGCTGGGCGACTGCCACGCCTCCGGCACCGAGATCATCGCACGCCTGGGCGAGGAGCACGTTCAAACCGGCAAACCGATCGTCTACACCTCAGCGGATTCGGTGTTCCAGATTGCCGCCCACGAGGAGCACTTCGGTCTGGAGCGGCTTTACGCGCTGTGTGAAACCGTGCGCGAGCTGCTCGAGCCTTACAACATCGGCCGGGTCATCGCCCGCCCCTTCGTGGGTGACGACGCCGCGAGCTTCACGCGCACCGGCAACCGTCGTGACTACAGTATCGAGCCGCCCATGCCCACGGTGCTGCAGAAGCTCCAGGAGTCCGGTGGCGACGTGGTGTCGATCGGCAAGATTTCTGATATCTACGCGCACTGCGGCATTACCCACAAGGTGAAAGCCAGCGGCCACGACGCGCTGATGGACGCGACCCTTTCCGAGGTGGCGCGCACCCAGGCCCGCCAGAAGCCGACCTGCATCATGGCCAACTTCGTCGATTTCGACTCGCTCTATGGCCATCGCCGGGATATCGCCGGCTACGCCGGTGCGCTCGAGCACTTCGATGCCCGCCTGCCGGAACTGCTGGGGGTGCTGGATGACCAGGATCTGCTCATCCTGACCGCCGACCACGGCTGCGATCCCAGCTGGAAAGGCACCGAGCACACCCGCGAATACGTTCCCATCATGGTGAGCGGGGCAAGCTTCACGCCCGGCCCGCTTGGCAAACGCGATACCTTCGCCGATATCGGCCAGACGCTGGCCGATTACTTCGTGCTGCGTGCGATGGACGATGGCGAAAGCTTTCTGCCCCACGTGATCTAGCCGCCGACGTTCTGGCCATCTGCCGCTTAAGGAGCTTTTATGGCAACGCCTCATATCAACGCTGAACCTGGCGATTTCGCCGATACCGTCTTGATGCCCGGCGACCCGCTGCGCGCCAAGTACATTGCCGATACCTTTCTGGAAAACCCGCGCCAGGTGAACGACGTGCGCGGCATGCTGGGCTTCACCGGCACCTACCAGGGGGTCAAGGTCTCGGTCATGGGCCACGGCATGGGAATTCCCTCGGTCTCCATCTACGCCAAGGAGCTGATTACCGATTATGGCGTGAAGTCGATCATTCGCGTGGGCTCCTGCGGCGCGGTACGCGACGACGTCAACGTGCGCGACGTGGTGATCGGGCTCGGCGCGAGCACCGACTCCAAGGTGAACCGCATGCGCTTCAACGACCACGACTTCGCCGCCGTGGCGGATTTCGAGTGGGCAAGCCACGCCGTCGCGGCCGCCAAGGCGCACAACGTGCCGGTCAAGGTTGGCAATATCTTCTCGGCGGATCTTTTCTACAACCCGCAGGAACACATGGCCGAGCTTTTAAAGCGCTACAACATCATCGGCGTGGAAATGGAAGCGGCAGGCCTTTACGGCGTGGCGGCAGAGTTCGGCGCCCGGGCATTGACGATCTGCACCGTGTCGGATCACATTCTGAAAGGTGAGGCGCTTTCAAGCGATGAGCGCCAGACCACCTTCAACGACATGATGACCATTGCCCTCGATGCCGTACTGCGCGACAAGGGTGTACGCTAAGTGTCCCAGGAGAACCCCATGAGCCAAGCGGATACCGCGCTGGTCGACACCCTCAACCAGGCGCTGGGCAACGCCTACGTGCCCTACTCCGCCCACCCGGTGGCCTCCATCATGGAAACCCCGGATGGCCAGCAGTTCGTCGGCTGTAACGTGGAAGTGGCCCACTACAAGGGCATCTGCGCCGAAGGTTCGGCGATTTCGGCCATGATCACGGCCGGCCAGCGCCAGCTGGCCAAGGTGTACGTGATGGGCCCGGGGGAGCATCTTTGTACCCCCTGTGGCGACTGCCGCCAGCGTATTCGCGAGTTCGCCACCCCGGAGACTGAAATCCAGGTCATTTCCCGCACCGGCGAAATCCTGAAGACCTACACCATGCAGGCGCTGCTGCCCGATGCCTTCGGGCCCGAGCAGCTTCCTTCGCGCTAACGCTTCAGCCCACCCCGGCGGCGGCGCCCGTACTGTGGCGCCGCTTATCGAATCCTCGTATGCTGTGGGCCACTTCCACTACCGATCCCTCAGGAGAAACGTCATGGCGGCCTTGTTGCCCAACGTCGACCCCAGCGGTCTGCTCGAATACTCCGTGGTCTACACCGACCGTTCGCTCAACCATATGTCCCAGCGCTTTCAGCACGTGATGCGCGACATCTCCACCACGCTGAAAGAGGTCTACAACGCCCACGCCAGCGTCATCGTGCCCGGCAGCGGCACCTTCGGCATGGAAGCGGTCGCTCGCCAGTTTGCCCAGGATGAAAAGGTTCTGGTGATCCGTAACGGCTGGTTCAGCTACCGCTGGACACAGATCATCGAGATGGGCCGTCTGACCGACGATCACCAGGCGCTCAAAGCGCGCCGACTCGACGAGAATGACCCGCACTCCCCCTTCGCCCCGGTGCCGGCAAGTGACGTCGCCGAGCGTATCCGCACGGAAAAACCCGCCGTGGTGTTCGCCCCGCAGGTGGAAACCTCCGCCGGCATCCTGCTGCCCGACGCATATATTCGTGAAGTGGCCGAGGCAGCTCACGAGGTAGGGGCGCTGTTTGTACTCGACGCCATCGCCGCCGGCACGCTTTGGGTAGACATGCAGGCACTGGGTATCGATGTGGTGGTCAGCGCGCCGCAGAAAGGCTGGAGCGGCCAGCCCTGCTGCGCCATGGTCATGCTCTCCGAGCGCGCCACCAAACGCCTGGAAGAGACCCAGAGCACCAGCTTCGCCTGCGATCTGGGCAAGTGGCACACCATCATGCAGGCGTATGAAAACGGCGGCCACGCCTACCACGCCACCATGCCCACCGACGCCCTCCGCGCGCTTCGCGACATCATGCAGGAGACCCGGGAGTATGGCTTCGACAAGGTCAAGCAGGAGCAGATCGACCTTGGCCGCGAGGTGCGCGAGATGATCGAGCGCCACGGCTTCAAGAGTGTGGCCGCCAAAGGTTTCGAGGCGCCGGGCGTGGTAGTCAGTTATACCGAGGACAGCGCGCTGGTGGCCAAGCTTGGCCAGGCGGGTGTGCAGGTGGCCGGCGGCGTGCCCTTGATGTGCGACGAAGGTGACAATTTCCAGACCTTCCGTATCGGTTTGTTTGGACTGGACAAGCTTCACCATACAAAGCGCAGTGTCGATAAACTCGAAGAAGCCATCGAGAGAACAAGTCAAGGATCTTGAGAAGTAGATCGTTACAGCGCCCCTTATGGGGCGCTTTTGGTGGAGGCGTCCTTGCCGTCCACCCGCTCGACATCGACGATCCCTGATCGGCTGACGACGACCTTCCACCGCGTCAGGTGTGGTTCGTCCTCACTGCCGGTCTCGCGGATCAACAGATTGAACAGGTGACGTCGCTCGACGCCTTCGCGTACCGCCTGGCCCTCCTTGAGCCGGTAGATGTGATGCTTGCCCTTGCTCATCAGCCGGGTGAGCAGTGAAAGATCCAGCGTCAGCGTCTCCCGGGTGTGCTCGTAGCCGCTTAGAAAGCGTGTGGGCGACATGCGTGAGCGAGAGCGGTAGTGAAGCACCATTTCCTCGCGCTGGGCCACGCTTCGGTGGCGAAGCTTCTGGATTTCCTCGTCAAGTGATGAGAAACGCTTGTAGTTGAACCACTCAAGTTGCTTGCCCACCAGCACGTTACGGGTAGGGTCCAGATACTGGCGCCGCCATTTGGGCCGCCCCTTGCGCAAAAGCCGCCATAGAGTATTGCGCAGATCGTCCTTGAACACTTCGCGCATGGCATATAAAAGCGCCATTGCCAGAACAAAAAGCGCCGTGATGTCGCCCACCACATCGCGTACCTGTAAAACCCCCAGGGTGACAAAGGACATCACGACCGCCGTGGCCAATGCCTTGACCGCTTTCTGCTCCCCCTGGCCCAGTTCGAGCGACGCCTGCTTCAAAGTGATCGGGTATTCAATCAACCGGCGCAGCAGTCGCATCTTGTTGGACATGCGGGTAGGGTCGGCCATGACCCGCTCGGCGTTATACTGTCGCTCCCGGCGGTAGCCGTTTTCGACTTCGCAAAGCTCGATCAGCTGCTTGCGTACCGGGTTGAACACCCCGCCCCGGGGCAGGTGCGCCACCAACGTCAAACGCTGCTGCTCGGTGAACCAGGAAAGGTAATTGTCGATATTGGCAAAGTATTTATAGAGCGTGTCGTCGCTGGGCTCGTTACGCCGCAGCCGTTTCAGGATGCCTTCGCTCAGGCTGCTCATCTCGTCGACCTTATCCAGCAGCGCCTGTCGGCTTTCGCGCTCGGCCTCGGTCAGCTCCTCCTTTTTCTCGATGCGTAGCGCGCGGTTATCGACCAGTATCGCCTGCGTCGTCTGCTCCAGTGCGATGACATACTGGTAGGCATAAAGGCTCAAGCTCAGTCGATAGGAGTCGCTGCCCAGGCGGTTACGGCTGGCCAGACGGCTATGCACCAGAGGCAGATGGTACTGGTCGCTGTAGTAGGTACGCGCAACCTGGATGGCGCTGTGAAAAAACGCCTCTTCGGTGACAAGCTGGGTGCTCAGGCCAAGCTCGCCCGGGACAAACAGATAAACATCCAGCGTGTGCGACGTTTCCTCCTTCAGCCGACGGGTAAGCCGTAGCTGAAAGCTATTTTTACGCTCGACGTTGATCACCTGCGCTTTATCTCCTTGCTGTAAACTATTTAATAGAGCGCTTTCAAGCCACTGCCTTTGATGTCATGAATCAGCATACCTCACACGGACTTGCTATCGCGCAATGCGCAGGCGAGTATTGCTCGCTGATTGTTACCGTTTCTGGAGCCAGGGAATGCCCATCGCCCGCTTTTCTACCTTTGAGCGTGTGCTTATCAAAAGCCGCAGCCAAGTGGATACGGCGGTGCTGCTTTTGCTGGCCTGGGTCTTGACCCAGCGCCGTAACGTCTCTGAAGGCCAGCGCCGCCGACGCCTGGCTCAGGTTAGCGCACGGTTCCAGCACGGTCACGAGCTGGGCCCGCTTTTCACGATCGCCCGGCAAAAGGATCTCAAGGCGATCCAGCTGGCGGCGGAGCTGGTACGCAAGGAGTGCAGCGAGCAGCGGCGTCTGGCAGTGATGCACCAGGCAATTGCGCTTGCCACCGACGATGGCGCGCTGACACCGGCCAATCACTATGTCATACGCTTTCTCGCGGACGTGCTCACCATCGCGCCCGGCACGCTGGCCACGCTCTTTGTAGAGTTGACGGGCGCGGCTCTCGGTGTGCCGGAGGATCTCAGTCGGGAGAGCTACTGGCTTCGCCACGACGCCGCCTACCGTGAAGAAAAGGCCCGTCAGGCGCAGGCAGCGCACCAAAGGGCCGAGCGCGAAAAAGCCGAGCAGGCCCGCGCGCAGTACGAACGTGCCCAGCATGAAAAGGCGCAAGAAGAGGCTCGTCAGGCGCAGGCACGCCGCGAAAAGACTCAGAAGGAGCGGGCCCGGCGTGACCGTGCGCATCGAGATAACACTCATCGAGATAACACTCACCGAGAAAACGCCCACCGAGAAAACGCCTATCGCGATAACAGCCATCGAGATAGCCACCGCGGTGAACGCGCCCGGCAGGAGCGGGTCGAGCCGTCAAGCGCCTCCCAGACCCGCCGGGCGCTGGCCGTGCTGGGGCTGTCCCCCGGGGCCAGCCGCGTCGAAATTCGCCGCGCCTATCGGCGCATGGCCCAGTTGCACCACCCGGATCGCTTCTATACCAAGAGCGAACATCACATCGCGCTGGCTTCCCAGCGTTTTCAGCGCATCAAAAGCGCCTATGATCATCTGATAAAAACGACTCTTTAAGAAGGCTACCGCATGCGCGATCTCTACAAACGCCTGGCGCTCTCGCCCACGGTGGATGAGCAAACGCTGAACCAGGCGCTTGCCGACTGCCCCAACAGCGCGCTTCGCCAGGACGCCGAGGCAACGCTTGCGATGGACGAGCACCGCAAACGCTATGATGAGCTGCATACCACGCTGAGCGATATCGGCCGGTTGCGCGCGCACCTGGGCCTTACGCATGCCCCGCACTGGCAGGGCAATACGGCCAATGACTTCTCCTTGCCGCCGGATAGCGCCGAATCCTGTCTTGACGACCTGTTGACGCGAGTGGACAAGGCCGCAACGCTTTATGATCGGTGGCACCGCTTTCGCGGTCCCTGGCTACTCATCGCCGTGTTCGCCGTTGGTGCTGGCATAGGCCTCGCTCTGGGGCTTTCCCTGCTCGCGGGGTCGGGGGCGCGCCCGTTCTGACGGGTGCGCATGTTCGTCCCGGCGCTTCTCGGACTCGGTAGGCCGAGGCGCGGGCTTGGGCGGTGCGGGCCGCTGCCGGGGCCCGTCGGCGTCACCGGCGTCTTCAGAGTCGGCCTCGATAAAGAAATCGGTCCCCGCGCCTTCGTCTACTTCTTCCTGAGAGCGCGGCTCCATGCTCACGCTGAGGCGCGGTACGCCCAGGTCGATCTTCTGGGCTTCCATGCGCTGCTTGAGCAGCAGGTTGAACGCCCGGGAGACATCCCACTGCATTTCCGGCGCGGTGCGAAAACGCATCCGCAAGATCGGGCAGCCATCCTCGAAGCCCTGCACACCCTGCATCTCCAGCGGCGACCAGATATAGTGGCGCATCATCGGGTCCTTTCTGAGCTCCTGGGCCGTCTCCTGCATCAGCGTGATCGCATCGTCGATATGCATGTCGAACGGAATCCGGATCCGCATCAGGGCGATGCCGAACTGGCGTGACATGTTGTGAATCGACTCGATGCGGCTGAAGGTGATGATATGCACGATGCCGTCCAGGTCACGCAGCTTCACCGTTCTGAGCGTCAGCCCCTCTACCGTGCCCATGTGGCCGTTGATCTGAACGAAGTCGTCCACCGCCAGGGAGTCTTCGATCAGAATGAATATCCCGGTGATCAGATCCTGCACCAGGGTCTGGGCACCAAAGCCGATCGCCAGACCGATCACACCGGCACCGGCCAGCAGCGGCGTGACGTTGACGCCCAGGTTGGCCAGCCCCACGATCACCGCGATGATCAGGATGGCGACGAAGATCACGTTGCGGATCATTGGCGTGATGGTTTGCGCGCGGGCCTGGTTCACCCGGCGCCCGCGGGAACGGGCGGACGAGGTAAGGGCGCGCTGGATCGCGGTATCCGCGAATATCCATACAAGCCATGCCAGCAAGATCGTGGCCCCCAGGCTGACCAGCGCCCGACCGATGCGTGCACTGGCCACGGCCTGCTGGCCAAGACCGAAAAGCGAGCCGCCCCACACCTGCATGGAGAGTTCGGCAAACACCATCCAGGCACAGATATGGGCCAGCACAAAGCCGAAGCGCTCCAGTCGCTTGCGATACTGGCTTTGCCGGCGCCGATGGCGGCGCTTCACCAGGCGCTCGGCCTGACGGCGCAGCAGGCCGGTCGCCACCAGGGTCAATACCAGAAGACTTGCGGAAATGATCGAGCGCGCCAGCGCCGTACCCACATCGCCGACGGTGATGAAGATCGCCAGAAGCGAGCCGCCCACCATCAAGAGCGCAGGGATATGCCAGAGCCCGCCGAGCGCGCGCACCATCTCCACCGCTGCACTGGCGTCCCGGCGCTGCTTGTAGGGGCGGTTGCAGATCAAGTGACGAATCGGACGCTTGAACTTGATGATAAAGCGCGCGGCCAGAAGCGCGGCCAGCATATTGGCCAGCACCGATACAAGGCTTGCCAGCTCCGCACCGAGCAGTTCCACCAGACGGGTGGAATTGACCGCATCGCCCAGTGCAATCAGCGCACCGATCACGAATAGCCCGCGTAGCGCCTGCTGCTGCAGCTGCAAGACGGCGGTAAAGCGGTGTCCGCGACTGAAAAACGCGATGACCGTTTCAAACACTACCGAGAGCGCGCGACCGCACAGGCAGATATAGGCGATCACCAGCACGAGGGTGCGCCCCGGGCTATAGGGAAGTAACTGACCAATGCCCAGGATGATCGCGAACGACAATGTCCAGGGCAACATACGGCGGAAAAAGTGCACCGCCAGCAGCCACGCCTTGGGATCGCGGGGTAGATCCAGCGGCCAGTCGCGACGGGTGGCCACCAGGCGACCAAATGCAATCATCACCACCAGCAGCGCCACCCAGATGACGGCAAACACGGCCCCATCCACGACTTCGCGAATGGCCTCGCCGCGGTCGGTGTCCTCGTTGAGCGCACGCAGATCCGCCGCACCCTGTACCAGCTGGCGCGACCATTCATCGACGGGAGAGTTACCCGCCTGGGCCTGATCGCCCAGATCGCTCAGGGTGTCGGCAAGCGCTCCCAGAAGCCCCTGGCGAACCACCCCTTCGTCTTCGGTGGCCTCGCTGGTTACCTGAAGCTCACGCAGGGAGTTCAAAAGCTCGTTTCGCTGATCCTCGTTCTCGAGCAGCGTAATGACTTCGTTCAGCGAGCTTTGAAAATCGCCGCTGCTGACCGTCTGCTCCTGGGCGTCGCTCTCGTTATTCCCAAGGCCCGGCAACGATACACTTTGCGCCTGCGCCACACTGGCCAGCAGCAAAATCGCGATGCTTAAAATAGAACCGATCAACCAGTGCTGTCGCACACGCTCCTCCAGGCTCGACCGACCCGCGCCGGCATTGTTAACAGGGTGCTTTAACGCTATGTCTATCTCTACCGCTATGTCTGTCTCTGTCGCTGTGTCTGTTTCTATCGCTATGTCTGCCGCTATATGCACTCTTGCGAATATCGCTTAGCCTACCGCGTGACTATGATAGGCTGAAGGATCAAACGTTCACCTCAAGGATGCAGAGATGACACTCCAGGCGCCACCCAATCGTTTGAACCGTCACGGCCAAACGCGATGCGTCGGCGTGGAGATCGAGTTTGCAGGGCTACCGCCCCACGAAACCGCCCAGCTGGTGCGCGATCTGTTTGGTGGCGAGCTTGACGTGGTCAGCCCGCACCGGCTACTGGTGCACGATACCCGCTGGGGGACGTTTGGCATCGAGCTTGACACCCAGTATGCCCACCCCGATCAGACCCTGCTCGACGACCAGCGCGCTCGGGATAGCGAATGGGCACGCCAACAGCACTTGAGACGCGTCGAGTTCCATCGCAAGACGCGTGAACTGATCGGTGACATGGTGACGGGCCTGGTGCCCACCGAAATCGTCTGCCCGCCCATTCCCTGGGACGAACTGGAGGCGCTTGACGGGCTGTTTGAAGCGCTACGCGCCAAGGGCGCCAAGGGCACCGATGCCAGCCTGCTGTATGGGTTCGGCCTGCACCTCAACCCGGAAGCGGGCAGCTTCGAGGTGGAGCATCTTCTGGCGCTGCTGCGCGCCTACCTGCTGCTGGCCGGCTGGCTGCGCGATGAGATCAAGATCGATATCACCCGCGAAGTGCTGCCCCATGCCAACCCGTTTCCCAAGGAGTACGCCTTGAAGCTCCTCGACCGCGCCTATGCGCCGGACCTGGACCAGTTTATCGATGACTATCTGCACTACAACCCCACGCGCAACCGCGAGCTGGATCTTTTGCCACTTTTTGCCTATCTGCGCCCGCAACATCCTCACGCGATGTTGCATACCCAGCTCACCAAGCCCCGCCCCACCTTTCACTACCGGCTGCCCAACGCGCAGCTCTCGCAGCCCGGGTGGGGGTCAGTGGTAGAGTGGAACCGCTGGGTGGAGATCGAAAAGCTTGCAGCGAATCGCGAGTTTCTCGATGCCCGGTGCGATGAGTATATCGCTCATCATACGCGCGCCTGGCCTGCGCGCCTGAAAGATACGCTGCAGCATCTGATCAAGCGCCGCTAGACCTTTTGATACGAGAGCCCGTTTTATGTCACGCCCCTTGATTGGCATTACCACCTCCGACTATAAAAGCCACTTGGCGTGGTGGTTTGACTGGTTCGCCGTTTGGCGCCACGGCGGCCGACCGCTTCGCCTATCGCCATCGCGCCCGGCCCCCGCCGCCCTGGATGGTCTGATCATCGGCGGCGGCGACGACATCCAGGCGCACCTCTACGGTGGAGAGGTACAGCTCAACGTGCGCCTGGACCCGGCCCGCGACGAACTGGAGCTTGCCCTGCTCGCCCGTTTCATTCCCAACAATACGCCGGTACTGGGTATCTGCCGCGGCGCCCAGCTCATCAATGTGCATCTGGGAGGCACGCTGGACCCGGACATCTACACGACCCATGAGGGCCTCAAGCGCCGGCGTACGGTACTGCCGCGCAAGACCGTGGACATTGCCGTCGACAGCAAGCTTTACGAGCTTCTGAACGTGACCTGGTGCCGGGTCAACAGCCTCCACCACCAGGCGGTGAACGAGACGGGCCGGGGCATCAAGATCGTCGCCCGCGACCACGACGGGCTGGTTCAGGGCATCGAATCCGAACATCACGATTTCCTGATCGGCGTTCAGTGGCACCCTGAATGGCTGATATTCAACCGCCCTCAACAGCGCCTGATCAGCGCGTTGGTGAAGGCGGCGAAAAAGCGCCAAGCCGTTTAACCGTTCAAGGCGCTCAGCGCGGCCTCGTAATCGGGTTCGTTTTTCAGTTCGCTGACCAGCTCACTGTGCAATACGGTGTTATCACGGTCCAGCACCACGACCGCTCGGGCACAAAGCCCTTGCATGGGGCTGTTGGTGAGCGCCACCCCCCAGGCCTTGAGAAATTCCGGATGACGAAAGGTCGAGAGAGTTTCGACGTTATCAAGCCCTTCGGCGCCGCAAAAACGCACCGCCGCGAAGGGCAGATCCGCCGAGACCACCATGACGACGGTTTCGGGCAGGTTCGAGGCCAGCTCGTTGAAGCGTCGCGTCGAGGTGGCGCAGGTGGGCGTATCCACGCTGGGAATGATGTTGAGCACCTTGCGCTTGCCGGCAAAGTCCTCAAGGGTGACGTCGCCTAGCTCGCGATTGGTGAGCGTCATGTCGGGCGCTTTCTCGCCGGCCTCTGGAATCACGCCGTCCACGTCCATCGGGGCGCCGCCTCGGGTAATTTGCTGCATATGAATTTCTCCCATGTTATAGGTAGTCACGCAGGGTCAGCCAAGCTTGATTCGCTTATCGGCCATATCGTCCCTGCCCTGATCTTTGCATTCTGGATACAGTTCAGCCGTCAGCGTTTGTATCCCCCATCAAGAGTATGCCATGCCCACTGTATTGATCGTAAAAACCGGCGACGCCTTTCCAGAAGTGGCCGAGAAACACGGCGATTTTGGCGTTCTGTTTGAAGAACCCATGAAGCGTGTCGTGCCCGATACGACCATCCAGATCTGGGACCCGCGTACACAGCCCGAGCTCCCCTTGCTGGACGGGCTGGACGCTATCGTCATCACCGGCTCCAACAGCATGATCAGCGACGCCGAACCCTGGAGCGAGGCGTTGAAGCCCTGGCTTCAAGACGCGCGCGCCCGGGATGTCCCCATGCTCGGCGTCTGTTACGGCCATCAATTGATGGCCGAAGCCTTCGGCGGCTCGGGAGGCGATCATCCCGACGGCCGCGAGGCGGGCACCTTCGAGATCGAACGTACCCAGGCCGCCGACCGCGACCCGCTGTTCAGCCAGCTTCCCACGCGCTTCATGGCGCATCTGACCCATGGCCAATCGGTGCTCAAAGCCCCCGAGGATGCGGTCATTCTGGCGTTCAACGACCACGACCACCATCAGGCGCTTCGCTATGGTACCCGCCAATGGAGCGTTCAGTTCCATCCAGAGTTCAATGGCGATATTCTGCGCGCCTATATCGAGCGCATGCACGACGCGTTGGTCGAGCAAGGCGAGGACGTCAGCGACCTGATCGCCAGGATCAAGGAAACGCCCCAAGCCACCAGCCTGCTCGAGCGCTTCATTCGCCTTTTGTAGCCTCTTTGGTCACCTTGCCAGCGCGTTTCTCGTCGCGCCGCGAGGCCAGCCGGTCGGCCAGACGAGTGGGCTCGGGCAGCTTGGTACGCCCCAGGCACTGCATGACCCAGTCAAGCGAGGTTGCAAGCGATATCCGATGTCCCGGGGATACAAAAACGGGTTTCACGTTTTTCCGCGAGCGAAGCACCGCCCCGATGGTCTCCCCTCGCGCGGTAAGCGCGCTCCAGTCGCCACGCTCGCCGCCCACCTCCTCATGGCGCCCGTAAAGGCGCGACTTGGCGATGCCGATGGTGGGCAGATCGAGCCAGAGCCCCAGGTGGGCGGCGACTCCCAGCCTTCGCGGATGGGCAATGCCCTGGCCATCGACCATCACCAGCTGCGGCACTTGAGAGAGCTTGGCAAAGGCGCCGAGCGCGGCAGGTATCTCACGAAACGACAAAAGTCCCGGCACATAGGGCATGCGCGTGGGTTCGCGGTGAACGATCTGCTCGACCTGCTTCAGATAAGGTGCCCTTTGAGGATCCCACTTTAGCAGCACGACTGCCGCGCGAGTGGTTTCGCCCTCGTCCTCGAAGCCGATATCCACTCCCGCGATCGTTTTCACCTCGTCGATGCGGTCGGTCGATTCCAGGCGTCTGGCCAGCTCGGTTTGCAGCGCGACGGCCTCTTTGGGCGCCAGGTTCCAATCGTGTAGCGGTGCGTCCATGCCATTTCCTTTTTCCTGATGATACGTCAAGCCTAGGATATTGGCGGCCAATAAAAAACCCCGCTCGAAAGCGGGGTCTTGCATCGCACTGGCGATCGATCAGGCGCGTTCGCGACGGCGAACCGGCGCATCGCCGTCGTCACGACGCTTGCGCGGCGCACGCTCGGGCGCACTGTCTTCGCTGATTTCCAGCGGACGACCCGCCACGCGGGCGCGAGCCATCTTGGCCAGAATGGTGGAAGGCAAACCGCTTGGCAGCTCAACGACCGAGAAGGCATTGCGAATATCGATACGACCGATACGCGCGCCTTCGATACCACCTTCGTTGGCCAGGGCGCCAACCAGTTGGCCGGGCTTGACGCCATCCTTGTGACCTACCGAAACACGATAACGCGTCATGCCTTCGCTGGGCGCGCTGCTGCGTTCGCGACGGTTGCCGGGCTTGCCGCCACCGTCACGAGCATTCTCGCGCGGGGCGCGCTCCTTGCGGGGCGCCTGGAGACGACCAATGGGCGCTTCGTCGGCACGCGCCATGGCGGAAAAGGCGCAGGCCAGTTCCAGCGGGTCGTGTCCTTCTTCAACCAGACGTTCGATCAGCGCGCGCTGCTCGTCGGCGCCCTTGGTAAGGGCAGCCACCACACGGTGATGGAAGACTTCATCGCGGTGGGCACGAATGGCACTTTCGTCAGGCAGCGGCATTTCGGTCATTTTCTGACCGGTCGCCTGCTCCATCCAGCCTACCTTGCGGCCTTCACGGAAGCCGGCGAAGGTGATCGCGATGCCGCTACGCCCGGCACGGCCGGTACGGCCAATGCGGTGCGTGTAGGCTTCCGCGTCCTGGGGCAGATCGTAGTTGATCACGTGGGTGATCCGCGGAACGTCCAGACCACGAGCGGCCACGTCGGTGGCGATCAGCACATCCACCTTAGCACGCTTGAGGCGGGTAATGGTGCGCTCGCGAAGGCTCTGATCCAGATCACCGGAGAGGCCCGCGGCGTTGACGCCCCGCGCGGTAAGCTGTTCGACCAGGGTGGTACAGGCGGCACGGGTACGCACGAAGACGATAGCGGCATCGACCGGCTCGACTTCAAGGATACGCGCCAGGGCTTCCAGCTTGGCACCGCCATCGACACGCACGATGCGCTGTTCGATGTTCTCGCCGGTGGTGGTCTTCGACTCGATCGCCACTTTCACCGGGTCAACCAGGTAGCGGTTGACGATACGTTCGATTTCGGTAGGCAGCGTTGCGGAGAAGAACACGCGCTGCGCATCTTTCGGGGTATCGGCGACCACACGTTTGACGTCGTCGATAAAGCCCATGCGCAGCATTTCGTCGGCTTCGTCCAGCACCAGGGCCGACAGACCGTCGAGTTTCAGGCTGCCACGGTCGAGGTGATCGATGATACGACCGGGCGTACCCACCACGACCTGGGCGCCGCGCTTGAGCGCACCCAGCTGCTCGCGGTATTCCTGGCCGCCGCACAAGGTGGCGACTTCCAGGCCTTTGAGGTTTTGACCATACTTGCTAAACGAGGCCGCCACTTGCTGGGCAAGCTCACGAGTGGGCGCCATGACCAGTACCTGCGGCGCGCGGCGATCGAGATCGAGACGAGAAAGTAACGGCAGTGCAAACGCGGCGGTCTTGCCGGTACCGGTTTGGGCTTGGCCCAACATGTCGCGGCCTTCCAGCAGCGCCGGAATGGTTTGCGCCTGAATCGGCGAGGGAGTTACATAGCCCTGTGCTTCAACAGCAGACAGAACGGCAGGCAATAGAGCCAGATCGCCGAAGCTCGGCGAGGCGACAGAAGTCGAGGTCATTAATCACACCTTGGTAGGCCGGCTTAACCGGCAAAAAACATCGTAAGCGTCTTCGACACGTCGAGCAGCGCTAAAAGCGCTGATCACAAATTCCGCCGTGCGGATATCTTGATGAGAAGTCAAAGACGCCGGTCGCACCTAGCATCCAGTTGGCAAAACAATCATTACGTGCCAACCGTTGTGGCGACCTTCTGCGTCGATTTCACCCGGTTGGTGAAATGCTAAAGACGCGCCATCTTCACAGCAATGAACATCTCTTCGGGATGTTCCCGCAAGCGCTACAACGCAATGAATGCTACGTCGTCTAACGCTTACCGTCGTGATGGAGGGGTCAACACATGCGAGGAGCGCAGATGATAGCACTCCAAAACTTGTCTGGCTAGCTTTTTTACTCTACCCGACTTGAACAGGCACGCTTGCGCTTGTCGACATATCGTCTAATATTTTAATCGCAATATCGCATCAAAGAGTCAAGGAGAAAGGCCATGAACTGGGATCAGGTCGAAGGCAAATGGACCGAGGTTAAAGGCAAGGCACGCGCCAGCTGGGGCGAGTTTACCGATGACGAACTCGACCAGATCGGTGGCAAGAAGGATCAGTTGGTAGGCAAGCTTCAGCAAAAGTATGGCCTTGAACGCGAAGAAGCGGAAAAGCGCGCCGATGACTGGGCCGATAGCCTTTGACACCTAGAAAGTATCCCGCTGGCCAAGTGCCCTGTTAAAACGGCCTTGCTGGCAGGTGTATCGCCTCAAGGGTGTGATCGAAACTGTGATTTACCCGTCAGAACGTTTCATGAAAACGTTCGTCAAAACGTAGGGAAGCACGTTCAAGGCTCTTGAAAGAGCCATAGTGAGCGACAAGGAGTAACGCGATGCGTAAATCGATACGACTAACAGCAATAAGCACGGCCCTGCTGGCAGGCATGGCCTTCAATGCCCAGGCTTCTCAGGAGCCTCAAGGCGTCTACTCCGCTGAAGACATTCTCGATGCCGACGTCTACTTCACCAACGGGTCGGGTGAGGCGATTGGTGAAGTGGACGATATCCTGTTCGACGACGACATGCGTATCACTGCGCTGGTGGTCGAGAGCGGCGCCGTTCTTGGCCTGGGCGGTCGTGAAATCGTCGTGAGCACCGATAACTTCACGCTTGAAACCAGCACGGAAGCCGACGGCGATACCGAACACCGCATCATGCTGACCGCCACGCCCGAAGAGGTGGAAAACTTCCCCGCCTACGATCGCGACTGGTGGGAGCAGACTCAGACCAACGCTCGCAGCGCTTGGCAGACCACGCGCGACGGTGCCCAGAGCGCATGGCAATCTACCCGCGAAGCATTCAACGATGACAACCAGGAGAACACGAACCAGCAGTAGTGGTTTGCTTCTTTAGACCCTTCGCTAAAAAGGCCGCCCAGTCGGGCGGCCTTTTGCATGGTTTGCCGACAATGCTCGCCTTTATCATGCCGAGCGTGAGCGGATGCCCTGGCCAGCCAAGCGGTCGCGGTCGTGGGGACCCTCTAAATCAAGCGTTGGCCCGACGGGTACGATGCGCGTGGGATTGATGGCGTCGTGGCTATAGTAGTAGTGGCGCTTGATATGATCCATATCCACGGTTTCGGCCACCCCGGGCCACTGGTAAAGTTCACGCAGGTAATGCGAAAGGTTGGGATAGTCCTCGATGCGCTTGTCATTGCACTTGAAGTGACCGTAGTAGACGGCATCGAAACGGACCAGCGTGGTAAACAGGCGAATATCGGCTTCCGTCAACCACTCCCCTGCCAGATAGCGCTTTCTGCTCAGGCGCGCCTCCAACCGGTCAAGGCACTCGAACAATGCATGAAAGTGCTTTTCATAAACGCCTTGTTCGGTAGCAAAGCCCGACTTGTAGACCCCGTTGTTCACGTTATCGTAGACATCGGCATTGACCGCGTCGATCGTTTCGCGCAAGTCCTCGGGATAGAAGTCAAGATCGTTGCCAGTGAGCTTGTCAAAAGCCCCATTGAACATCCGAACCAGATCGGCTGATTCATTATTGACGATGGCGCTTCGCTGCTTGTCCCACAGCACCGGTACCGTCACACGCCCGGTGTAGTCGGGGTCGGTCAGGGTATAGAGTTCGTAATGATAGGCCACATTATTGACACAGTCGCCGCTCGAGCCCTCTTCCTTGTTGTAGGTCCACCCCTTGTCGAGCATCAAGGGGCTCGTGTGTGAGACGCCAACCAGCGACTCGAGCCCCTTGAGCTTGCGCATGATCAGCGCACGATGCGCCCAGGGGCAGGCAAGCGATACGTAAAGATGGTACCGGTCTTTCTCGGCAGGAAAGCTCTCCCCTTCCTGCTGGCCACCGCCTTCGACCCAGTCACGCAACTGAGCGGATTCGCGCACGAACTCGCCACCGTTCTTCTTGGTGTCGTACCACTGATCGACCCATTCGCCTTCCACCAGTAATCCCACGGGGCGTCTCCTTTTTTAAAGAATCGTTTAATGCTGCACGTCATCAGCGCTCTTAGCAGCATAACGCGCCTTGCGAGAGGCTCAAGCGGATGTTTTACCCTGTTTCATTCGAGGAAATTGAATCCTTGGGACACTGCGCGAGAGTCGCCTCCTTGAGAGCCTGCGCCATGGCGTGGGTCGCCGGGCCCGCGCGGTCACGATCCTTGAAGATCAGCTGGAACGGCGCCTCTCGAATACCCCCGGCGGATAGCGGCAACGGTTTCAGATCACCGCGTTCGAGCTCGTCGGCAATACGGGTGATCGGCATCCAGGCAAAGCCCAGGCCACGCTTGATCATATCCAGCGAGGTATTGAGATGGCTGACCGTCCAGCGCTGTTCGGCCTTGAGCCAACCCGAGTCGGTGGACTGGCGAATGGCCGAATCACGCACGACCAACTGACGGTATTGAGCCAGGTCTCTCAGATCCAGCGAGCGTCCCAGCTTGTGCAGCGCGTGGCTTGGATGGGCCACGGCGATAAAGCGCACGTTGACCAGAGGTTCACCTAGAAAGCTGGGAACCTCGACCCCCGAGATCACGAGATCGGCGCGGCCGTCGTAAAGCATTTCTACGCCGCCGTTAAGCACGCTTTCATGAAGCTGTACTCTCACCTGGGGGTAGGCCTTGGAAAAACGCTCCAATGCCCTGGCCTGAGCATCGGCGGGGAAGACCTGGTCGATGGCGACCACGACTTCCGTTTCAAGCCCTTCTGCCAACCGGGTGGCGATATCCTCTATCGAGGCAGCGCTTTCAATCAATTGACGCGCCCGACGCAACAGCAGCTCTCCGGCCTCGGTCAGACGAACCTGGCGGCCGACCGGCTCCAGTACTTGAACGCCCAGCTGTTCTTCTAACTTGTGTACCGCATGGTTAAGCGTTGAGGGGCTTTTGTGAATAGCTTGTGCAGCGCGTGCAAAGCCACCGTAATCCACAACGGCGGCGAGCATTTGCCACTGTGCAAGTGTTACCCGAGACATTTCGATTTCCTCGACGCTAAAAGCGTATTAGTGCGCTTAATCTTCGAAAAAACCTTACCAGAATGCCAGCGTCAGCGAACAGCTTACTTATTTATTACTGCTTATTGATTCAACGCAAAAAATAAAAAACTAGGGAACTTTTTGGAAAAAGTATATAACGTCTTTATGGGCGTGACGATAATAGCGGGCAAGGGCAGAAAACGCACCTAGTTACAAAAAAACACAAAAACTCTGGAAGAAAAATCCGTTAAATACTTAATAGAGTGCTTTTGGGTCTGAGCGATGCATCAGCCGGCAAAAACCGAAAAGCGGCTCACGGGTTTCGTCGCAATCCTTATACACTTGGCCAACCTGAAAAATCGCTTGCATCAACGAAACTCACCTAACTTGAGCCTGTTCTGGGCCTGTATCGGCACGGTCATGCAGGAAACAGTGCGTGCAATCTCGTACAGATATTCTACGCATCAACGCTTGCCCGACCACTACTGTCTATTTTTCAATACAAGAATCGATACAACCTTACTTAACTGTATAAGCTGACTGCAGGTTCCTCACCAGCGCATGAAAAGGTGAAGAAAGGTTAGCAAACACCGTTTCCAAATACCCTGTCTCGCTATAGACTTTCGCGCTAGAGCGGAAGTTTATTTTATGTATGCAAATACAGTCTATTCACCCCCGACACCTTGGGGTATGGTTCCCGAGCTTGTTCACTTTTACGTTACATTTTCACTACGAACTCGGCGGCCAATTTACCCATGTTGCGAATCCTTCATTCGCTGCCCCGCACGCACAAATTATTACTTTTACCCGTGGCTACGATGGTCACAGTGCTGGGCACACAAAAGCTTATAACGACGTATCAAGACCTGAACAAACCCCAGACCTCTCTGGAAAGCGTGATGGTACCGCTTCCCAGTGACTCTTTCACGACCGTGCCTTCCCTGGGCCAAAAGCGCACGCCCGTGGCCGAAGCGATCGATCGCGCCTCCCGCGCACTCGACGCCACCCGAGAACAGATTCCGTTGAGCGATCTGGCGGCCAAGGAGATCATTGATCTTGACGTGATCGCCAGCGCCGAGGCGTCTATCTCAAGCGAGATCGCAACCCGACCGATGCTGGATGAAGGTGCTGTCCACATGGCGGTGGTGTTCGGCACCCTGACAAGTGGCATGCTCAATATCGACGAAACGATCGCTCACGAGCCGGTCGAAATTGCTGATGCTACTTCCTCCTATGGCGATGCGACCTCTTATGAGGATTACGGCATCGAGCTGTTTGACGATATCTCCTTTCTCGAACTCGAGCTTGCCACCGAAGAGCCTTTCGTACCTGAGTGGGAAACCCACATCGTCGAATCCGGTGAGACGTTTGCCCTGCTGGCGCAAAACGAGCTAGGCCTTGGCTATAGCGAAGTGCTCGCGCTGCTGGACGATATGCCGGACCCGCGCATTCTCACCAACTGGCGTGCCGGCAACAGCTTCGACTATCAGCTCGACGAGAACGGCCGCCTGCTGTCGCTGCGCATGATGAAAGATATTCGCGACGGCGTACTGCTCGAACGCGCGGAAAACGATTTTGCCGTTACCGCCATTGAGCGCCAGGGCGAGCCGGTTCAGCGCCTGTTCGCCGGTAGCGTCAGCGGCAGTTTCGCCCGCTCGGCGCAGGCCACGGGCCTTTCCAGCAGCTCGGTGACCGAACTTACGCGTATCCTCGAGAAAAAGCTCGATTTCCGTCGTGACAGCCGCCGGGGCGACACCTTTAACGTCCTCGTCGAGTCCGACATGATTGATGGTGAAACCCTGGACTCGCGGGTACTGGCCGTCCAGTACGAAGGCGAGCGCATGGATCTGACCATCGTGCGTAACATCGCGAATGACAAGTTCTACACACCGGAAGGCAGCGGTCTGGAGCCGGGCTTTGCGCGTTATCCTTTCGAGGGCAGCTATCGCTTGAGCTCCAACTTCAACCCGCGCCGCAAGCATCCCGTCACCGGCCGCATCAGCCCGCATAACGGTACCGACTTCGCCATGCCTATCGGCACGACGGTCGTTGCCCCGGCGGATGGTCGTGTCGAGCGCGTTGCCAACCACGCCGCGGCAGGCCGCTACGTGGTGATTCGCCACGACAACGGCTACCGTACCCGCTACCTGCACCTTTCCCAACCGCTGGTCAGCGTCGGCGAACGCGTTACCATGGGCGAGCGCATTGCACTTTCCGGTAACACCGGACGCAGCACAGGCCCTCACCTGCACTACGAAGTCATCGTGAACAATTCGCCGGTGAATGCGATGACCGTCGATCTGCCGGAGTCCTCGGGCTTGACCGGCGATACGCTGATCGCCTTTCGCAACCAGGCGGAACCGATGCTGGCAGCACTCAA
Source organism: Vreelandella xerophytica (assembly GCF_968048975.1). The sequence continues at coordinate 848,951 of NZ_OZ309106.1, read as the reverse complement.
TAGCGGCGAGACCGGTACGATCAGTGTCGCCAACAACCAGCGCGACTGATCCCGTCTTACCTGACTCGTCAAAACGTCAGTGCATCAAAAAAAGCCGCCCCTCGGGCGGCTTTTTTTGGGCCGATCGATGGCTATACCGCGCGGCTCAAGGCACTCAACAGCGCATCGTCATGACGGTAGATATCGTCGCGAAACTCCACCTCGCCCTCTGCGTTGGGCCACGCCGTCAGGTAATGAAGCATCACCGGAATGCGCTGGGGAAGACTGACGTTACGATCACTCGTGCCGCGACTCAAAAGCGTACTGACCTGGTGCTGGCTACCGCTGTCGCGAAGCAGCAGCTGGGCGAGTTCGCTGATGCCTTCCACGCGAATGCAGCCGGAACTCAGCGCCCGCCGGGTGCGGCCAAACATCCCCTGGGCGGGCGTATCGTGCAGGTAGATCATATCGTTGTTGGGAAAGCGGACCACGATACGGCCAAGCGGATTGCCACTGCCGGCTACCTGCCTGAGCATTACACCGCCAGGCCGTTGCCAATTCACCGCCGAAGGATCCAGCCGCTCGCCCGAGGGGCTTAGTACCTGAATGTCTCGCCGGGACAGGTAGCTTACGTCGCTTCGCACCCGGGGCAGCACGTCTTCACGCATGATAGTGGGCGGAATCGTCCAGGTCGGATTGATGGTGAGATGGCTGATGGCCGAATGGATCACCGGTGTGGCCCGCTGGGGTGAACCCACGACCACCCTGGCGTCCCACTGCTGGCCGTTGGGGCGAAGGTAGTGAAGCGTATAACCGGCAATATCCACCCACACCCGGGCGCGCTCGTTCTCGAAGGACTCAAGCCAGCGCGCACGCTCCAGGTTGATGCGCAGCTGATCGATACGCCGATCCAGGGGAGTGTTGAGCGCCAGGCGTGTCTGGTCTCCCACCACGCCGTCCGCATGGAGCTGGTGGCGTCGCTGAAAGCGTTTGACGGCGCTTTCGAGCGTGGCATCGAAATGACGCTGGTCAGCGTCCCGGCTTAGCGCATCAATCATCGGGTAGGCCTGCTCATCGGCGACGACCAGCCCGCCCTGCCCCCAAAGTGCCAAACGCTCGCGCAGCACCAGTACGTCATCACCGGTATCGCCCGGGCGAAGCGCGGTCTCCCGCCCACTCAGATAGGGCACCTGGGCACCCGCTCGCCGCGCCAAGGCACGGTATTCACTCAGGGCATGGCGCAGCTCGCGATAGGCCGCCGATTGAGGTCTGGCCGCCTCGAAGGCCGCTTCGACGTCGCCGCGCTCCAGGGCGTGGCGCACCTGAGTCAGGTGATAGCGTCGATCAGGGCGTTCACCGTCCCAGTGGGCCTCCAGCGATTGCGGGTTCACCTTGCCGCGGGAAAGATGTTCCAGCGCCAACAGCAGAGCATGGGTGGCGTCGACATCAAAACGGGCCCGGGCATCGGCATCGCCCTGGCGGCTGAGCTGAAACGCCTTTCTCAGACGCGCTGCCCGGTAGTCGCTCGGCGTCAGGCCATCCTCTTCCAGACGCTGGATGGCGTCGATCAGGCCATCGACCAGGGCAGCGTCTTGCCATGCCAGCTGGCCATCGCGCCCCTGATAAAACGCCGCCAGGGGCAGTGCGTCGCCTGCATGGGCGCTCAACTGCTGGGCAAGCGCCTGCTGGGCGGGAATATCGGCGTAAGCTAGGGGCGTGGCGAGGGGAAGCGGCATCAGCGCCACGGTCAGAAAAGCGCTCATTGCCCACTTTTTGATCGGCAGATTTTCGTTCATAACCCCTCCATGGGTTACTATGCGGGCTCGCATGCCAACCCAATAAACACGATACATGCGCGCACTTGTCATGGCTTCATCGCTCGGCGTACCCCTAATGATAGTAGGTCTTACACTATGCGGCTCGGATTAGGCTTTATTACCGGTTTGTTCTTTCTGCCGATATTACTGGCAAGCCCCCCACTCAAGGCCCAACCGCCTGCGCCCTTTTTCTCGCAGTTGGCCGCCGCTGCCCCGCTCGGCGTCTCGCCGCTTTACCATCAGCTTCAGCTAATGGCGCCTTCGGCCACGCCCAAGGCGCTGGAACTTGCCGCCCAGGCCCTTGCCTGCGCCGACCCCGGCGCCGAGCGCCTGGCCGTCATCGACTATTCACTTGCGTCCACCGAAGAACGCCTCTGGGTCTTTGATCTTCATCAGAACCGGCTGCTGTTCAAGGAACTGGTGTCCCACGGACGGGGGTCGGGGGATGCAAAGGCGCAGGTATTTTCCAATACCCCGGAGAGCTATCAGTCCAGCCTCGGGCTCTTTCGTACCATGAACAGCTACTACGGCCGCAACGGCTACTCGCTGCGTCTGGAAGGGCTGGAGGCCGATGTGAACGATCGCGCCTTCGACCGCGCCATCGTGATCCATGGCGCAAGCTACGTAAGCGATGAGTTCATCACCCAGACCGGACGGCTGGGACGGAGTCACGGCTGCCCCGCCGTTCGCGAGGAGATCACCTACCCCTTGATCGACAGCCTGAAGGAGAACCAGTACGTCTTCGCCTACTACCCGGATACGCAATGGATGGCAAACTCGGCGTTCCTGCGCTGCCCCCACCGCGGGATTTATCAGCTGGCTTCGGCCTCTCGCTGAACCGGCTTCGTTGAAGCGGCGACTTTCGCGCGGGAGTTTTTCTGCCATGCTGAGGGCTGGAAACCAAACAGAGCGAGGAAGTCGGCATGGCGAAGGTGAAAACGCTGGATCTGGCCTTACAGGGCGGTGGCGCCCACGGTGGCTATACCTGGGGCGTGGTGGATCGTCTTCTGGAAGACGAGCGTATCGAGATCGAGGGCATCAGCGGCACCAGCGCCGGTGCCATGAACGGTGTCGTCATGGCCGATGCGCTAACCCGCGGTGGCCGAGAAACCGCGCGCCAGGCGCTTCATGATTTCTGGAAAGCGGTCAGTCGGGCAGGTATGGCAAGCCCCATTCGCCGCTCACCGCTGAATGTACTGACCGGCAACTGGAGCCTCGATCAGTCGCCTGGCTATATCGCAATGGACCTGATGAGCCGTCTGGTTTCCCCTTATCAGTTCAATCCGCTCAATATCAATCCGTTGCGTGACATCGTGGCCGAACATATCGATTTCGAACGGGTACGCCGCTGCGATCAGTTAAAGCTTTTCGTGGCCGCCACCAATGTACGCACCGGCAAGCAGCGCGTCTTTCGCCGGGAAGAAATGAGCCTGGACGCCGTGATGGCCTCGGCATGCCTGCCTTTCATGTTTCAGGCGGTGGAAATTGACGGTGAGGCCTACTGGGATGGTGGCTATATGGGCAACCCGGCCCTTTTCCCGCTGATGGAGGAGTGCGGCGCGCGGGACATCATGCTGGTCCAGATCAATCCCATCAGCCGCGATACGGTCCCCACCACCGCCTCGGCAATCATGAACCGCTTGAACGAGATCACCTTCAATGCCGCCTTGATCAAGGAGATCCGCATGATCGCCCTGCTCAAGCACGCCCTGGAGGAGCAAGGCATCGAGAACTGCTACCAGCAGGCCCTGTTTCACCGTATCAGCGGCGAACAGGCTCTGGAGAGTCTTTCGGTATCGAGCAAGATGAACGCCGAGTGGCCGTTTTTGAGACATCTGTTCGAACAGGGCCGCGCCGCCGCCGAGCGCTGGCTGGATGAGCATTTCGACGCGCTGGGCCAGCGCTCGACTCTCGATATCGATACCGTCTACCTCCACGAATAAGGCCCTCTTCCAGGGATCAAGCCCAAAACAGGGCCAGCACAGCGCAGTCGATCCTTGATCCTTGCCGCTTGCGGGTGCGTAAAGAGCCTTGCGAAACGCCCGGCCCCGCCTTTGCGGGAGCGGCTGGTTTGCAACATCGGGTTCCATTAGCCATCCTGAAGTTCTCCCCTCATTAAAACCAGCAAGGAGTGCTATCCATGCAAGACCGTGTATTACTCATTACTGGCGCCTCGAGCGGCATTGGCGCGGCCACCGCCCGGGCCGCTGCCCGTGAAGGCTATAAACTGGTGCTCGCCGCGCGTTCGACCGACAAGCTCGCAGCTCTCGCCCAGGAGCTGGGTAGCGAAAACGTGCTCACCGTCGAGCTGGACGTGACCCGGATGGATCAGCAGCACGCCATGGTAGAGCAGGTGCTGGAAACCTTTGGCCGCCTGGACGGCGTCTTTGCCAATGCTGGCCGCGGCGGTACTTCCGGCGGGTTCAGCGGCGCAGATCATGACACCTGGCGAGAGATGATTCTCACCAATGTGTACGGTGTGGGGTTGACGCTTCAAGCCTGCCTGCCTGCCATCAAGCGCTCCTCGGGCCACGTGCTGCTCACCGGCTCCGCCGCAGGGCGCACGACCATTCCCGGCTCAATGTACAGCGCCACCAAATGGGCAGTCACCGGCATTGGCTACAATCTTCGCGAAGAGCTTCGTGGCACCGGTGTTCGCGTCACGCTGATCGAGCCCGGCATGGTCGATACACCCTTTTTCGACGACTCCCCGGAGCACGCCCTGGAAGACAAGGATATCGCCAACGCGGTGGTCTATGCGCTCAGCCAACCAACCTACGTGGACGTCAACGAAATCCTCATCCGGCCCACGCCGCCCCGCGACTAGCGCCTCCTGCGCTCTTACCTCCGGCATCGATAGTGAAAGCATCGTTGCCGGGGCTTGTTTTAGGCGCACCGCGCCCGCATTAAAGAGATCTAAGCGTGCTAATGACTTTTCCGTCACTGGCCGCCACTCACTCAACGCGCAGGTGTACCATGAGCCAACTTGCCGACACCGCCCTTTCGGTGCTGGATCTAGCCCCCATCCGTGAAGGCGGAAGTGCTTCTGAAACCTTCAGCAACAGCGTGGCGCTTGCCCAGCATACCGAACGACTAGGCTATACTCGCTACTGGCTGGCCGAGCATCACAACATCGCCGGTATCGCCAGTGCCGCCACATCGGTACTGATTGGTCACGTGGCCGGACAAACGTCCACCATTCGCGTGGGAAGCGGGGGCATCATGTTGCCTAACCACGCACCGCTGGTCATTGCCGAGCAGTTTGGCACGCTGGAAACTCTCTACCCCGGGCGAATCGATCTAGGCCTGGGGCGGGCACCTGGCTCGGACGGCGCCACCATGCGGGCCATGCGGCGAAGCGCGCAGGCAGGCGTCGACGACTTTCCCGCCCAGCTTGACGAGCTGACCCGCTATCTGGGTGAGGAAACGTCTGGCCAGCAGGTCAAGGCCGTGCCCGGCCAAGGTACCCACGTGCCTATCTGGCTTTTGGGTTCCAGTGGATATAGCGCGCAGCTTGCGGCCAGGCTTGGCTTGCCCTTTGCGTTCGCGGCCCAGTTTGCGCCGGGTTATCTGTTCGAGGCGCTACGACTTTATCGTGACAACTTCCGTCCTTCCGAAGTCTTGTCCAAACCTTACGCGATGGTAGGGCTTCCGGTCATGGCCGCACCGACCGATGACATGGCCCACTATCTGGCCACCTCCGCACAGCAGAAGTTTCTGAACCTGATTCGCGGCAAGCCTACCCAGTCCAAACCGCCGGTGAACCAGCTGGACTGGTCGCCCATGGAGCAGGCCCAGGTCAGCCAGTTTCTGGGGGCAGCCATTATCGGCGGCCCGGAGACCGTCAAGGCGGGGCTTGAGGAGTTTCAGGCACGTACCGGTGCCGACGAGCTGATGATCAACAGCGACTTCTATAATCAGGATGACCGACTGAAAAGTTACGAGATCGTGGCCCAGGTGGCACGCTAGAGGCTTGCCTCTTTCCGGACCTCCTTGAAGGGTCACGGCTTGTTTATGGGATAGCTTATGACAGAGACTGACCTGACCATCACGCCGATGACGAAGGACGATTTTGCGGCCTTCTGGCCTACCTTTCAGGGCATCGTAGAGGCACAAGAAACCTACGCCATTGCGCCCGATATTGCGTTCGAGGCGGCCTATACGCTCTGGTGTGAAACGCCCAGCGCCACCTTTGCCGTCAAGGATGGCCAGGGGGAGCTGCTGGGCTCGTACTACCTGAAGGCCAACGCTGCGGGCCCGGGTAGTCATGTATGCAACTGCGGCTACATGATAGCCCCCCGCGCTCGAGGTCAAGGACTCGCCCGCACCCTGTGCGAACACTCTCAGGCGCTTGCGAAAGAGCGCGGTTTTCACGCCATGCAGTTCAACGCCGTGGTCAGTACCAATGAAGTAGCCGTGGCACTCTGGCAAAAGCTGGGGTTTAATATCGTGGGTACCGTCCCCCAGGCGTATCGCCACGCTACCCACGGATTGGTCGACACCTTCGTCATGCACAAGTTTTTGTAATTCCCGAATTCCTCTCTACATTTTTTCCCCATCCTGCCGATAACAAGACCATCGCAGTAGACCAGTCGGTTTATGGCGCTGGTCTTGCGACCTCCCCTTTTCTCCTTGATTGAGACCTAAGTGATGAAAGATTTACCTGTGAAATATGCCCTGGCAGGGGCGTTGGGGCTATTGGTGATCATGCTGTTGGTGGTGGCGGCCCTCGGTATACGCGCAGAGAACAATGCCGTTGATAGCCTGATTGCGTTAGATGAAGTGGCAGCCCGCCAAGCAGCCGAAATCAACCGAGCCGAAATCAACCTGATGGAAATCAGGGTACGCCTCGAGAACTATCAAGAGTATCTCGATAATGGCGATGCGCTTCTGGCTGGGCAGGCGCTGACAACGGCACGAGACGAACTGGAGCTGGCCGATACCCGACTCGCGCAGTTCAGCTCTATCCAGGTGCCCGCCGATTCCCCTCGCGCCCCGCTCGTCGATTCGATCATCAGCGAATACGACCGGCTTATTAGCCCGACGTTTCGTGAAGATCTGGCGCGAGGCGACTACGCCTCTCTCATGACACATCGCATCCGGTTCAACGAACAGTTCGATATGCTCAGGCAGCACACGCGCCAGTTCAATGATCATGCACAAACCTTTGCCCAGGAAACGGCCTCCCAGGCGGTGGCTACCCGTAATCGCGACACCCTCATAAGCGGCGCCTTGATCGCCATTGCTCTGATCATCTACCTGTTGGTACAGCTTGGTGTCAACCGCCTGGTAGTCTCCCCTCTACAGCGGGCGGTAACGCTTTGCGAACACATCGCCAAGGGTGATCTGACCAGTGAAATCGAAGCCCGCGGGCGTAACGAGATCGGCCGGCTGTATAACGCCATGGGCAATATGCAGACCCAGCTACAGCAGATGATGGCCACCTTGGGGCAAAGCAGCCGCACCGTCGCGGCCAACTCCCAGGAGATTGCCAGCGGCAGCCAGGATCTTGCCTCGCGCACGGAGCAGCAGGCCGCCGCCATTCAGCAGACCGCGGCCAGCATGGACGAGATTTCCTCCATCGTCCGCCAGAACGCCGATACCGCGACCCAGGCGGAAAAGCTGACGGTGACCGCCGCGCAAAAGGCCGAACAGGGGCAAACCGAGGCCCAGCATTCAGGCGAGTGGATGCGCGATCTCGAGAAGGATTCCCAGAAGGTTCATGACATCGTTCAGGTCATCGACTCGATCGCCTTCCAGACCAATATTCTCGCGCTCAACGCGTCGGTCGAAGCCGCCCGCGCCGGCGAGCATGGCCGCGGCTTTGCGGTGGTGGCCAGCGAAGTCCGCTCTCTTGCCACCAAGACCTCCAATTCCTCGAAGGAAATCCGCACGATGATCGAGGATATTGCCCAGCGTATCGCCGAAGGCGCCAACCAGGCGATCCACAACGGCCAGAGCATGGGGGAAGTCAACAAGGCCATTCGTCATGTCACCGACATGATGCAGGAGCTGGCGCTGGCGGCCAAGGAACAGGAATCGGGTATCGCACAGATCAGTACCGCCATCGCGCAGATGGACTCCGCAACCCAGGAGAATGTCTCGCTGGTCGAGGCAACCAGCACGGCTTCCGCGTCCCTTGAAGACGAAGCCACGCGTCTGGCAGCCCTTGTAGGCACCTTCAAACTCTCCTCTGAAGAGCAGCCGACCCACAAAGCCCCCTCGATCAGGCCCAAGCCCACGCTCGCCCTCAGCAAGCCAGCGGCGCTCAAGAGCATGACCCCGGAACCTGAGTGGGAAGCGTTTTAACCGCCACCTTTACCGCCGGGCAGCCTGAGTTGCCCGGCTTTCGAGCGCTCTTTCTCTTATAGCCTCGATTTCCACACTCCAGATTCGCCTCAATCGCGCACTTTGATGTCACCGGCCATTCAGCTCACGCATAATTTCTGTCATCCATAACGTTTGTCTTCAAGTTCGTTGCCCCACCTGCCGATAACAAAACTAACGCAGGGCCCTGTCGGCTCACTGCGTTGGCCTCCCGTCTTTATTGCTCTTTTTGAGTGAGACCCCCAAGAAATGAAGAATCTATCCGTAAAGTATGCCCTGGCAGGGGCGTTGGGTTTGCTGGTGGTAATACTGCTGGTAGTGGCAGCGCTGGGCATACGGGCCGAGAATAAGGCCGTCAACAGTTTGACCGCACTCGACGAAGTGGCTGCCCGCCAGGTGGCTTATATCAACCGGACCGAGGTCAACTTGATGGACGTCAGGGTGCGCCTTGCGCGTTATCAAGAGTACACCCTCGCGGGTGACACCGCCGTGGCGGCCCAGACCCTCGAACTTGCCAGGGCCGCCCTGAGCAGGGCCCAGGATCGATTTGGCGAATTCACCTCGGTGCAGGTGCCGGCCGATTCGCCACGCGCCTCGCTGGCCGCTGCACTTTCCAGCGAGTATGAACGCCTGATCAGCCCGGCATTCGTCAGTGATATGGCGCGGGGCGATTACACATCGCTCGTAGCGCACCGTGACCGTCTCAATGAACAGTTCGATACGTTCACGCAGAACGTGCGCGACTTCAACAGCTACGCACAAACCTTTGCCCAGGAAACAGTTTCTCAGGCAATCGCCACCCGCAATCGCGATACCTTCATAAACGCCACCTTGATCGCCCTTGCCCTGATTGCATACCTGTTGGTACAGCTTGGGGTCAACCGTCTGGTGGTCTCCCCTCTACAGCGGGCGGTAGCACTTTGCGAACGCATCGCCAAGGGTGATCTGACCAGTGAAATCGAAGCCCGCGGGCGTAACGAGATCGGCCGGCTGTATAACGCCATGGGCAATATGCAGACCCAGCTACAGCAGATGATGGCCACCTTGGGGCAAAGCAGCCGCACCGTCGCGGCCAACTCCCAGGAGATCGCCAGCGGCAGCCAGGATCTTGCCTCGCGCACGGAGCAGCAGGCCGCCGCCATTCAGCAGACCGCGGCCAGCATGGACGAAATCTCCTCCATCGTTCGCCAGAATGCCGATACCGCGACCCAGGCGGAAAAGCTGACGGTGACCGCCGCGCAAAAGGCCGAGCAGGGGCAAACCGAGGCCCAGCATTCAGGCGAGTGGATGCGCGATCTCGAGAAGGACTCCCAGAAGGTTCATGACATCGTTCAGGTCATCGACTCGATCGCCTTCCAGACCAATATTCTCGCGCTCAACGCGTCGGTCGAAGCCGCCCGCGCCGGCGAGCATGGCCGCGGCTTTGCGGTGGTGGCCAGCGAAGTCCGCTCTCTTGCCACCAAGACCTCCAATTCCTCGAAGGAAATCCGCACGATGATCGAGGATATTGCCCAGCGTATCGCCGAAGGCGCCAACCAGGCGATCCACAACGGCCAGAGCATGGGGGAAGTCAACAAGGCCATTCGTCATGTCACCGACATGATGCAGGAGCTGGCGCTGGCGGCCAAGGAACAGGAATCGGGTATCGCACAGATCAGTACCGCCATCGCGCAGATGGACTCCGCAACCCAGGAGAATGTCTCGCTGGTCGAGGCGACCAGCACGGCTTCCGCGTCCCTTGAAGACGAAGCCACGCGTCTGGCGGAACTCGTTGGCACCTTCAAGCTGCCCCTGGGCGAGCAGACCACGACGCGTACAGCGCCTTTGTCCAAGCCCGCCCCCGCTCTGGCGCGCCGTCAACCAGCGGCGCTCAAGAGCACGAACCTTGAACCTGAGTGGGAAGCGTTTTAATCGCGCCTTCACCGCCGGGCAGCAGACACTGCCCGGCTTTCAACCCACGGCGTCTCGTTCCCGCTTTACGGGGCAACAAGGCCTGGGAACTTTCGCACTCGATGCCCCCTGCGATTATCCACATGCAAAAGGCCAGAAAACGAGGTATTTTTCGACGCCCCGATAATCGTGGGCACGCCTTCCATTTCGCCTATTTCACCGTGGCCGATCATGTTCTTCCCTACTGACGGGCTTTCCCGCCTATCGCTGCGTTCGCGCTTTACCATTCTCATTGCCGTTCTGGTATTTACCACCACCCTTTTGCTTGGTTGGGTCGCCTCGCGTGAATCCGCCCGGCAAATGGAGGTTGAAATTGGCAGTTCGGCGGCAGAAGCGGCCTACCAGATGACGGACAAGCTCGACCGCAGCATGAATGCGCGTATCAAGGAGGTTCGGCTTTTGCTTGCCATTCAATCGCTTGGCAGCGCCCCGGACAAGAATGTGCTGCAAAGACAGATGGAGCGCTTGCAGGACACCTATAACGTCGTCTCCTGGATCGGCCTGACCGACCCGGAAGGTGTCGTCACGGCGGCCACCGATGGCATTCTGGAGGGCGCCTCCCTTGCCAATCGCCCCGTTTTTACCGAAGGACGACACGGATTCTGGGTAGGGGATGTCCACGAAGCCGTACTGCTGGCCAGCCTGCTGCCCAGCCCCAGTGGCGAAGCCCTTAAATTCGTCGATATCGCCACCCCGGTTTACCACCGGGATGGTCACTTTCAGGGCGTGCTTGCCGTTCATCTGAGCTGGCAGTGGGCAGAATACATCCAGCGTTCGATGCTGACCCCAGGCCAAGAGCAAAGCGGCATGGACATGTTACTGCTGGCCGCCGACAACACGGTGCTTCTGGGCCCGCAAGACCTGTTGGGCAAGACGCTCGGATCAATGAGACACATGCCCCGCCCCAGCGATACGCAGCCACGCTGGGCCGTGGAGGCCTGGCCCGACGGGGAGCGTTACGTTACCGGCTACGCACGCAGTGAGGGCTTTGAGGAATTTACCGGTCTTGGCTGGCTGGCCATCAGCCGCCAGCCCGTCAGTACGGCCTTTGCCACGGTCGAGCGTCTTCAGCATGCGATCATGAGCATCGGCATGCTGCTCGCATTGGTATTTGCCGTTCTGGGCTGGTGGCTTGCATCGAGCCTGGTCGCCCCGCTAGCCCGACTGGCAAAGGCGGCCGACAATATTCAGGATGGTACAGGGGCCGAGTCCATTGCCCTGGAATGCAGTGCTCCCGAACTCGAACGCCTTTCCACTTCCCTGCGCAACATGGTGGGCAGGCTGTCCGATCAGCGCCAGACGATCAGCCGGCTCAAGGATCTTGCCAACACCGACCCGCTCACCGGCCTTCCCAATCGCGCTTTTCTCGATCACTACCTGCAGCTTGCCGTTCCCGAAGCGCAAAGACAGCAACAGAGCATGATCGTCTTCTTTATCGACTTGGATGGTTTCAAGCAGGTAAACGACGGGCTGGGCCATCACGCGGGCGATCTGTTGCTGATCGAAATTACCCAGCGGCTGAAAAACACTCTCAGAAGCGGCGATATCGTTGCGCGACTGGGCGGCGACGAGTTCGTCATGGTGTTGAAAACTCAGCCCCACTCCCTGGAAATGCTCACACATGAGGTAAGCCAGCGTTTGCTGACGGCCATCTCCCAGCCGATCACACTGACCCAGGGTCAGCATGCGACGGTGGGATGCAGCCTGGGCGCGGCCTGGTGGCCTCACCACGACCAGCATATGGGAACCGTGCTGCAACTGGCCGACAGCGCTCTGTACGAGGCGAAAGACCGCGGCAAGCACCGGTTGGTGATTCACGGCCCTAGCGTTTAGCGTCGACTTCCAGACAGTGCTGCAGTTGCGCCTCGGCGGCCTCGCTCCCCATGGCGTTCAAAAGAGCGATATTACGCTCGGGGATCGCCGAGGTATCGCCGTAGAACGCGATCGCTTTCTCGACACTCTCTTCACGCAGAACGTGCACCATGGCGTAGGGAGAGCGATTGGTATAATTGGACGCCTCCGATGGGTCAGTATCAGCAAAGCAGTAGTCCGGATGAAAGCTTGCCAACTGAAAGACGCCTTCGAAGCCAAGCTCCTCGACCAGGCTTTCGGCAAGCTCCAGAAAATCCAGGTAGTGTTCAAATCCTTTGAAGAGTGTGGGCAGTACCAGCAGCGTCGTCTCGACTTCGGCATGGGCGCTCAGCCATTCGAGTTCCGCGGCCAGCTCCTCCAGAGCCACCTCGACTTTTTTAGAGCGTACCGCCTGAACGCGCACCCGCTCGCGGTCAAGCTCACGCTTGGCGAAGGGGCAGATATCGTGCTCGACGATAAAACCTTGCACCCAGGCCAAGGTGTGTTTTACCACTTCGTCATCAGTGACTGCCATCCTGTCCTCTTTGGAGTCGTTGCAAGCGTTAGTCATTACAAGCGCTAGTCATTACAGGTTTTCAGCGCTGCAAGATCGTTCATGCAAGGCTACGTATGCTGCTGATAGTGCGCCAGTGCCACATCAAAAGATTTTTGAATATGATCGTCCATCAACGCTCGCCCGGCCTCCACATCGCGCTGCAAGGCACGTTCGACCAGCTCGTGGTGCTGGTCGTCCAGAGTCTGGCGTATCAAGGGCGGGTTGGGACCTAGACGGCGATAGCGGTCGAACTGGTCGTGGAGCTGTTCGATAAAGCGTATCAGCCAAACCGATCCGCAAGGCGCCACCAGGGTGCGATGAAACTGGGTATGAAGCTGCTCCCAGACATCGCCTTTGTCCAGGGTCTTGTCCGCGCGCTTGAGCCGATGCGCGGCGGCCAGCAGATCCGCCTCCCACTGGGCATCGCCATTTTGGATAGCGCGCTCGAACGCCATGCCTTCAAGCTCCAGACGAAGGTGGGATATATCCTCGAGCTCTTCCTGACTTAGCCTGGGAACACTGAAGCCCCGCTGATTCTCCTGAACCAGCAGCCCGTAAGCGGCGAGCTTGTTAAGCGCTTCGCGCAAGGGGCTCAACCCCACCTGATAGCGCTCTTTCAATGCATTGATCGCGAGCTTTTCACCGGCGGTGAATTGCCCTCGCACCAGGTCCTTGCGTAGCGTTTCATAAATGCGGCTCGACGACGTACCGCTTTGCGTCTCGCTTACGTTACTCATGATGACGTCCTTAGCACGGAGTGCCTACATTAACCCATACCTTCCGGTCAGCGCTGCGTAGTGTTGACGCTTACGCGCTTGGCTTATATTCTATTCTAAAAATAATCGATTTTTTTACAAAAATGCGATCAACCTTTTCCAAAACCGATTCCTGCCTCTTTTCGCAACGAATAACGGGGCGATCAAAACGAGCGATACTTTCATGAAGCTACCGGCACTATTCTGGGCGTTTTTCCGCGTCGGCATTTTTGGGTTTGGTGGCGGACCGTCGATGATTCCCCTGGTGCACGCCGAAGTGGTCAAGCGCCACACGTGGCTCACCGACGAAGAGTTCGCCGATATCCTGGCGATCGGCAATACGCTGCCCGGCCCCATTGCCACCAAGATGCCGGGGTACATCGGCTATCGTGTGGGGGGGGTTGCCGGCTGTATCACGGCGCTTTTGGCCGTTACGGGCCCGATGATCGTCGCCATGATCGTGATGCTGGGTGTTTTCAGTCGCTATCGCGATGTTGCCTGGATTCGCGGCATGGGCCAAGCCGTGATTCCCGTGGTGATGGTGATGATGGGCCAGTTGACTTGGGACTTTCTGGAAAAATCCAAGGCGTCGCTGGGCTGGCTGACCAGTATCGTGATCGCCCTGGTGGCCGGCGGGCTGATCTACTGGCTGGGCGTGCACCCGGGCATCATCATCGGCGCCATTCTGGCAGCTGCGCTATTGACACCCAAGCGTAAAAAACCTGTGGAGACGTCCGCATGATCTACTGGGAGCTGTTTCTGGCCTTCTTCATTCCCAACATCATCGGCTACGGCGGCGGCCCGGCGATCATTCCCCTTCTAGAGGCGGAGGTGGTCGGCCGCTACGGCTGGATGACCTCGCAAGGTTTCGCCGAGACGCTCGCCCTGGGTAACGCCCTGCCAAGCCCGATTGCCACCAAGATGGCCGGCTACATCGGCTATGAAGTCGCCGGCGCCCTGGGCGCGTTTATCGCCGTACTGGCGACCGTCGTGCCCTCGCTCCTGCTGATGCTCGGCGCGCTGGGCATTCTCTATCGTCATCGGGAATCACCCCAGGTCAAGCGCATGAGCCAATGGGTACGCCCGGTTATCGCTATAATGATGGCGTGGCTGACGCTGAGCTTCTTCCTGGAAGGCGTTGAAAGCGCCGGCATCATCCATACCTTGCTGATCGGCGCCGCGGCTACTGTGGCGCTGGTCTGGCTGAAGATTCATCCGGCGTTTGTCGTCATCGGCGCCCTCATCTACGGAGCCACCCTGCTAGGCTGACGTTTCACTCACCAATAAAAAAACAATTGGACGCACGCGCTCACGACCTGGCTGCTTCGGCAGCCACTACACGCACCACCTCAATCATAAAGGTGTATAAAAATGACGCGCTTCACTTTTTCCCCAAGAACTGCCCTCACCGCCGTTGGCCTGGCCTCCGGCCTCGCTTTCGGCTCGCTGGCCCAGGCCGATTATCCCGAGCAGGATATTCGCCTGATCATTCCCTACGGGCCGGGCGGCGCGACCGACATCATCTTTCGTCTGGTTTCCCAGCAAGCCGAGCAGCACCTGGGTCAAGCGATCGTGCCGGTCAACATGGCCGGCGCCGGTGCCACGCTTGGCTCGCGCAATGTCAAGGACGCCAGGCCTGACGGTTACACGCTGCTGGGTAGCCACGACACGATCGCGCTGTCCCATCTCGCCGGCATGGTGGACTATTCCTACGACGCCTTCGAGCCCATTGCACTTCTTACCCAGACCATCAACATTCCCACCACCTACGCCGGCCATGAAGTGCAAAGCGCCGACGAAATTGCCGACTACGTCAGCGAACACCCCGGCCAGGTGCGCTTCAGCATGATTCCAAGCTCGACCGACCACTTCTTCTGGGCCCAGTTTTTCCAGAAGGCAGGGATCGACATGGCCGATGTTCGCCTGGTGGGCTACCCCGACACCGGCGAGCAGGTCTCGGCACTGATGGCCCGTGAAGTGGACTTTGCCATGTTCAACCTTCCCTCCGGCGGCGCCTTCTATGAAGACGGCTCGTTTCGTGCGCTAGGCATTGCCCACCCGGAGCGACTGGATGGCATGCCCGAGGTGCCCACCCTGCGCGAACAGGGCATCGAGATGGATCACTCCACCAGCCGCGGCATTTTCGCCCCGAAAGGCACCCCTCAGGACATCATTGACGAAGTAGCCCAGGCCTACGGCCAGGCACTTGAAGACGAAGAACTCCAGGCGCGCATAGAAAACGAGTTCGGCTCGATCGTGCGGTACTTGGCCGGTGAAGAGTATCAGGCGTTCTTGGCTGACAATCAGCAGGCACTTGCTGAAGCCGCTGAAACTATCGACTTTCAGAACTGACGCCCCCGCGACTTCATGAGCTGACGCCTCCGGGATGAGCCTGGAGGCTACTGGAGACATTCAAGATGCTGACGCTAACGAAAGATCGGGCCCTGGCCCTGGCTCTTTTGCTGCTGGTGGCCGTCATGTGGGTGGAGTCGGGCTCCATTCGCCCGCCCACGTCCTGGCAGCCCTACGGCTCCGCGCTGTTCCCCCGCATATTACTGGTCACGATCGGCGTGCTGTCGCTTCTGGTACTGGCACGCTCCTTCATTACCCGCCAGACGGTGGCGTCGCCTTTCATGCGCCGCACCCGGACCTGGTTCATCGAGCGCAAGACCATCCTCGCCCTGTTTCTCCTTTTCGGCCTTTATGCCGCCCTGCTTCCCCTGGTGGGCTACACCGTGGCAACGACCGGCTTCTTGATCGCGTCCCAGGCGCTGCTGCTGGGGATCGATACCAGGCGCAAATGGGTGATCAATCTGAGTATCAGCGTGGTACTGGCCGCGTCGTTATACGTCATTTTTCGCTACGGGCTTAACGTCTGGCTGCCCTAACGGTGAGGTGTTTCCCATGACCAACTTTTTTCTTCAGGCGCTGGCCGAAGTCGGCAGCCCTTCCGTACTGGGCTTGATCGTCATCGGTGTGCTGTTCGGTATCGTCGGTGGCAGCATTCCCGGCTTTACCGTGACCATGGCCATCCTGGTGGTATTTCCGTTCACCTTCGCCATGGATCCGGTCAGCGGCGTTTCGCTGATGGTGGGCGTATTCGTGGGCGGCTATTCCGGTGGCATTGTCTCGGGGGTCATGCTCGGTATTCCGGGCACCCCTTCCTCCATCACCACGGTGTACGACGGTTATCCCATGGCGCAGCGGGGCGAACCCGGCCGCGCGCTGGGCATCGGTATCGTGGCATCGTTTCTGGGCACGATCATCAGCGTGGCAGTACTGGTCTTTTTCGGCCCGCTGATTGCAAGCTTCAGCATGAATTTCCGACCCTGGGAAATCACGGCGCTGATCGTGTTTGCACTGACTCTGGTGGCAGGGCTTTCCAACGGCGCACTCTTGAAGGGGCTTCTGGCCGCGGCTATCGGGCTTTTGATCACTACCGTCGGGTATGACCGCAACAGTAACCTGCGCTTTGATTTCGGCCTGCAGGCGCTGGGGTCGGGCTTTGAAATCCTGCCGGTGATGATCGGCGTGTTCGCGTTCTCGCAGCTTCTGGGCAACATCGAAAAACTGCGAGATACACAAGGCGAAGCGCAGAAGATAAATACCAACGTCACCATTCCCTACAAGCTTATTCTGAAGGATATGGGGGCACAAAAGCTCAATACCCTGCGTTCTTCGCTGATCGGCAGCCTGATCGGGGCCCTGCCCGGCACCGGCGGCACGGTGGCCAACTTTGTCAGCTACGACCAGGCCAAGAAGTTTTCCCGCCACCCCGAGGAGTTCGGCAAGGGGACTCCCAGCGGCATCGTGGCCTCGGAAGCCTCCAACAGCGCCGTGGCGGGCGGGGCCTTTGTACCCACCCTGGCGCTGGGTATTCCGGGCGATCTCCCCATGGCCATCATGATGGGGGTATTGATTCTGCACGGTATCACCCCGGGGCCTTTGATGTTCGAGCAGAATCCGATTCTGGTCGGAGCGATCTATGTCAGCTTGCTCGTCGGCGCCATTATCATGGTGCTGTGCAACCTGCTCCTGATGCGCTGGTTCGCCAAGATATCGCTGATCCCCCAGCAGGTCCTGGTGCCCGTGGTGTTGATGCTCTGCGCCATCGGCGCCTACGCGCTGAACAACAATCTCTTCGATATCTGGGTGCTGTTCATCTTCGGCGTGGTGGGTTATCTGCTCTGGAAGGCGGAGGTCCCCTTGACGCCGCTGATACTCGGCGTAGTGCTGGGCAATAATCTGGAGCGCCAGCTTTTCCGCGCGCTGGAACTCGATGCGAACTGGCTCACCTTTCTGACCCGCCCGCTTTCAGCGCTGTTTCTGGCCCTGGCAGCAATCTCCATCGTGTTCTCGCTCTATCAAGACCGCAAGGTCCGGCGTGCAAGGCAAACCGTAGCGGCGTCCGGCGACTAAGACAGCCTTCCTTACTTTCTACCGACAGGATTTCATCATGCAACACGATGCACTGTACTACCCCAGCGCCTCGCGCCGAATGACCACCTTCGCCACGCGCGGCATGGTGGCCACGTCCCAACCGCTGGCCGCTCAGGTGGGTATCCGTATTCTGCAGCAAGGGGGGAATGCCATTGACGCCGCCATTGCCACCGCCGCCGCTCTCACCGTGGTCGAGCCGACCTCCAACGGTATTGGCAGTGACGCCTTTGCCATCGTCTGGGTGGACGGCAAGCTCCATGGGCTTAACGCCAGCGGCCAGGCGCCGCAGACAGCCACCATCGAGGCGATGAAGGCGCTGGGTCATGACGCAATACCCAACCACGGCATGCTGCCGGTCACCATTCCCGGCGCACCCGCCGCCTGGGCAGCGCTTTCCGAACGCTTTGGCAAGCTGGCCTTTGCCGAGCTTCTGGTGCCGGCCATTGCTCTTGCCGACGAAGGCTTTGCGGTCACGCCGGTCATTCACCAGATGTGGGAAGAGGCGTTTCACAACTACAGCGCCTATGATGACGCAGCCTTCAAACCCTGGTTTGAAACCTTCGCCCCCAAGGGCCATGCCCCCGCCCCGGGCGAGGTATGGTCGTCGCCAGACCACGCGAAAAGTCTGAAAGCGATTGCCGACACGAAAGCCCACGCGTTCTACAGTGGCGAGCTTGCCGATCGGATCGACGCGTTCTCCCGAGAACATGGCGGCTTTTTGCGTAAAGAGGACCTGGCCGGCTACGCCCCGGAATGGGTCGACCCGATCAGCGTGCGCTATCAAGGGCACGACATCTGGGAGATTCCACCCAACGGCAGCGGCCTGATCGTGCTTCAGGCTCTGGGCATGCTGGACAAGCTCGATAGCGCCAAAGGCGATATCGTCGAGACGTTGCACCGGCGCATTGAAGCCACCAAGCTTGCCTACGTGGATGGCTTCAAGCACCTGACCGAACGCGATGCCATGAAGCCCACCACCGAGGAGCTTCTGAGCGATGCGTACCTGACGGAGCGCGCCGCCCTCATTGGTGAGCAGGCCCTCGACCCGGTGCACGGCAATCCGCTTCAGGGCGGTACGGTCTATCTGGCCACCGCCGACAGTGACGGCAACATGGTGTCGTTCATCCAAAGCAACTTCAAGGGCTTCGGGTCGGGCATGGTGGTACCGGGCACGGGTATCAGCCTGCAAAACCGCGGCTGGTCGTTCTCGCTGGACCCGAAGCACACCAACGCGCTGGCACCGGGAAAACGCACCTATCACACCATCATTCCGGGGTTCATCACCAAGGATAATCAGGCCATCGGCCCCTTTGGCGTGATGGGCGGCTATATGCAGCCCCAGGGCCATGTCCAGGTGGTGACCGGCCTGTTGAACGATGGGCTCAACGCCCAGGCGGCGCTGGATATGCCGCGCTGGAAATGGACCAGTGGCAGAACCATCGAAGTCGAAGCCGATTTTCCCAACCATCTGGCCCTGGCACTGGCCCGGCGCGGTCACAAGATCGTCAAGGTCGCCGATTCGCTCAGCTTCGGACGTGGGCAGGTGATTTTGCGTGACTCTGAATCCGGCGTACTGCAGGGCGGCACCGAGCCGCGTACTGACGGGGCCGTGTTGCCGCTTTAAAGCCTATTGATGCGCCATCGGGCCATCTTCGATACCGTTTATGCAGGAGATGGCTTGGTGGTCGCGGTCAAAGCGTTGCATCATGGCGCTTTGACACGCGCTCAAGGTAGCCTCCTTTCATGTCCTTGTTTCGACTCTCCTCCCCCATTACCGGCTTTTTCAGCGTGTTCCGCTATAGCCGACGCGCCTTGGCACTGGTATGGGGCACCTCGCGCTGGATGATGCTGGGATTGGCGCTTTGTACCCTGGTGGCAGGGGTATTACCGGCGCTGGCGGCCTGGGTGGGCCAGTTGATCGTGGACGGCGTGGTCGGCGCCATGCAGGCCTACGAGAACGCGGAAGAGCCGGTGCTCTTCATCATTATCGCCCCGGTGCTTCAACTGGTGGCGCTCGAGGCACTGATCATCGCGCTGATCGCCCTGGCACAGCGCGGGCTTGCCGCTCAGCAATCCCTTTTACGGGCGATGCTGGGCCAGAAGGTGAACGTCCTGATTCTCGAGAAGGCCGGCACGCTGTCATTGGGACAGTTCGAGGATTCCGAGCTTTACGACAAACTCACCCGGGCCCGGCGGGAGGCTTCCACCCGGCCACTGGCACTGGTCACCAAGACCTTCGGATTCATTCAGAACGCAATATCGCTTGCCAGTTTCAGCGTGCTGCTCATTCAGTTTTCCCCCTGGGCATTGATGATCCTGGCCGTGGGCGCCGTGCCGGTATTCATCTCGGAGGCAAAATTCTCCGGAGACGCGTTTCGCCTGTTCCGACGCCGTTCGCCGGAAACCCGCATGCAAAGCTATCTGGAAACCGTACTGGCCCGGGAAGACAGCATCAAGGAGGTCAAGCTCTTCGGCCTGGAGCCACTGTTTCTGGGCCGGTACCGAGCCATTTTCTCGCGCCTGTTTGCTGAAGACCGCCTGCTGACCTTGAAGCGCGAAGGCTGGGGGTTCGTGCTGGGCTTGCTGGGCACGCTCACTTTTTACATCGCCTATGGCTGGGTGGTGCTCGAAACCATTGTCGGCGCGCTTACCCTGGGCCAGATGACCATGTACCTGATGGTATTCAAGCAGGGCCAGACGGCGCTTTCCGCCATACTTACCGCCGTCAGCGGCATGTACGAGGACAATCTCTACCTGTCCAATCTGTATGATTATCTTGAACACCCCACCGAGCAGGAAGGCGGAGCGCTCACCCAAGGCGCGGTGCCGGGCGATGGCCTGCGCTTTGAGGATGTAAGCTTTGCCTATCCGGGCGGGCGCCAGGCACTGACGCACATCTCGCTGCATCTGGCACCGGGGCACAGCCTCGCACTAGTGGGTGAAAACGGCTCGGGCAAGACGACGCTCATCAAGCTCTTGACCCGACTCTATCAACCGACCCAGGGACGCATTCTGCTGGATGGCAGCGATCTGCGCGACTGGGATGCGGCCACGCTCAGAAAGCGAGTGGGGGTGATCTTTCAGGACTTCGTGCGCTACCAGCTTCCGGTGGGCGAGAACCTGGGCGTGGGTGACACCCAGGCGTTTGGCGATCAAGCCCGCTGGCAGCAGGCAGCGCATTTCGGCCTGGCGGATCACTTTATCGAACAGATGCCAAAGGGCTACCATACCCAGCTCGGACGCTGGTTCAAGGATGGTCAGGAACTTTCCGGCGGGCAGTGGCAGAAGATTGCGCTTTCAAGAGCCTACATGCGCGAAGACGCCGATATTCTGGTGCTCGACGAACCCACCGCCGCCATGGACGCTGCCGCCGAAGCAGACGTGTTCGCCCGCTTTCGCGAGCATAGCCGCGACAAGATGACGATTCTGATCTCGCATCGCTTTTCCACCGTGCGCAGCGCCGGGCTGATTCTGGTCATCGATCAGGGACGGATCATCGAACAAGGCGGCCACGATGAGTTATTGGCGGCCAACGGACGCTATGCGCATCTTTTTTACCTTCAGGCAGAGGGTTATAAATAAAGATGCATTCTCGATACAGTTGTTTAATAATTTATAAATTGTAAAAACAGTCGTTTGAAAGTTGAAAACATGGCTGTTTTCGACCGTGATGCCTTCTCTCTTTGAGTCAGCGTTTGCGCAGCCGGGGTCAAAACGGCGCCGAACCGAGCCCTAAGACTGAGGGGGGCGGCATTCTGATACACTTTGCTTTGACGCTTGGGGCCCGTCGCGAAGGGGCGTGTACCAAGTGCAAGCTTCTCCTGGAGGCTTTTCAAGGATAAGTTCTTAAAGGAAACGGCATGCCTTCCCGTGCGTTGGTAATTGATGACGATATAGATGTTCAGCTATTGAGCAAGATGCTGCTCCAGCAGCACGGCTACCTCGTTGAGACCTCAGGCAGTCTTGGGGAACTGGCACGCAAGCCTTCCCTGCTGAATGCAGAGCTTATCCTGCTCGACCTGGGGCTTGGCGAGTTTACCGGACTGGATATTCTTGACTACCTTCACGACCTAAGGCTCAACACCGCCATTTTGCTGATCAGCGGTAGCTCGTCGGATAGCGTTACACACGCCATCGAGACAGGTCGGTCGAAGGGGCTGCAGATGCTGGGGTTTCTGCCCAAGGCTGAGTTTCTTACCGGTCTTTCGGCTTTTCTGGCGCCTCTCAAGAAACTGCCGAAAGCGCCCACCTCTTCGGAGCTGGCGGTCGCCATCGAGTCCGGGGAGCTTTTTCTGGTCTACCAGCCCAAACTGGACTTGCAGCGCGGTGACATCATCGGTGTCGAGGCTCTCGTTCGCTGGCAGCATCCCGAGCGAGGGCTGCTTTTCCCCGGCAGCTTTATTCCGCTGGCAGAGCAGCATGATCTCATGGGGCCATTAACCTGGCAGGTGCTCGAACTCGCGCTTGCTCAGCAAGCCCTATGGCAGGCCAAAGGCTGGTCACTGAATATCGCCGTCAATATCTCGGCGGATTTCGTCAAGACAGAGGGCGTCGTCGAGGCCTTCGATCAACTGACCCAACGGTACAAGACGGGCAACCAGCACCTGACGCTGGAGCTGACGGAATCGGTGGGAATCGAATGTCTGGGGTATGCGCGTCATGTACTGGAAGCGCTGCGCGACCGGGGCTGTCAACTCGCGCTGGATGATTTCGGCACGGGATATTCATCGCTGGTTCAGCTCTATCGGCTGCCTTTCGGCGAGCTGAAGGTGGATCGCAGCTTCGTCTCGTCGATGGATGAGGACGACGCGGCGCGCGCCATCACTCTCTCCGTGATCGATCTGGGCAAGCGAATGGGGCTTGACGTGGTGGCGGAAGGTATCGAAACCCAAGCGCAGCTGGATCTTCTCGTCGAGGCTGGGTGCACCCTGGGCCAAGGCTACTTTATTGCCCGACCGCTCACCGTGGCGGCGTTTGATATGTGGTTTGGCCAGCAAGGCGTCAACGCCTCGGCTCAAGCGTCCAGCATGTCCTCCTGCTCCAACGCCTTTTGAGTAGCCCTTTTCAAGTCCGCCAACCGCGCTAGGCCACTTTTCAACGCCTCAGTGGGCGCCTTCAGTGCCAGGGCCTCCATACGGCTTGCCCACTCGGCAATGGCCGTACAGCCCAGCGACGAGGCGGCCCCCTTGAGTGAATGCACTTCCTGGTGAAACGCCTGCCGACGGCCGTTTTCAAGCTGGTCCATCAAGCGCTCCTCTCGCTCGGCGAGACGGTCCAGAAACCTCGCCAACAAGTTGTTCAACGCCGCGGCCTCGAAGGTCTCCTTGAGTTCCCTGCAGGTAGGCAGATCCACCACGACGTTCTCAGGCGATGACGTTTCGGCTTGGTCAGGCGTCGACACCTCATCAAGTGGAGCCCTTGTCATCTCGTCGCTTGAGGCTTTCAAAAGATGACGGCACAGGGTCTGACAAAGCTCACAGCGGGTGAACGGCTTGTGAATCATGTCGTCCATCCCGCTTTGCATACAGCGAGTGCGATGCTCCGGCATGACATTGGCCGTCATCGCCACGATGGGAAGGTAGGCAAGGCGATGCTGGCGTTCGTGACTGCGCCACTGACGGGCGGTCTCCAATCCGTCGAGCACCGGCATCTGCATGTCCATGAGCACCAGATCGATATCGTCGCGCTTGTGCTTCAAGAGCGCGAGTGCCGCCTCGCCGTTATCGGCAAGGCTGACCCGCTGCCCCAGGCGCTTGAGCATCTCCTTGGCCACCGTTTGATTCAAGGCGTTATCCTCTACCACCAGAATATGCTGATTGGCCGCCAGATGCGGCTGGCTGTTCTGGGTGGTGTACTCTACAGGCGCCTCGATGGCAGGCAGCGGTACCGTCAGCCAGAAGCGACTCCCCACTCCCTCTACGCTGTTGACGCCGATTTCTCCGTGCATCGACTCGACCAGGCGCTTGCAGATCGCAAGGCCCAGACCGGAGCCCTCGTGGCGCCGGGAAATGGAGGTGTCCACCTGGGAAAAGGGAGAGAACAGCAGAGCTTGATTTTGATCGCTGATACCACAACCGGTATCACGCACTTCAAAGCGGATAAACCCCTCTCTTGTCAGCGTGACGGAGCACTTGACGAAGCCTTCCTCGGTAAACTTCAAGGCGTTGTTGATCAGATTCATCAGGATTTGCCTGAGCCGCGCCCTGTCCCCCTCTACATGGTGAGGCACCTCGTCAGCCAGCGCATAGTCAAAGGCGACCGCCCGGGACTGTGACTGTATGGCATAGCCCGAACCGAGCTCATCGATACACTGGCGTAGATCGAACGGCTGAATGTTGAGATCCAGATACCCCGATTCGATCTTGGTATAATCCAGGATATCGTTGATGGCACAGCGCAAGCTTTCGGCGCTTCGCTTGATGGCCATCAGGTAGTCCGTCGCGGCGGACGTCTTCACTTCTTCGCTGAGCAGGTCGGCCATCCCGACGATACCGTTGAGCGGGGTGCGTATCTCGTGGCTGACGATCGCCATGAACTCCGACTTGGCGCGGCTTGCCGTTTCCGCCTTTTGCGCTGTGACGTTGAGCTCGCGGCTCTGCTTCTCGAGCGCTTGCGCCTTGTCCAGGTTGGAGCGTCCCTCCACTATGAGGGCGCGGACCAGCGAGCCCCCCGAGATCATCAACAGCGTGATCAGCACAAGCACCAACCCGTAGAGCCGGGTCAGTGCTTCACGTTCTTCCGTGCGGGTTCGCGCCACATTCGCGTTGGTTTCCACCAGGATGGCGGCAGTCAGCGTCTGAAGCACGTTCACGCTGTCGCGCAGGGTAGCGACAAACCCCGGGGTCAGCGTCGCCAGGTTGCTCCACAAGTCTTCGACCATCGCCTCCAGGTCGACAAGAGACGCTTGAGACATCTGGACCAGCGCATGAAGACTTTCTATCTGGGCGATTTCTCTACCGAGATCCCCCTTTAGCAAAAGCGCCTGGCGGCTAAAGAGAATTTCAAGACGTAACAGCAGATCGTCATGGGAGGGCGCGTTCGCCAGCAGCTGCAGGCGAAGCTCGCGCACTTCTCTGTCGAACTGATAGGTGGACCAGAGCATGCTCTCCAGCAAGCGGTTTTCCAGGGCTTGCTGGCGATAGTAGATCACGCCACCGGTCGCGATCGCCGAAAAGAAGAAAAGGATGGCCGACAAGGTGGCAATGCCAGCGCCGCGATAAAAATAGCGTTTCCAGCCTGATAGCATCAGACACTGCCCCTGCGTCTGGTTACTCGATAGTGATGTGGTTGACCTGCCACACCGAACGCGAGAGCGTCACTTCATTTAAAAGCGCTGGAGCATCATCGAAGGGGTAAATCACGAACAAGGGGCCCTGGTCACGAATGCGCAACGTCTCGCCATCAGCGCTCATGGCGAAGATCACGTCGTAGTCATAGACATCGCTTAGGGGGATCGTCGCCGCATAGTCGTTCAATGCCGAAACCCGCACCTGCTCGCCTTCGCTGTCAGCGGCCTCAAGCACCGTTCGAATCAAAGGCCCCTGAAACCGCACCTGGCCATCGTGCCAGGGCGTGCGCGTCAACGTCTCGTGCTGCGCCAGCGCTTCCAGCATGGCGCGATCGAAATGCGCCTCGTCACCCACATTGACGTTTTGCACGTTGCCGGAAACGGTCAGAATAACGCGGTCCTGCGGTGCCTTGAGCGGGTCGGCCTGCAGCGGTGTCAGCAAAAAGGCCGCCACCAGGGCGACCATGTAGCGCATAACTGGTAAGCTTTCGGTCAAAGTATAGTTGACCTTCAAGGTATAGTTGACTTTCAAAGTATAGCTGCCTTTCAAGGTATGATGGCCTGCCCGCGAACAGTGGCGGGCCTTGAGTATATTACGACCCTTCGAAGGCCAACTGTGAACCTTTGTGCCAAAAACGCTCGCACGCGCCCAAGCCACGAGGCCGGGCGAAGGGAGCGTTCGTCAGACGAGAAGCCTGAAGCCATGCATATTGGTGTGTTGGAAGATGACCTGGATCAGCAGGCATTCATCGAGCAGTGCCTGAGCGCCGCCGGGCATCGCGTATCGCTGTTCAGCCGCACCAGCGAGCTGCGCCGAAGCGCTCGACGATCGTTCGACTTTCTCATCATCGACTGGCGATTGCCGGACGGTTGCGGCCTGGATGTGGTCGGCCACCTTCGCCTGCACGACGGCTGGAAAGGCCCCATCCTGTTCATTACCGCCAGCCAGCACGAGGATAGCGTCGTGCAGGCGCTGGAGCAGGGTGCCGACGACTTTCTTGCCAAGCCGCTGCGCCCCAGGGAGCTGATTGCGCGGATCAACGCGCTCAGACGCCGCTCGGGTGGCAGGGCTGCCCCTCCCCCGTGCGTTATCTCGGATATTTACTCTCTCGACAGCGACGCGCGGCGGATTTACATGAACGCATCGCCTGCCGACCTTAC
This sequence comes from Vreelandella xerophytica, assembly GCF_968048975.1. The sequence continues at coordinate 822,827 of NZ_OZ309106.1, read as the reverse complement.
CGAGCGTGAGTTCCGCCTTGCGACCCTGCTTTTCAGCCGGCCAGGAGAGATTCTGACCCGGCCCCACTTGCTGGAGCTGGTGTGGGGACAAAAGGGGGATCTTTCGACCCGCACGGTGGATACCCATATCAGCCGGCTTCGCCGCAAGCTCGAGCTGGATGGCCGCCACGGGCTACGTTTGAAAAGCGTCTATCAGGCGGGTTACCGGCTGGAGAGATGCCAGCCGGCAGAAGACAACGTCTCCAAGTGAAGCGCCCATGCCCACCCAGGACGGCCACGTGACGAGTAGATGATCGTACCGCTTACGTGTCTTGCTTACCCATCTTGCCTATTCGTCCCACTGAGGCGCCATATCCGGGTTGGCAATGCGCTCGCCCCGGTCAAGCGTTGCGATATCGGCCATTTCCGCATCGCTCAAGGTAAGCTCGAAAGCCTTGATGTTGCTTTCGATATTGCGCGCCTTGGTGGATGAGGGAATGGTCACGATGCCTCGCGCCTTGAGCCAGGCCATGGTGATCTCGGCCGGGCTCACCCCATGCACGCCAGCAATCTGCTTGAGCGTCGGATCCTCCATCACTTTTCCCACGGCCAGGGGCATGAAGGCGGTGACCTGAATGCCTGAGGCGTTGCAGTGATCCACCAGCTTGCGGTTTTGTAAAAACGGATGTACTTCAATCTGGTTGGTAAGGATCTCGCCCTTGCCCAGAATGCCCTGAGCTTCATCCAGCTGGGCGATGGTGAAGTTGGACACGCCGATATGGCGCGCCTTGCCTTCCGCCTTCACCTCTTTGAGCGCGCTCAGGTAGTCACGCATGGGCACTTCATCATTGGGCGAGGGCCAGTGAATCAGCAGAAGGTCCACATACTCGGTCTTGAGTCGCTTCAAGGACTCATCCACACTCTGCTTGAGCCGGTGAGGTTCCAGGCGGTCGTACCAGACCTTCGTCGTCAGGAAAATATCGCCTCGGGCCACGCTGCTGTCGCGCAGCACCTCGCCCACCGTTTCTTCATTACCGTAGAACTGGGCCGTATCGATATGCCGATAGCCCGCGTCCAACGCGGCACTGATGCTTTGCTTGAGCGTCTCGCCTTCCAGCCGATAGGTACCGAAACCAGGATTGGGCATCGTGTTCGTCGTCATAGATGTCCTCCTTTTTCCATGAAGCACTGACGTGTGCCGGGTCTTTGACCTTTGACTAGTGATATGGGGCGAAAGAAAGGCGAGTTCAACCGCCAGGGGCAATGCGCTACACTCTTTTCTTTGCCTGCTAAACAAGAGTGCCATGTCCCATAGCGAATCCCCGATGGCCCCGTGGCTCCCTCTTTATCGCCAGCCTGGTTTTGTGAGCTTTTTATTCTCGCGGCTCGCCGCGGTCTTCGCCATGCAGATCCAGGCGATCGTGGTGGCCTGGCAGGTGTACGATATTACCCGCGATGCGATGTCACTGGCCTACGTGGGGCTTGCCCAGTTCCTGCCCATGGTCGTGCTGCTGCTTCCTGCGGGTGATGTAGTGGACCGTTTCTCGAGAAAGCGCATCTTGATGCTCAGCTGGGCGGTGCAAGGGCTTTGTAGCGCGCTGCTGCTGACACTTGCCCAGACGAACCCAGACGATGTGACGGCATTTTATCTGGTACTGGCACTTTTTGGCTGTGCCCGGGCGTTTACCGGCCCTACCCTGCAAAGCCTGCTGCCCAACATCGTGCCGCGGGCACAGCTGGCCAGCGCCATCGCCCTGAACAGTTCGATCATGAAGATCGCCGTGATCGGTGGGCCGCTTCTGGGCGGCGTGCTTTATGGGATAGGCGGTGGGCGCCTGGCCTACGCGGTATGTCTGGGCTGCTTTCTTGTCGCCCTTGGCCTGCTACTGTGGGTACCGGTACGCTTCACAGAGCGGGCCAAAGCGCTTGAAACGACCGCCTGGAAGCGCTTTTCCGCCGGCATCGCCTATATTCGCCATCAGCCGATCATTCTAGGGGCGATTTCGCTGGACCTTTTTGCCGTACTGCTGGGCGGTGTGGTGGCTCTTTTGCCCATCTACGCCCAGGAAGTGCTTCACGTGGGATCGGAAGGGCTAGGAGCGCTGAGAAGCGCCATCGCCGTTGGCGCACTGCTGATGGGGCTTTATCTGGGCATCCGCGGTATTACCCGGCGCGCGGGGCACGTCATGTTCGCCGCGGTGGCGGTCTTTGGGCTGGCGAACCTGGTATTCGCGTTCTCGGAAGTTTTCTGGGTGTCGATGATCGCCATGCTGGTGGCGGGCGCGGCGGACATGATCAGCGTTTACGTGCGCATGACGCTGATTCAGCTGGCCACCCCCGATGAGATGCGCGGGCGGGTGAACGCGGTCAACATGCTGTTTATCGGCTCCAGCAACGAGCTCGGGGAGTTTCGCGCGGGCAGCATGGCCGCAGGACTCGGCGTGATACCGGCAGCGGTGATCGGCGGCTTCGGGACGCTGGCCGTGGTGGGCGCATGGATGAAGCTTTTCCCCACCTTACGCCGGGTGGATCGCTTCGACGATGCCCGCTGAGTGCGCTGCCGGGCTTTTTTCGACCATGCTCACCACGCTTCCCACCACGATCAAGCAAGGCGAAGGCAGTGGATGGGCGGCCAGACGCTCGGGCATGTCCAAAAGCGTGCCGATGAGCGCCTGTTGTTCGGGCTGACTGGCATTGGCCACCAGCATCACCGGCCAGGTGTCCGGCAGACCCGCCAAACGCAAGCTCTGGCAAATCGCCTCGACCTTGGAAAGCCCCATATAGAACACCAGCGTTTCATCCTGGCGCGCCAGGGCGCTCCAGTCCGGCGCGCCGCCCTCGCGGCAAAGCTGAGCGGTAACAAAACGAAGCTGCTGAGCATGGCCTCGGTCGGTCAGCGGAATGCCCATGCTGGCCGCCGCGGCCGAGGCCGCAGTAATTCCCGGCACGATCCGGGCTTTCAAGTTCGCCTCGGCAAGAGCGGCGAGCTCTTCGCCCATGCGCCCGAACACGCCCGGGTCGCCGCCTTTCAAACGCACCACCGACTTGCCCGCCCGGGCCAGTTCCACCAGACGCGCGCCGATTTCGGCCTGGGGCACGCTGTGATAGCCACGGGTCTTGCCTACATAGTAGCGCTCGGCGCCAGGATGAATCAGCGCCAGCACCTCATCGTCGACGAGCCGGTCGTACACCACGGCCTCGGCCTGCATCAAAAGCCTCGCCGCTTTCAGCGTCAGAAGTTCGACATCGCCGCTACCCGCGCCCACCAGGTACACGGTGCCCTTCTCGCACTCGCCCTTGACAGGCAAACAAAGCCGTTCTTTATCAGGCGTGGCCGATGACCATACCTGCCTGCTGGCACGCCTTAGCGCTTCAGGCCATTTGTGTAACAGGTGCTTGCTCAAAACGCCCATGGCCCCGCTCCTCTTCTAGAATCGCTTTAAGTTCAGGCAGGCAACTACCGCACTGGGTTCCACAGGCAGGCCAGCGCCGGGCCGGTCATCAGCTACCTGTCAGACGGCCATTATACACACCCATCGCGCGAAACCCGCTCGGCGCGCAATCGTCACTTTCCCCAAGCGCTATCTGCGCTCGTGCGGGCAGCGGGCAGCGCTTCGTCGCGCCCTTTGCTCAGGGGTGGCATCTCGGGGCTAAAAGCAAAAAGCGTCCAGGAAGCTTCAAGAGAAGCTTGCCTGGACGCCGTTGTCTCAGGGGCACCGTCTGCAGGTGCCATACTCATCGGTTTTTGCTGCGCTTAGCGTTATTGGTCGCTGTCGTTTCTTGTTTCTGTATTTGGCAAAAAGCAGTCATGAGTCATTATGTGTTTGTTGCGTCATATACATTGCAAGCTCAGGGCCTAAAGCCATCAGGACTAAAATAATTAATATAAAACAATGATATGAATCATCGGCAATAAACACGAAACCGCTTCTGTGGCTGTTTGGGCGTCTTTTATGGCGTGATGGCAGTGCAGTAGAACACTTTTTTGCACCAAAAAGGCACGCCCGGGGACCGCGTTATATTGCCCGCATGCCGATTCCGAGGCGCCAGAAACACTTTACTGGCTGACAGGCCGAAAAAAGGTACTTGCCTGGTAGCGCTCCGATCAGCAGGCGGTGAAGCCATCTCAGGCATGCGGGCCCCAGGGCAATGCGGTGTGAATTTCAGCCTTGGCAGCTCAAGATGACCCTCGGGCCGCCGCTGGAAGCCTTAACGCCCCACGGCATAGCCCTGCATATGTCTCGCCGAGGCGGCTGCGTGTACCATGTCGTTATAGCGGGCGACCGCACAGACCCGACCCAGCGCCCAGTCGTCCTGAAGCGCCACGTCGTGACCCAGCTCACGCAACGTTTTTAAAGTCTGCTCAGAGAAGCGCCCTTCGATCATTAAACGGCCCAACACGCTTTCCCGCGGGTGGAACGATGCCGGAAAATGCCGGATCTGAAACTGCGGTGCGTCGATGGCGCGCTGCAGATCAAACCCGTAGTGCACGATGCGCAGGAACGTAGTGAGACTCCACTGGTCCTGCTGGTCGCCGCCGGGGGAGCCCATCGCCAGGTACGGCTTACCGTTCCTGGTGATCAGCGTCGGCGTCAGCGTGGTACGCGGACGACGGCCAGGCATCAACGTGCTGGCAAGTCCAGGCGTGAGCCACGTCATCTGCGCCCTTGTCGAGATCGAAAAGCCCAGGCTTGGCACGCTCGGGGAGCTTTGCAGCCAGCCGCCGCTGGGCGTGGCCGAGACCATGTTGCCGAATCGGTCAACGATATCCAGGTGCACCGTGTCCCCTTCCACGCTGGGGAGCGGTGCAAAGGTGGGCTCGCCGCCGCCGGGGCCGATCGTGGGCTCGCTGCCGGCAAGCTTCATGATCGAGGCAATGCGCGCGTCCCCCTCAAGCCCCGGTCGAATGTCCCGAGAGGCACGCTCACCGAGCAGTCCCCGGCGCGCCTGGTTGTAATCGTCGCTCAACAGCGTATCGACCGTGACGCCCCCGTTATTGTCACCGTACCACGCTTCGCGGTCGGCAAAGGCGAGTTTCGCGGCCTCGGCCACGCGGTGAACAAACTCCGGGCTCTCCGGGCCAAAGGCGCTGAAATCGGTGTCCTTCAAAAGCGCCAGCTGCTGCAGAAACACCGGTCCTTGGGACCAGGACCCGGCCTTGTGTACCTCGACGCCGTGATAGCGATAGCTGACGGTAGGCTCGACAGTGGCCGACCAGCGGGCAAGGTCATCTCCGGTGAGCAATCCGGCATGCTTCTCGCCGGTGCTGTCCATTAGCGGCTGGCGATAGAAGGTGTCGATGGCCTCAGCCACAAACCCCTTGTAGAACACATCCCGTGCCCGCTCGATCTGCGCTTCGCGATCGCTGCCGACCATCTGTGATTCACTGAGAATACGTCGGTAGGTCGCCGCGATCTGCGGCGAGCGGAAAAGCGCCTCTGCCTTGGGAGCATCGCCGTCGACAAGCCATTGCTCGGCGGAGCTTGGCCACTCATGTTTGAAGAAGTCGATCACCGGAATGATCGAGGATACCGCTCGCGAAAGCAGCGGAAACCCTTGTTCGGCGTAGCCAATCGCGGGGGCGAGTACTTCTTCAAGGGTCAGCGTACCGTAGTCGCGCAACAGCAGCATCCAGGCATCGAACGCTCCGGGTACCACGGCGGGCAGTAAACCGGTGCCAGGCACCATCTTCAACCCCAGCTTTTCGAACGCGCCGAGCGTGGCCGTCTCGGGGGTCACGCCCTGGCCGCAAATCACACGGGGGGCGTCATCGTCGTGGCGCATGGCGATGATCGGCACTTCCCCTCCGGGGCCGTTCAGGTGCGGTTCGACGATCTGCAGCACGAAACCTGCAGCCACCGCCGCATCGAAGGCATTGCCACCTTTTTCCAGAATCGCCATACCCACACTGGATGCAAGCCAGTGGGTCGAGGTAACGGCACCGAAGGTGCCCTTGATCTCAGGACGGGTCGTGAATGGCGGCATAAAGGCGAATCCTTGAATAAAAATGATGAGTTCTGCGCTTGAAACTACCATGTTTTGCAGGCAGGATCATTAAAGCTATATAGCTATTTGTGTCTAGCTATTGATACCAAAAAAATGGCTTTCGGCTCGAGGTACGCTCGTGACATTAGAAAAAATCGTGGAAGCCTCGCTCCCCCATTTTGCCAATGCAAGCCATATCGGCGTGCCCAAGTACGCGCGGTTCTACAATGCGATCAAGGAGGCCGTGCAGACAGGCGTGCTCATCCCCGGCGACAAGCTGCCTTCCGAGCAGGAGCTCTCTGCCAAGTTACCGGCAAGTCTGGGCACTCTGCAAAAAGCGCTGAAGGCGTTGTCAGATGACGGCATCGTGGTGCGTGAACACGGTCGGGGCACTTTCATTCGCGACCCGGAAGTGAAGTTCGAGGACATTCGCGTGTTTCGTTTCATGGACCAGGGCCGCCCGCTCGACCTGACGCTGCAGGGGCTGGGCATTTTCGAGGTCAGCCCCGAGGCGGGCATTGCCGACTTTCTGGGTGGCGTCACGCGCTGCGCTGTCATCAAGCGCCTGATCCAAGTCCAGGGCGAGCCCTGGACCTACAACGAACTCTATATGCCCCTGGCTTACGCCGACACGCTCATGGACAAGCCGCCTGGTGAATTCGACGGCTTATCGCTGCACGAGCATCTTTTTCAGACCAAGCGCATCCTGACCTCCCGATTCGAGCACCAGCTGGGCATTCATGCCTTCTCGAATGATGCGCGCGTCGCACTCGCTCTAGGCGATACGGTGCGCCAAGGCATGCTCTGGCGTGTGCGCGGTTATACCAAGGAAGGCCGCCCGACCACGTTCCAACGCTTCGAGATCCAGCCCGGCCATCGCGATATCGAGCTCAGCAACCAGGCCGTCAAGGATCACGGCGTATAACCAGGCACTCCCCTCAGACCTCTTCAAGAGGCGCCCCCTATAAAAAAGGTGATGACATGACAGAGAAACAGCTTCCCTCACTGATCGACATCCGCCGCCGACAGCTGCTCCAGGCAGGCGCCCTGGGGGTCGGTATCGCCCTATTCCCGGGTATTCTGCAGGCCGCGCCCCGTCGCGAGCTTCGCTGGGGCTCGGCAAGTCTGGGCTCCACGGGCTATATCATCATCGAGGCCCTCGCTCAGACGGTACAGCGCGAAAGCGAGTTGCGCTCGACCACGCTTGCGACCTCTGGAGGTGCCGAGAACCTGGTAATGGCCAGCCGCCAGGAGATCGATTTCGGCCAGACCACCTCTACCGACTGGCCGCCGGCCACCAAGGGCGAGCGCCCCTTTCGCGAGCCGATCGACGCCCGTCAGGTATTCGCCTACACCGTGTGGAACATTCCGCTTATCGTGCGCGCCGACTCCGACATCCACTCGCTGGCCGATCTGGCGGGCAAGCGGGTGATGCCGTCCACCGCCGGCGGGGCGACCGCCATCATGCACCAGACGATCCTGGAAGCAGCCGGCGTCGCCGATCAGGTGGACTGGACCTACGGCTCCTGGAACGACACCTTCAGCGCTTTCCAGTCCGGCGCGGTGGACGCCATTCCCTCTACGCTGACCAACGGGCGCCCTTCGCCGTCGCTGGCCGAGATCGACAGTACCGTCGAGTTTCGCGTGCTGCCCATCGAGCCCGAGGTGCTTGAGCGCGCGCAGCAGATCAACTCAGGGCTTCTGTCCACTACCGTTTCAAGTGAACAGTGGGACAAGGTGGAAGGCGAGATGCTGATGCCGGCGATCTCCGGGCTTCTGGCGACCCACCCCGGCGTCTCGGACGAGGACGCCTATGCAGTATGCAAGGCCGTGTTCGACAACGCCGAGCAGGTGCGCCGTATCGGTTCGCAGCTTCAAGACGTGAGCGTGGAGTTCGCCGTGGCGTATTTACTGGCAGATTACCCGGTGAGCGCCGGTGCGGCACGTTACTTTCAGGAACAGGGCGTATGGCGCGATGAGCTGATCATCGCCGATCCGGTTTCTAGCTAGGCTGATTCGTGCCGCCGCCCTGCGGCGGCACTTCTACGCTATGAAGCTACCTTTCCCATGAAGCTACCTTGCGAAGTTCGTGACCATGACTCCTAAGCTGCTCAACGCAAAGCGCGGGTATCTCAATACCGCCAATCTGGTACTTCTGCTTACCCTGGTAATGGTCGCGACTCACCTCACCCAGGTATTCAAGTACTACCTGCCTTCGGGGCAGTTCAAGGCGCTTCACCTGGGACTGGCGCTCTTGATCATCTTCGCTACCGCCCTGGGCGACACCCGGCGCTGGTGGATGCAAGCGGTCTACGGCGTCTGTTTTGCCGTGGCCGGCTACACGATGGGTTATATCCTGATCGAGTACCAAGGACTGATCACCGATCGCGTGTTCGGCCCCGAACGCGCGGATGTGGTCATAGGTTGTCTGCTGATCGCGGTCAGTCTCGTGGCTGCCTGGCAGCAGTGGGGAGCGACGATTCCGATTATCGGCATTCTGGGGCTTGTGTACGGCTACTTCGGCAACCTCATTCCCGTCGAGCTTCTCTACCATGGCGGAATGGGCTTCGAGCGCCTGGTCTCCTACGCCTCGATTCCCAACTTTCAGGGCGTGCTGGGCTCGCTGACCGAGCTCTCGGCGGGCACCATCTTCATCTTCATGGTCTTTGCAGGGCTCTTGAAGTCCACCGGCGGCATCGATTTCATCATGGGTTTTGCCACCAAGCTCGCCGGCAATTCCAGGGGTGGCCAGGCGAAGATCGCCGTACTGGCCAGCGCCTTCATGGGCATGATTTCAGGCAGCACCGTGGCCAATATCGCCAGTACCGGCACGATGACCATTCCCACCATGAAGCGCACCGGCTTCAAGGGGTCGTTCGCCGGGGCGGTGGAAGCCGTGGCCTCGACCGGCGGGCAGATGACGCCTCCTGTCATGGGTCTGACCGCGTTCTTGATGGTGGGCGTGACCGGGCTCGCCTACGACGAGGTGATCCTGGCCGCCACCATTCCGGCGGGGCTTTACTACTTCTACTTGCTGCTGGCCGTTCACCTTCAGGCGGCGCGCGACGGGATCCAAGCCACCGGCCAGCACGATGAAGCCGATGTGCCTTCGAGCAAGGCGCTGGTGGCGCGCTACGGCCACCTGTTGATCGCCATCGCCCTTCTGGTGTACCTGCTGGTGAGCCGCATGCCGCCCTCGTATGCGGCGGCCTACGGCTGTCTGGCCATCGTGGTGCTGGAGCTGGTCAGCACTGCGCTGCGCCACTACCAGAATCCGCTTGGCGGGCTCAAGAGCGCAGCGGCACGCATCATCGACGGGCTGCGCGACGGCGGCTTCAGCGGCGCAACCATCGCCGTGATCGTGGCGGTGATCGGCATCTTCGTCGAGATGCTGACCGCGACCGGCTTTGCCCAGAAGCTTTCGTATCTGATGCTGAGTATCGCCGACGGCAACCTCGGCGTTCTGCTGCTGATCGCGGCGGTGGCGTGCCTGGTGTTTGGTCTGGGGCTTCCGACCTCGGCGGCTTATATTCTGGTGGCGCTGCTGACCGCACCGGCGCTGATCGATATGGGTGTAAGCATGATGGCCGCCCACATGTTCGTGCTCTATTTCGCGGTCTTTTCGGCGTTGACGCCGCCAGTGGCCGTGGCCTCCTTGATTGCCGCGCGCATCGCCGAGGCCCCCTACTTCGCCACGGCCATGCAGGCGGTCAAGATCGGGCTGCCCGGTTTTTTCCTGCCGTTTCTGTTCGTTGCCCGCCCGGAGCTTCTGATGTTGGAAGGCAGCTGGCTCGATCAACTGCTGGTGGCGCTGATCAGCGCGCTGGCGTTGGCCGCACTCAACGTGGCGATGGTGGGGCAAGGATTCATCCGCACGCCCTGGTCGGTTCGCCTGCTGCTATTGGTGGCTGCCACGCTAACACTAATACCCGGGTCCTATGGCACGATCATCGGCTGCGCCATCATCGTGACCACGCTATGGATTCAACACCGTCTCAAGACAAGACGCACGCTCGCTCACTGACTCAACCGATAGCTCAACAAGAAGCGCCGCCCTCTCAGGCGGCGCTTCTTTGGCAGGTTCGGTTATCAGAACCTCATTCACTATCCAGAAAAGCGATCAACGCCTTGTTGAACTCATCCGGATGCGTGGCGTTAATGCCGTGGGGGCCGCCTTCGATCACCTCGAGCCGGGCGTTGGGCAGCATGTCGCTTGAACGCTTGCCGCTGACCTCCAGCGGGACGATTCCATCAGAATCGCCGTGAAGGACCAGGGTGGGTATCTGGATCTTTGGCAGGTCGTCGCGAAAATCGGTATAGCTGAAGGCCTTGACACAGTCATAAGTGGCCTTGGGGGAGGCGAAGGCGGCGATATCGCGGTGGTACTGGCGGTTGGGTTCGCTGACCAGGTCACTCTTGTCGCCGGCGGTGAAGAAGTTCTTGGTAAAGTCTTCCAGAAACGCGATGCGATCACCTTTGATGCCGTCCAGGAATTCGTTGACGGTAGCCTCGTCCAGACCGCCCTCGGGGTTGTCATCACTTTTGTACAAGTAAGGCGGCACAGCGGCGGCGAGAACCGCTTTGCTGACGCGCTCGGTGCCGTAGCTTGCGATATAGCGGGCGACTTCCCCCCCGCCCATGGAGAAACCGACCAGCGTGACATCGTTCAGATCCAGTGCATCCATCAGCTTTTTAAGATCGCCCGCCAGCGTATCGTAGTCGTAGCCGCCGTCTGCCTGGGTGGACTTGCCGAAGCCGCGACGGTCATAGGTGACTACCTTATAGCCCGCCTCGACCAGAGCCGGTACCTGCTTCTCCCAGGAGCGCCCGCTTAGCGGCCAGCCATGAACGAGTACCACGGGCTTGCCCGCCCCGTGCACTTCGTAGTAAATCTCGACCGGCGTTCCTTGTTCGGTTCCTGCATTGAGCAGCGGCATCGTATCACCCTCCAGATTGGTTGAACGTGGTAACAGCGTGTCATCAAAGGCTAGTACAACTCTTCACGGCTTACCAAATGCTTGCCAAGCCAAGCGTTGGCACCGCCTTTTGGCGAAGGCGTGCCGGAAAATTGCTATGCTGAGGCGCGTTGTACGTCATTTTAGGAGCAGGTATTGGTGAAGACCGAGTCCGGTACATTGGCTTTTTCCGCATTCATGGCGCTTTTGATCGGCGTCGTGGGCGTCGCGTCCACGCTTGCCTCCAACTCCCAGGCCATCCTGCTGGATGGACTCTTCAACCTGATCTATTTCGTAGTGGCTCTGGTCACCATCAAGGTCAGCAAGCTGGCCAGCCAGCCGGACAGTGACGCCTACCCGTTTGGCTACAGCTACTTCGAGTCGGTGGTCAATCTCTGCAAGGGGCTTCTTATTTTTGGGGTCTCGATATTTGCGCTGGTCGACGCGATTGCCGCGCTTTTGACCGGGGGCCGTGAAATATCCGCCGGTATAGCGGTCGTATACGCAAGCTTTGCGACCCTGGCCTGCTCACTGACCGCGTGGGTGATGCATAAAAGCGAGCGCTACGTCATAAGCCCGCTGGTGGCCGCGGATAAGCTCAATTGGGTGGTGAACAGCATCATTTCCGCAGCGGTACTCACCGCGTTTTGTCTGGTGGTACTTTTCGATGCGTTGGGCTATCAGCATATCTTGCCCTACGTCGATTCAATTCTGGTGATCACGGTGGTGGTACTGTGTCTGGGTGTGCCGGTACGCATGGCAAGCCAGGCCCTGGGGGAGCTGGTCAACAAGGCGCCCTCGGTCGACGTGGCCGAGCCGGTTCGCCAGGCCGTAGCGCGGGGGCTTGAAGGCGTGGCGGTTGAAGAAGTCCGCGTTCGCATCGTGCGCCCGGGACGGCTTTTATATGTGATGGTTCACGTGGTCATGGCCGACGAAGGCGCGACGCTTTCGCTTGCAGCACAAGATGAGCTGCGTGCCCGGGTAGATGACGAGGTACGCCGCTACTACTCGCCAGTGGTATGCGATATCGTGTTCACCCACGATACCCGCTGGGCAGCGCCTTCCTGTGGGCTCCTGGTCAAAACGTCTCCATGAAAAAGGCGCTCATGGGAACCCACGCTTGAGATGACCCATACCTTGCGACCCGGCCCGCGGGAGGAAATCGCCATGCCGCGAGCTTTAGCGTTACACTGAAATGCGTACAAGAGAGTGCTCATGTATACACCGACGCTGCTGGCCGGCCTCAAGCAAGGGCTCGTTCGCCATCTGGCATGTTGGGGGTTGCCCGGCGATACGCAGGTCGAGCTGCTGACCACATCGGAAAACGCCACGTTTTTAGCCCGCGACCCCCACTCGGGTCGCAAGACGATTCTGCGTGTTCATCGCCCGGGTTACCACACCAGACAAGAGATCGAATCCGAGCATGCGTGGATTGCCGAGTTGCACGCGAACAACCAAGCCAACACGGCTTCCTCGCTGAGGACTACCGGCCAAAGCCCGGTAATCGAACTCAAGCTCGATGGCCAATGTTTTCATGCCGTTGCCTTCCAGCACCTGGAGGGCTTGCCCCCCGGTGTGGATGAAGCGCTTCCCGGCTGGTTCGAGCAGCTTGGCACACTCACCGCATCGCTTCATAAGCACAGCCGTACCTGGCAGCCGCCTGCGTGGTTCGTGCGCAAGCGCTGGCACCTGGATACGATGATCGGTCCCTTCGGGCTGTGGGGCGACTGGCGAAGCGCACCCGGCATTACCAACGAGGATACGCAGTGGATCGATAAAGCGATCACGAACATTCATCGTTTCATCGAGACATACGGTGAGGAGCAACAGCGATACGGACTCATCCACGCCGACTTGCGCCTGGATAATCTTCTGGTGAACGGTGATCGACTGGCAATCATCGACTTCGACGACTGCGGCTATTGCTGGTACGGGTTCGATTTCGCCGCCGCAATCAGCTTCTTCGAGCTCGACCCGATCGTCCCCGGGTTGCGCAAGGCATGGCTTCGCGGTTATCGACGCGTCAGTACTTTCGATGCAAGCGACGAAGCCGCGCTGGACACGTTCATCTTGATCCGGCGCATCATGCTCAGCGCCTGGCTGGCCACCCACCCGGAGAGCCCGACTGCTAAAGCTCTGGGCAAGGATTTCGTCCAAGGCACCTCAGCCCTTGCCCGCACGTATCTACGCACCGTGCCAGAGGACAGCGCCTTCTGGGACGGCTCGGGCAAGGACGATGTAAAACCACACATCAGGCATGTCTGATCAAGGTGCATATGCGCCCCTTGAATGCCATCGGGCGTCAGAAACACCCGATGGATCGATGCACGATTACTCGCTGACGCCGTTTTGCGGCTCCAGACGGTAAAGACCGCCCTCTTCTTCATCGCTCAGCACGTAGAGCAGACCATCGGGACCTTGGCGCACATCGCGAATACGTCCCAGCGTGTCCGCCAACAGCATCTCTTCGTGCACGATCTGGTTGTCGTCATCCAGCACCAGGCGGTGAAGCTGCTCGAGATTCAAGGAGCCCGCGAACATATTGTTCTGCCACTCGGCAACATCGCCGGAGTAAAACGCCAGGCCCGACGGCGCCATGGAGTCTTCCCAGATGTGATTCGCCGGCGTCACGCCGGGCGCCTCACGCCCCAGGCCGATATGCTCCTCGGTCGTATACTCGGTGCCATGGGCGATCATCGGCCAGCCGTAGTTCGCGCCTTCGTCTACCCGATAGAGGCGGTCACCACCGTTGGGGCCGTGATCCACCGCCCACACCTCGTTGGTCTCCGGATGCAGCGCCAGCCCCTGGTTGTTGCGATGCCCATAGGAGTAGATTTCCGGGCGTAGATTGCCCGGCGCCATGCCGATAAAGGGGTTGTCCGGATGGGCGCCGCCGTCTTCATTCAGGCGAATCATCTTGCCGCCGGGGTTGGTCAAATCCTGGGGGAGGTTCTGAACATTGCGATCCCCGATCGGAAAGATCATGGAGCCGTCGCCGGGAAAGACGATGCGCGAACCGTAGTGGGCGCCAGGATGCGTGCGCGGCACCTGGGTGTAGAGGGTTTCCAGATCGGTCAAGGTGGCGTTGTCCGCATCAATACGCGCTCGGGCCACGGCAGTTCCGGTGCCGTAATCCGGCTCGTAGGTACTGAAGGCGCGAGGGTCGCCGGGGCTTGAATAAGTGAAGTAGACCCAACCGTTGTCCTCGTAATCCGGGTGCACCACCACATCCAGCAGCCCGCCCTGGTTGCCACCCTCGACAGCGGAGTCCTCGTCCTCCTCCGCGTCGGTTCTGGGCAGATTGTCGAGCTGGATGACATTATCACCATCGATCAGCTGAAGGCGCCCAGGCCGCTCGGTGATCAGCATGCGCCCATCCGGTAGCCAGGCCACACCCCAAGGGTGTTCCAGACCGCTGACGACTTGAATAACGTCAAACGTGACTTCTTCACTTTCGACGCTTGAGGCCACGTTCTCGTTGACGACGCTGACCTCGGCGTGGGCGCTGGCCGCCATGCCCAAAAGTGCCGCGCTCACCGCCCAGCGTAGCGGTGCTGACTTCAAGCGCGTCTCGAATCCCTTTCGATTCATCATGACCTACTCCTTTATAAAACATTAACGTACGTTAACTATGGCGATACGTTTCAAGCTTAGGGTAGCTTTCACGTACCGACAAATAGCGCTTTGCTAATAAAGGAGAAATGAGATATAGGGCGATGATCAACCCAAGATGGAGAGTTACTGGTAGCCAATCCATAGCAACCTGCTGCTGCTCAAGCCACTAGGCATACGCGCCACAAGCCCGTCCTAGATAGCGCTTTACTGCTGAAGAATCCATATCGATAACTTTTACCAGATAAATTGAATCAATGTCGTTTGATCTTGATCCAGTAAAAAAGAATCACCTCTATCTTACTAATTAATTTTATACGCTCACTACCAAGTCGCTACGAAAAACAGGCGTTTGAACTTCCCCAGGATACCCCCCAGGATTGGCCACCACTCGAGTTCCATTTCGCAAAAGATCCACGGGCTCGTGTACGTGCCCGTGGATCCATACGTCCATTCGGCCCATCAGGTGAGGCAGGTGCGAGGCGAACGCGGGAGAGAGCGCGTCATCAGCATAGCGCAGCGGTATGCAGTCACGAAGCGGGGCGTGATGGCTGATGACGACCCGTTGGCCCTCGAAGGGTTCATCGAGCGATGCAATCAACCAGTCAAGCGCCTCGCGGTGAAGCGCTTGACTGGCCTGCGGGGTGAAGGTCTCACCCCGGTCGTCGGTGATGATCTGAAAATCCGCCATGACGTGCGACGCCTTTTGCATGCCGGTGAGAGTGCGAATCGGGTCATCGCCATACAGCGCGAAATCAGTCCAAAGCGTAGTGCCATGAAAGCGAACCCCGCCGAGCGTGACCGCTCGATTATCCAGCAGCTCGATGCCCAGGCGCCCGGCTTCCCTGGCCAGCGCTTGGCGATGTACCGACAGGCAGGTGCCGTAGAACTCGTGATTACCGGGTACGTACAAGATCGGATGGTCAGGAAAGCGCGCCCGGGCCCAGAGTAGCCCTTCGACGGTGCGATGGATATCGCCGGCGAGAATCACCACATCCGCCTCCACTTCGGGCAGCGCTCGTCCATCAGGGAAATGCTCGAGATGCAAATCGGACAGTACGCGCAGCCGCATAGCTCTCCCTTTTTTGTCCATTGTCTATCGATTGGGCGGGCTCAGGACAACCGAGCACGCCCTGCACTCAGCGCTTCAGAAAGTTGCTCTTTACCAGATGCACGACTTCATCCATGCGTCCGCTGATCACGGCTTTGGTGGAGTAAAGCGCAGTGGAAGCGACCTGGCCGGAGGCGACCTTGGGCGGCATGACCAGCTCCATCGGGTTGGTCATTACATCCAGAAGCGCCGGCCCGGGCTGGGCGAGCCACTCGGTAATGGCGTCGTCGAGCGCGTCCTCCCGCTCGACACGTTTTCCCCAGAGGCCCATGGCGCTGGCCACCTCGCCGAAGTTGGGATTTTGAAGCTTTGTGTAGGCGTCCAGAAGCCCTTCCACCTTCTGCTCCAGTTCGACAAAACTGAGCGACTGGTTGTTGTACACCACGATCTTGAGGGGAATGTTGCGCTGCACCAGCGTCAGAAGATCGCCCATCAGCATGCTGAGCCCGCCATCGCCGCACATGGCGATCACCTGACGATCCGGATAGGCCAATTGAATACCCAGCGCCTGCGGGTAGGCGTTGGCCATGGTGCCGTGCTGCAGGCTCGAGAGGGTACGCCGCTCTTTCGAGGTATGAATATGGCGAAGCATCCAGACGTTGACGCTCCCCGTATCGGCGGTGAACATTGCGTTCTCGTCGCTCAGACGATCGATGGCCAGCGTCAGCTCTTGTGGATGAATCGTGTGATCGTCCTTGCTTTTGTGCGCCGATTTTTCCAGCGACTTCCTGTAGCGTTTGAGGCACTTCTCGAGCCAGGACGAGTGGCTGTTGGCCTGCACGACCTGACCAAGTGCCTCGCACGTCTCGGCGACGCTTCCCACGATACCCACATCGACCGGATAGCGTTTGCCGATATGGGTCGGCTCGTGATCGACCTGGATAATGCGCGCCCCTTCGGGGTAGAACTGGGTGAAGGCAAAGCTGCAGCCCAGCAACAACAGCGTGTCGCACTCCGCCACCGCATGATAGCCGCCCTCCAGGCCGTACACGCCGGTCATGCCCACCTGATAGGGGTTATCATACTCGATGTGATTCTTGGCCCGGGACGTCCAGGCGATGGGCGCCTGAAGTTTTTCAGCCAGGGTAATGACCTGTTCACGGGCGTCTTCGCAGCCAGCCCCGGCAAAGATGGTAATCTTGCCGCCCTTGTTGAGCTCATGAACGGCGGGCACCAGCGCCTCGGCACTGGGGCGAATCGAGTAATCGAAGGTGTGTGCCTGGAAGTTCAACTCGCTGGCCGGCTTCTGGGTCATGATATCGCCAGGGACGATCAGTACCGCCACACCGCGCTTGGCGATCGCCGCCTGGGCGGCCATGGCAGCCATGCGGGGCGCCTGCTCCGGCGATACGACGGTTTCACAGAAGACGCTGTACTGCTTGAAGATATGGGTTTGATCTACTTCCTGGGGGAACTGGCTGCCTGTCTCGCCAAGAGGAATCTGGCTGGCGATCAGCACCACCGGAGCATTGTTGCGATGAGCATCGAAAAGCCCGTTGACAAAGTGAAGGCTGCCCGGCCCGCAGGAGCCCGCGCACAGTGCAAGCTCTCCTGTCATGTAAGCCTCACCGCCGGCAGCGAAACCGCCTACCTCTTCATGGCGCACCCCTATCCATTCGATGTCGCTTTGTCTGAGTGCATCGGTGAAGTGGTTCAGCGTATCCCCCACCACGCCATAACAACGTTTGGCACCAGCGTTTTGCAGGGTATCGACGAGTATTTCGGCTACATTTGCGCTCATGGGCGACTCCGTTCGCGAAAAATACGTTAGACCCATCCAAGCCTAGCTGCTGTCAGTCGCTTTTGCTGGCTTAAAGCACTTTACATGAGGGATATTTAATGCTGCGTCGCAGCATTAAACCCGCTATACTGTCAGTGTTCGCAAAGGAGGAGCACGCGATGATAAAGACTTTAGTGCCCAGTAAACGCGAAAAAGAGGTGTGGCGCTTCTGGGAGCAGCAAGCCCAGTGGCAACGCCAGGCGACAGACCGGTTTGCCGCTTATCTAGGCTAAGCCATGCCTGAAAGTAAAAAGATTACCCAACAATAAGCCAGCGCAGTGCGCTGGCTTTTTTATATCCGATTTTCTGTATCCTTCTTTCCTGTCCCCTTCTTTTTTATGCCTTGCCTTTTAAAGCCTGTCTTGCTGTAACAGGTCAT
Organism: Vreelandella xerophytica; assembly: GCF_968048975.1. Next base: position 805,026 of record NZ_OZ309106.1, on the reverse strand, counting down.
GCGTTGGCATCGAGCGCGGCAAGGTAGCTCTCCTGAAGCACGTACATTCTCTTGACGTCACGGTACTTGCCGTTGATGAAGAACTCATGCACCAGATGCCCCTCTTCGATAAAACCGCACTGCTGGTAAAGATGTACCGCCTTGAGGTTTTCGACAGCAACGATGAGATATACCTTGTGCAGATTCAAGATGGTGAAGGAGTAGTTAAGCGCCTGATGGATCAGTGACCGTGCAAATCCCCGCCCCTGGTGTTCCGGGGCGATGATGATCTGAAACTCGGCGCTTCGGTGGATGTAGTCGATCTCGATAAGCTCGACCAGACCGATGGCCTCGGCGTTGCTGTCCTGGGCAACGAACCGGCGTTCGGCGTTGTCGTGAATATGCTTGTTATAAAGCTCTTCCAGCTCGTCGAAGGATTCATAGGGTTCTTCAAACCAGTAGGACATCACACTCTGGTTGTTATTCAACTCATGGACAAAGCGTAGGTCGCTGCGCTCTAGCGCTCGCAGATACAGTGTCGGGCTCATCAAGAGGCTCGGTTAACTGGCGTTTGAAAGAGAAAAAATCGGCCAATGGGTGCGGTCTTTGCTCGATTAAAGCGCGCAGAAGGGGCGCACCCATCATGGAGTAGGTAATACCGTTGCCGCCGTAGGCCAGGGCAAAATGTACATGTGGCCCCCATTTGGCGCTGGGCCCGAAATAAGGAAGGCCGTCGTCGGTTTCAGCGAAGGTGCCGCCCCAGCTGAAGGTCGGATTGATCTTCAGGGAAGGCCACAGTGATTCGACCTTGCGGGCGAGCCCGTGTGCCTTGTCCATCACACGCTCATCGCGGCGCTTGGGCACGTCCGTATCGTCATCGTCGCCTCCCACCAGAAGACGTCCTTCATCGGTTGAGCGCATGTATAGATAAGGCCTGGCAGACTCCCACACCAGCGTATGGCGAAGCTTGCCCAGGATTTCCGGAGCGATCGGGTCGGTGACGAAGGCGTAGCTGCTGCGGTTTTTCGCCACCGGCTCATCAAGCCAGCGTTGGGATTCGTACCCCGCCGCCATTACCAGTTTCTTGCCACGCAGCGTGACACCGTTTTTCAAGGTGACCATCACACCCTGCTCACCGGGTTCGATATGCGTGACTTCCGTCCGGTCGTACACTTCGCCACCCTGGCGTCTCACGCGTTCGAAAAGCCGGTATGCCATCAGGTAAGGATCCAGGCTGGCGGCCAGTTTCGAGAGTATCGCGCAAGGTGCATCGATGCCATAGCCCTCGAACAGTGCCTCTCGGTCAAGCCACTGCATGTCGAAGCCGTGTTGTTCGCGCAGCGCAAATTCGGCTTTCATCGACTCTACATCGTCGTCGTTACTGGCAAAATAGAGACTTTCATGGCGTTCAAAGGAGACCTCGCCCAATTCTTCAGCCAGGGCTTGCAATGATACGATGGCATCCGCACAGCCTTTGTAGGCCATGACCGCATGGGTCTCATCGTAGCGCCTGGCAAGCTCCACCATGTGGGTATCGATTTCATACTGTAAAAGCGCGGTACTCGCCGCCGAGCTGCCCCAGCCTATATCGCGGCGTTCCAGCGCGACCACGTGATGACCGTGACGGCTCAGCTCATCGGCGATCAGTGCACCGGTGATACCGCCACCGATGACGATGACATCGCAGGTGTGGTCGTGTTCCAGTTGAGGGAAAGAGACAAGCAGGCCATTTTTCACCGCCCAAAACGGATAACCGCTTTTAAGATCCATTTGATTGCCTTCTAAAGGTTGTCCTGTTAACCATAGCGGGTTGCCGCCATATTGCCTGTTCGTATTAACAAAAGTATAGGAGCCAAGGTGCATGATTGATTTACGCAGTGACACCGTTACCCGTCCAAGCGCAGCCATGCGTGATGCAATGATGGCCGCCCCGTTGGGCGACGACGTCTGGGGCGATGACCCCACCGTCAACGCCTTCCAGCAAACCCTTGCCGGCCGTACCGGCAAGCAAGCCGCTCTGCTCTTCCCAAGCGGCACCCAAAGCAACCTGGTGGCCCTGATGGCCCACTGCGAACGGGGCGACGAGTACATCGTGGGCCAGTCCGCCCATACCTATCGCTACGAGGGCGGCGGTGCGGCGGTACTGGGCAGCATCCAGCCCCAGCCCATCGAAAACGAACCGGACGGCACCCTTGCGCTGTCGAAAATAAACGCAGCTGTTAAGGCTGACGATATCCACTTCGCCCGTACCCGGCTGTTGGCGCTTGAAAACACCATCGGCGGCAAGGTGCTGCCCGCCGACTATCTCCAGAAAGCCACCGACCTTGCCCGCGAACATGGCCTTGCCACCCACCTGGACGGCGCCAGGCTCTTCAACGCCGTGGTAGCCACCGATACCTCGCTCGAGACGCTGTGCCAGCCCTTCGACAGCGTATCGCTGTGCTTTTCCAAGGGCCTGGGTACGCCGATCGGCTCGGCGCTGGTCGGATCGCAGGAATTTATCGACAAAGCGCGGCGATGGCGCAAGGTGGTTGGCGGTGGCATGCGCCAGGCAGGTATTATCGCCGCGGCCTGCCAGTACGCGCTGGACCACCACGTGACCGATCTTGCCGATGATCATCGCCGGGCGGCGCGCCTGGGCGACGGCCTGGCGAAGCTTTCGGGTATCACGGTCACGTCTCAAGCCACCAACATGGTGTTTACCCAGGTAGACAAGGCGCATATCGAGCCGCTGGCCCAGTGGCTACGCGAGCACGACATTCTGCTTGACCTGATCTACGCCACCCGCTTCGTCGTGCACCGCGATATCGATGATGACGATATCGAGCGCGTACTCGACGTCATGCAGGCGTATTTCAACCGGTAGCCACGTACAGGCTCACAGGCGGCGCAGCCCCCACATGAAGTAGGCGCCGCCGATCAACGAGGCCACCAGTCCCGCCGGAATGTCGTAGGGAAACATCACCTGTCGGCCGACGAAGTCCGCCAGCACCATCAGCAGCATGCCGATCAGCCCCGCGCCCAGAAGATGCCACCAGGCGCGAGAGAAGCCGACCAGGCGCGCCATGTGCGGGGCCAGAAGGCCAATGAACGAAAGCGGACCGACCACCAGCGTAGCGCACGCGGTCAGCACCGCGACCAGCATCAATAACCCAAGCCGGGCGCGGTTCAGGTCAATACCCAACCCTTGGGCGGTCGAGGCACCCAGTGGCAGAATATCCAGCCAGCGGGTGAACGGCAGTGCCAGTAGCAAAAGGGCCAAAGCAGCCGCCCCTATCAGCAAGGCGCTTTGCATATCCACATAGTAGGTAGAGCCGGCAAGCCAGGCGATCACCTGCTGGCCGCGCGGGTCGCCACCGGCCAGCATCACGCCGCGCACCGCATCAAACAGCGCACTCACGGCCACGCCGCAGAGCAACAGCCGTTCCGGCACAAACCCGCTCTTCTGATTCAGGGCAATCAATACGCCAAGCGTGGCAAGCGCCCCTAGGGTCCCCACCCCCACCAACTGGGCACTGCCCGGTGAAGGCAGCCAGTAGATGCCCAGAATCAGCGCGACCGCGCAGCCCCCGCTGATGCCCAGCACTTCGGGGCTTGCCATGGGGTTGGCTGAAAGCCGCTGGAGAATGGTCCCTGCCACCGCAAGCATCAGCCCGCTGGCGGCGGCGGCAATAACCCGCGGAGCACGCCACTCTAGAACGACCCCATCGAAAAGCCATACCACGTCAAGCCCCTGCCCGCCTTGGCCCACCCAAAGTCCCAGCAAGATCGCGATGACCAGAGCAAGAAGCAACCCGCCCGTCAGACGCGAAGGCGCCGGGTGGCGGCGCAAAGTGACCGAAGAGGCCCTGGGCGGCTGATCACTTTGAAGTTTCAAGCGGGGAATCAACCAAAGCAGCAGGGGCGCGCCGAGCGCTCCAGTGATCGCCCCGGTGGGGATCAACGTTACCAGCAAGCCCGAAAAGCGCTGCAGCAGCAAGTCGGTGGTGGCCAGCAGCGTCGCCCCCAGCAGCACCGACCAGAACATCCGCGGGCCCAGGCGCCGCACCCCCGCCATACGTACGATATTCGGCGCAGCCAGGCCGATAAAACCGACGATGCCCACCACGCTGACCACGCTTGCAGTGATGAATACCGCCAGACCCAGCCCCGCCAGACGCAGATATTTAAGCGACAGCCCCAGGCTCTTGGCACTGGCATCGTCAAGCTCCAAAACACTAAGAGGCCGTATCAAGAGCGCGGCCAGTACCGCGCCGATCAAGAGCCTGAGCGAGAGGGTGGCCACCCCGTCCCAGCCGTTCTGAGCAAGCGAACCCGCCCCCCAGATCAAAAGTCCCGCCAGGGTTTCATGATTGAACAGCAGCAGGGCCGTCGCAAGCGCCCCCAGGTAGAGATTGACTACCAGACCCGCGAGCACCACGACCACCGGGGCGAGCCTGCGCTTCCAGGAAAGCGCGAACACCAGCCCCATGGCCGCCGCTCCTCCTCCCAGCGCCACCCATTCACGCCCGATACCCAGAAGCCCCGGCGCCAGCAGCGTCGCCACCATCAGCCCCAGGTTGGCTCCCGAGGCAACACCTAGCGTCGTGGGCGACGCCAGCGGGTTACGCAGTACCTGCTGCATCAACACTCCGGCAAGGGCCAATGCGCCGCCGGCCAGCAGCGCTACAAAAAAGCGCGGCCACCAGGCAAAGTGAAGCAGCAATTCATCGGCAAGGGAAAAATCGGGATGGAAAAGCGCGCGAACGCTGGCACCCGCCCCGCCGTACCCGCCCATGTGAAGGCCCAGCAGTAAAAGCAGCGGCAGGCCCAGCAGGATGAAGAGAGCGCCGGAGTTGAGCCCTTGTCTTGTCACCACGCCTGCCAGGCGCCTTGTAAAGCGATAGAAAAGTGAACAAACGCAGTCATTAACAGAGCCAGGCAGTAAAGGGAGCGAAAAATAATTTAGCGATCGAGATTCTAAGTGATAAGTATTAACACTACAATTGAACGATAAACTCGCTAAACACCAGGAGCCGCGCATGTTTGAAGTATTGAGTGCGAGCTTTGCCATTCAGGGCAAGCCACTGCTTCAATCCATTGTGCATACCTTTGAAGAAGGCAAGGTGTACGGTCTGATCGGCCATAACGGCTCGGGCAAGTCGACACTCATCAAGCTGTTGGCCCAGCAGCAATCAAGCACCGGTGGCACCATTCACTTTGACAAGCGCCCGCTCGATCAATGGGGCAACCGCGAGTTCGCACGTCAGGTCGCCTACCTGCCCCAGCACCTGCCCAGTGCAGAAAACCTGACCGGCCGCGAACTGATCGGCTTTGGCCGCTATCCCTGGCACGGTCTTCTGGGCCGCCATACGCAAAAGGACAAGGCGGCGATCGAGCGCGCCATCGCACTGACTCATACCGAAGCCTTCGCCGACCGCCTGGTGGATACGCTATCCGGTGGCGAGCGCCAGCGGGTATGGCTTGCCATGTTGCTCGCCCAGGGCAGCCGGTTTCTTCTTCTGGATGAACCATTGGCCGCCCTGGATATCGCCCACCAGGTCGAGGTGCTGGAGCTGGTGCGCAAGCTCTGCGACGAGCTGAACCTTGGCGTGATCATCGTACTGCACGATATCAACATGGCCTCGCGCTACTGCGACGAACTGATGGCATTGCATAGCGGCCGCTTGCTGGCCCACGGTACACCCCAGGAGATGATGCGCGAGCACACTCTGAAAGCCATTTACGGGTTACCCATGCAGGTGATCGCTCACCCCAGCGGCAAGCACTCTATCGCCGTGACCCAATAGTCATCTCGGTGCGCCATCTGAAAGACAGCGGTTTAACTGATAAGCATTATCGATTAAGCTAGAAACAGGTTTCGGGGCGACGTCCCCGCTTTGCATTTGGAGGTCGGCGATGCCCTTAGCCCTACGCGAACCTGATACCCAGCGCCCCACCACCCTGGCCGAGTGCTACAAGGAGCGCCTGGCGCACCTGGCGCCCCCCCAGATTGGCGGCGTGCCGCCCCAAGGCGCCATCAAGGCCTCGCGCTGGCGCAACCCGGCCCTTCTCGAGCAAAACGTTGCCCAGTACGCCGCCCACTACCCCGGCGGGGATATCCGCGCGATCACCTCACTCTGGTCGAAGTGGCTTTTCAGCACGCTGACCGTCCCTACCGTGGTCTCGCATCTGCTGCTCGACAAGGCGCTGCCGGTAAGCCTTGATCAGACATATGTTCTCTTGAATGAACAGGGCTGCGCCAAGGGGCTTTGGCTCGCCCACGATGGCGAATACGCCACCACGGATGAGCCTGCTGCGCGTTTCTCGGCGCTGGTTGCCGAGCACTGGGCCCCGCTGATCGAAAGGCTTTCTGCCATTTCCGGGGCAGCACCACGAGTATTCTGGAGCAACGCCGGCACGTATCTGGACTACTACGTCAATCTTCTGGCCGAGCATCCTTTCGTTCGCCCCCATGCCCTGAACGCTGCCCGAGCACTTTTGGAATCGCGCACGCTACAGGGCGCGCGCAACCCGCTTTACCAGCCGGTGCGCACCTATACGCCCAAGGGCAGCGATGAAGAGAAGCAGGTACGCAAGCTTTGCTGTCTGCGCTATCTGCTCGATGAGTTCAGCGTGTGCAGCAACTGCCCGCTGGAAGGGTGTGATCAAACAGCGCGCAAGCGCGCGCCCTGATACCGGCAGACTCCCCCGCGTCAGGTATTGATCCGGGCGATGGCGTCCTGGCTTGCCAGCTCGCGCTGCGCGCCGGTCAGCTCGCACAGCTTGCCCTGGGACATTTCCAGAAGCCGGTCCGCGTGGACGAAATAGCTGTCATCATGGCTGATCGCAAACACCGTCTTGCCCATTTCCCGAAGGCGCGGCAACAACTCGCGATAGAATAGCCGCCTGAACTGCGGGTCCTGGTCAGCCGCCCACTCATCGAGCAGTAGAATATCCCGTTCTTCCGCAATCGCCAGCAAGAGTGCCAGCCGCTTGCGCTGGCCCTGGGACAGTTGGGTATTGACCACCCGACCGCCCTCCCACCTGAGCTTCTCGCGCATCTGTAACCGCTCGAGCCAGGTCGCCACCAGCGCCGGGTCGGCAGCTTGTCCGCCTGGGCCCATGGCCAGGTCAAACTGATGAAAATCGGTAAACACGCTGGCAAACCGAACGCGAAACCCGTGCCACTGGGCAGGGGTAAGTTGTTGACCATCGACCTGGATGTGTCCACTTCGCGGCTGATACAGGCCAGTCAGCAGACGCGCCAAGGTGGACTTACCACTGCCGTTACCGCCAATCAGGAACACCTGCTCGCCCCGCTCCAGGGTCAGGTTGACAGGGCCGACCTTGAACCCCTCTGCGTGCGCGCTTTCAGGGTAATGGTAGGTGACCTCCACAAGCTCCAGGCGCTGCCAGGACTGGAAAGCGTCATCGACCTCGAAACCCGGCTGATACGCGGCAAGCTCCAGGCTTGCCAGCTTGTCAAACGCCACCTGAGCGCTGATCAACGTCGGCCAGGCGCCAATCGCCTGAATCAACGGCGTACGCAAAAACAGCAGGGTCAGGGCGAAAGTCGCGGCCACGGCAGGCGTTGCCCACCCCAGGCCGTTGGCCATGAAGAACACGACACCAATCGCCCCCAGCATCATGATGTTGGACCAGTTTCCCGCGCTCAGATGATAGGTGTCGGCGCGAATGATGTGGTAGCGGTACTCCCGCGCATTCGTGGTGTAGGTATCGTCGAAAAAGCGCTGCGCCCGATCTCGGTTCAGCGCCAGCTCCTTACGCCCTTCAATCGCCGACTGGTAATCCCGGTACAAGCGATCCTCGCTTTCCCGCACCAGATTGAAATGCCGATACACCCGGGATACCAGCACCCAACCCACACCCATGGTAAAGGCGATCCAGAGCACCGTGACGACCACCATCTGCGGCGAAAGCCAGGCAAGATAGGCAATGGAGGCAAGCGTGAGCACTACGCCCTGCACAAGCTCGGGCAGGCGCACAAAACCGATGGTGATATTGCGCACATCGCTTGAAAGGCTCGCCAGGAGCGTGGCATTGCCCAACTGCTCAAGGCGTTCGATATCGGTATCCAGAATGCGCTTCACCAGCCGTGAACGCAGATCGAAGACAAAATGATGGCCCAGCAGAGTAAGCGCAAGCTGCGTACCCAGCGTGACGATCAGCAGCACCGCCAGCAGGCCCAGAAACTGGGGCAGCGCGGAAAGCGGGCTGCCCACCTCGATCAGGCGCTGGTTGATAAAGGCGATGACCCCCACCCCAAGCCCCGCACTCAGAAGGCTCAGGCCAATGGCGCCCAGAAACGGCCAGCGATAATGACGAAAGACGACCTGCAACAGCTCCATGAGCGCTTCCCTACGGCGTTGATTGGCGCTCGATTGTGACGCACTCCCCTGCCAAGTCAACGAACAGAGTGATTTTCATTTACCTTGACGCCCCATGTCAGCGAACCCTCGCGCAAGAGAGCCACCGCCGCAGAAAGAGATACCCCCCCGGCTAGGGTTCAGCAAAGATCAGCAGCACGGTGCAGACCACCATACCCATCGCGAAGGGCCAGAACTGGCTGCGCCGGTCTTCGGGCAACTCCTCCTTGAGAACGTTAAGCACCAGACCACCGGCCACGAAGGCATAAAGCAGGCCCACAAAGGCTTCGGTGACCTCGACCGTCACCCCCACCAGCCAGCCCATGATCACCGCACCCGCCAGCACCCAGCGCCCGCGGTCCAGGTAGCGCTGGCGATGATGGCGCACCAGGGCATGGTCGTTGACCAGAAAATGTGCGCTCATGGCCAGAAAGAAGAATATGACATCCGGAAACTGGTTGTCGCGATAGACCAGCAAATAGCCGATCAGCGCGTTATATAACGAAAAAGAGCCTACATGTATCCAGAAAACGCCTTCAAGCCTTTTGAAATGACGCTTGGACCCTTCCTGGAAAGGCTGCGAATGGTGTGAAGCGACCTGCTCGAGCCCGTAAAAGACCGCCAGGCCGATCAACGCGACGATATAGGCGTTGTGTTCCAGCACCGCCAGCAGGCCGTGGGCGTTGATCGTTTCATGGGCCTGGCTCAAGGCGGGAAAGATGTGGATGAACACATATGCCACCGAGACCCCGCCCGCCATGGAGAGCCAGGCGCTGCGTGGCACAGCGCTTAGATTGCGAATCCGGTTGGCGAGCAGATGAACCGCGGCCAAGCCTACGATAAATGCGATTTGCTGACCCATGGCGTTGTGGCTCCCTGCGCGCCGCCTGGTTACTCGATCAACCCCCTTTGACCGGCAGGCGTTAGATCAATCGAACAGGCTCATACGTTTGGTAACGTTGTCGCGCTTGATGCGCCAGTGAAACAAGGCCCCCGCGACATGCAGGACGACCAGGACCAAAATGGCCCACCCCAGCCGCTCGTGCCAACGAAAGAGCGCCTGCGAAAGCGTCGGGTTTTCGCTTGAAAGCCCCGGCAGATGCCATGTGAAAAACTCGACAGGATAACCGCCGGTAGCGGTGGCCGCCCAACCGAGCAGCGGCATGATGACCAGCGCGAGATAGAGCAGATGGTGCACACTTTTACTGACCACACGCTCAAAGGGATTCAGGGGCGGATCATGATCCGGTACCACGAAGGCAAGGCGAGTGATGATACGCAGCGTCATCAAAAGCAAAATCGATACACCCAGCGTCTTGTGGGCAGTATAAAGAGTGCTGGTGAGCGCGTTACCCAGTACCTCAGCCGTTGTTTCAAACCCCCAGGTGCCCAGCGTCAATCCCGTTGCCAGCGACAAAAGCACGGCCCCACCCACCAGCCAGTGCAGTACCCGGTGAGGGTAAATATAATGGTCCAGCTCGTGCATCTAATGCTCCTAGCGCCCTTATGTGCCATGAATTCTGTTCAGTGCCTTTCACCTTATAACGCTTCGCCAATTGCCGCTAGCTGTTCACGAATTAACTCGCCCAGCCGCCTGGCGGGTTCGGTGGGTCGGTGTGGTGCACGGTGCAGGGCAAGCTCGATGGAAGGAAGCGCAGGCAGCCCGCTGGTTTCATCCAGCGGGCGAAGCGAAGGGGTAAGCATGCTGCGGGTAACCACCACCACGGCCAGGCCCGCGGTCACGATCGGGGCAAGCCCCGCCATCGACTGGCTGGTGTAGGCCACTCGCCAGTCACGTCCGGCCGCTTGCAACGCCTGCTCGGCCACCTCGCGAAAGACATCCGCTCCAGGCGAGTACAGCGCCAGCGGTATCGGGTCACTCAATAGTGGCTGTCGGTGGATGCCCACTGCCCATAAAAGCGGCTCCCGGCGAATCACATCGCCGCCGGGGGAGTTTCGCTGGCGGGTTACCAGGGCCAGGTCGATTTCGGCGGCCTTGACCTGCTCCACCAGATGCGCGCTGGTGCCGCAGATGACCGTCAGGCCTACCGCCGGGTAGAGCTGATGAAAGTAGGCAAATACCGAAGGCAAGAGCGAGGCGTAATCCTCCGGAATGCCCAAGGTCAGGTCGCCGGTGATCGGGCGAGCTCGCATATCGCTGAAGGCGTCATCGTTCAAGGCGAGCAAGCGTCTGGCGTGGGCCAGCAGGCGTTCGCCCTCCTGGGTAAGGCGAAGCCGGCGGCCTTCCCGTTCGTGCAAAGTCAGGTCGAGCTGCGTTTCCAGTCGTTGCAACTGCATGCTGACCGTGGATTGAGTATAGGCCAGGCGCTTGGCCGCGGCGGTCACGCTGCCCGTATCGGCAATGGCTACCAGCGTGCGAAGCAGTGCCAGATCGAAAATGGGCGCTCGCATATATCACCGTTATTGATGAGTACCATCATAAAAGATCGATATTGTGATGTGTCACTGCTGAGTATGCTGACTCACAGACTTGGAAAGCAAGGCCTGACCCTATACAAGGAGACGTTTCATGCGCCCCGTTTACATCCCTTTAGTGTTGTCACGTTGGTACGGTGTTGGCGCTGCACTGGTGGCGGTGGTGCTTTGGAGCGTGGCACCGCTTCTCGCCGAGATGGCGCACACGTCGACGCCACTGCAGCTGACCGCCCTGACGCTTCTGGCCGGCGCACTCGCCACGTTGCCGCTAAGTCGCAACACAGGCATGGAGAGATTGAGCAGAGGTTGGAAAGTCAGCGTCTGGGTTGGGGTGCCGCTGCTTATCGTGGGGGCGGTCAGCAGCTACTTTATCGGCATGCGCCTGGCCCCCGCTGCGGAAGCTGCGCTGATTACCTATACCTGGCCGGTTTTGTTCGTGCTGCTAAGCCAGTACAGCCGCTTCAAGAAGCTGCGTATCGAAGGGGTGATCGGTGCGCTGATCGCCTTTGCCGGGACATCGATCCTGCTGCTGCCCCAGGCACTGGACGGCGGGTTCAATGGCGAACTGACCGGCTATGGCATTGCTCTGTTATCGGCGTGCTGCTGGGCGTTTTACTCCTGGTTCGGGCAGACCGCCCCCATTGCGCTCACCCCGCTTCTGCCGCGTCTGTTACTCATTGCCTGCGCGGTGGCCACCACCGCGAGCCTGACACTGGAAAACAACCTGACCTTGCCAAGCAATGAAGCGCTTCTGGCCGGTATCGCCCTGGGACTGGGCCCTTACGGCATCGCCATGGTGGCCTGGGACAAGGCGCTTCGCTTTGGTCAATCAAGCCTGGTGGGCAGCCTGGCCTACGGAGTACCGGTTCTGGCCGCCCTCTTGCTGGTGCTGGCCGGCATGAGCGTACTCGACTGGCGCCTGCCAACGGCGGCTGCCCTGGTGGTGGTGGGTTGCCTAAAGGCGGGGCGCTGATACCGTCGCTTCACTCGTCAAGACTCTTTCCAGCAGTTCGGGCAGCCAGGCGGGCTTGAACTGCTCCCTGGAAGCGGCCTGCATCTCTTCAAGCGACCACCACTTGTAGTGCAGTGCGCCCTCTTCGCTCTTGCGACTGCCACTTTCCACCGCCTGGGCGTAACGCACTAGAAAGTAGCGTTCAAGCCAGGCCGTGGGGGCAAGCTTGCCTGCGACCTCCTGGCACTCGTGCAGCAGCGGGCCAAGCGGGCCCTTGAGCCCTGCCGCCTCTTCCAGGGTACGTAAAGCCGCCTCTGGAAAACTCTCCTCCGGGTGAAGTTCGCCGCCAGCAGTACTCCAGCAGGGCGATGCTTCGTCTGGGTGGTGAATCAGCAAAAGTTGCTGGTCGGTGTTGATGACTACAAGCTGCGCCCATTGGCGCTCGTTATTATTCAAACTCATGGAGCGGTGCCCGGTAGCTGAAAATCCAACAGTACCGACCCGGGCCGGCCCTGTCGCTGGCGTGCTTGCGGCAACGGCCGCCCTGAAAGCGTAGACGCCTTTTTGGCTACTGCGCCAGAAAGCGAGGCTTGGCTATGCCCGAAAGCGCCTCGTTAGGCAGTAAAAGCGTTGGCTGCCCTTCTGAATAAGGGGCCATATCGTAGACGTTGTATTTCACCTGCCAGCCACGCTCAAGCGGTGCAATATTGTCGCTTGGGGTAAACGGCCAGTTATCGGCAAACTGGCCGTCCTTGTCGTTGTCGGCCAGCCAGCGGCGGTGTGCCTCTGAAAGTGCCGTCTGAAAAGCGTCTTCGCGATCTTCTCTGATCATCTCGCCAGGCGCGACAATGCGTGCTTCGCGCTCGTCGATGACCATGAACGCCGTCATCGGCATCCCATGGGCCTGACCGGCAAGGTAGGTATAACCATTGAGTTCGATCACCAAAAGATCGTTATGGCGGGCAACGACATCCGCCTCCAGTACGGCGTTGCTGGCGCTTGGCTCGGCAAGGGCGGCGCTGTTTTGCCGGGCCTGTTCGAAAAACCCGTTGGCGTAACGCTCCCAGGTCGTGGGCAAATCGCTGTCCGCTTGAGCGGCATCGGGACCCAGTTGTGAGCCCAGCGCAATCAAGCGGTCCTGCAGCTCGCGTGTCAGTGCCTCTGACTTGGGAAATTCCAGCGCCGAGACCCGAACGCTTGAGCACTCCTCGCCCTGGCAATCTGATGCGACAAAGTACTTCTCCTGGGCAAGCGTCACCATGGAATACGGCTCGACGGGCTGATCCTGAAGACTTTGGCAGCCCGCCAGCACCAGTGCCGATACGGCCAGTACACCGCCTTGAATACGTTGCATAACGACTCCCTTTGTTTATCTCTATCCTTGGTTTATTTCTATACCTGGTTTATTTCTATGCCTGGTTTATTTCTATGCTTGGCGTGTGTGTTTCCCTGGCGTGTTGTTGGACGCTTGGCACGCGGGTCGAGCGCAACAGGCCCCGGCCCCGCTATAAATGTAAACGCCCTTGCCGCACAAAGCGAACAAGGGCGCGGTCACTCAAAGCACGGGCCGTTTTGACGCGTGGCGGCTGGCCGTCAGGCGTCGGGCTGCATGTCCGTCGCTTCAGCCCTGTATTCGAGTTCAAACAACCCACTGCCGTAGGCGCTATAGCCACGGGCATGTACGGTGTAGCTGCCGGGTAACAGCGAGGCTTCGAGCAGCGCGTTGGTTCCCTGACCGCCGTCATCGTCGGCAAACGAGACGCCCTCGCCGGTGAGTTCGAGATAGGCGTCAAAGTCGGTAGAGTTCATCGCAATCGACACCGCCGTGCTCTCTTCGAGCTCCAACTGATAAATGACGTCCTCGCCGCTATACCACCCGGCAATGCTTTCACCCGCGGTGAGTGTGCCTTCATTTTGAAGCTCGATGCCTTCAGGCAGCTCGTTACTCCCTACCGAAAGCGTGAAAAGCCCTGCAGTTTCCGAGCTATACGCCGTTCTTGCGGTGACTTGATAGACCCCGGGGGCCAGAAAGTCGGTTATACGGGCATCGAGGCCGTCACCGCCATCATCGTCTTCTCGGTAGTAGTCGTTATCGCCGCGCAATTCCAGAAAAGCGTCGACATCACTTGAAACCATATCGATCTGGTACATGCCCGCCTCTTCGATTTCAAGCTCGTACTCGAGCGCCTGGCCACTGTACCAGCCACCGAGGGATTCATCGGGCGCGATGGGGCCGTCATTGCGAAGCTCGCCGCCGGGAAGTTCCTTGGTTTCAGCAGTGAGCGTATAGATACCACTGCCGTCACCGTAGGTCTGCGCCTTGACGGTATAGTCCCCCGGCGCCAGGAAGTCGGAGATCTGCGCGTCCAGGTCGCCGCCGCTATCATCGTCTTCGCGCAGGTATCCGTTGGGGCCTTCAATCACCAGGTACGCATCAAAATCCGATGAGCGCATGTCGATCTGATACAGGCCCGCCTCCTCGATCGTCAACGTGACGGCGTGCTCGCTGCCCTGCAGCCAGCTATCCATGGGCTCACCCAGGCTCAGCGTATCGGAATCGCTGAGTTCGATCCTGCGGGGATAGAGCGTGAACGGGCCATAGCTGCTGGCATCATAACCACTCACCACCACGACGTAATCACCCGCTTGCTCGACGCGATAGCGCAGGGTCTCGGCACTCTCCATGAGCTGAAGCTGATCGTCATACAGCGCCACGACGCCCTCGAGGGCGCCGCTCAGGCTCAGCTCGATCAATTCGTCTTGTTCAAGCGACAGGCCGTAGCGTAGAAAGCGGCTACCGTCCTTGCCATTCAACTGCCCCTGGGAAGTCAGTTCGTCACGCAGGCGCTCATCCAGAGTCAGGTAGTCAAGCCCCTGAAGGGCTTCGGGCGTTGAGGTTTGCTCGGCATCGTCATCCTGTGTCTGGGCATCCAATGTCGTGCCCAGTTTTTCGGGAACGACCTGAGCGACCAGAAAACCGATCAAGGCACCGCCCACCACGCCAACTACCAGCGTCAACGAAGAACTTTTAGCCATTGGATATCCATACCAGGTTATTGAAAGTTGAAAAAATAATAACACGTGGGTCATTACATCATAAGTTTCTTATCAAACAGAAAAGCACTTTGCAGAACAATCGGAGCTGACTTCGTTCTGGTTTGTAAAGGCTCTTTAACTGACTGACTTGGCTTGAAGAGTTGCCAAGTGAACTAAAATCGCAATTTGGGGTACAACGTCGCCGATCATCGCAAAGCTTGCTGAACAGATAAGAGGAGGCTACCATCGCGAGGCCTACCGGGTAGTTCGTTATTGAATACCGGATCGATATCCATAGCTGAGGTACTCCAATGGGAGCCTATGCCAGACGTATTAAAATAAGCGTATTCGCGATTTTATTATGTGTAGCTTCGACGGGCGCCTTTGCCCAAGAGACCGATACTCAGGAAGGTGTGGCATCGTTTTACAGTGATCGCTTCCAGGGCGCGACCACCGCCAGCGGAGAAGCTTTCGACCAGCAGGCGCTGACCGCCGCTCATCCCAGCCTGCCGTTTGGCAGCAAGGTACTGGTCACCCGCCCCGATACCGGCCAGGAAGTCGAAGTGCTCATCAACGATCGCGGCCCCTTCGTCAAAGGCCGGGTGATCGATCTTTCCAAACGTGCGGCGCGCCAGCTCGGCATCGTTCGTCGAGGCACGGCGCCGGTGATGTTGACACTGATCAACTAGGCGCTTGAGGTTTCAAAGGCTCAGGGTTGCAAAAAGCTCATCTAGCTTCTCAGATAGCCAAGCTTTTGAACATCCAGGGTATCGAGCAAGAGAACTTAACGGCTAGCGCACTCGCGTATGTGCGGTACCCCTTAAGCACCCGCTCAGTACAGTTCTACCTTACCGCTGAAAGCGGCCCCCGGCGGGGCCGCTTTTTTATTTCACGTAATTGGCGAACTTGCCTTGGCGCTTATAGTCTTTACGCTTAGCGCATGACTTCGAAAGTGTGAATCAATTCATCTACGCAGGAGGCAATGATGCAATCACGCTATTTTACGCTGACCGATTATCCCGAAGGCTTGCCCAGCCGCGAGCTTTTCAGACTTGAAACCGAAGAGCTACCCGACCTGGGGCCAGGCGAGGTGCGGATTCAAAACCGCTGGCTTTCGGTGGATCCTTATATGCGCGGTCGCATGAGCGGTGTGCGTACGTATGTGGCGCCCTTTGAATTAGGCAAGCCCATGGAAGGGGGCGCCATCGGCGAGATCATCGAATCCAACGACGAACGCCTGAACGTCGGCGACAAGGTAAGTCACATGGGCGGCTGGCGTGACGTTGCCCAGGTGTCGGGCGAAGGCGTCACCCCTTTACCGGATCACGATGTTCCCGAACAGGCGTACCTGGGCATTCTGGGCATGCCCGGCATGACGGCCTGGACCGGGCTGAACCAGATCGCCGAGTGCAAGACCGGCGATAACGTCCTGGTCAGCGCGGCCAGCGGCGCGGTGGGCTCGCTGGTGGTGCAACTGGCCAAGGCGAAAGGCTGCCACGTGGTGGGTATCGCCGGCGCGGCACACAAGCTTGCCTGGCTCGAATCCGTGGGTGTCGAGCCGGTGAGCTACAAAGACCGTACCGCGCACGAGCTTGGCGATGCCATCCGGCTTGCCTGCCCGGAAGGTATCGACGTGTATTACGAAAACGTGGGCGGTGCCTGCCTGGAAGCCGCGCTTGGCCAGCTCAACGAAGGCGCCCGGATCGCTGTCTGCGGCATGATCGACAGCTACAACGACAAGACCCCGGCACCCGGGCCCAGCAACCTGTCTCAACTGGTAGTGCGCAAGGCGAAGATGCAGGGCTTTATCGTTGCCGATCATTGGTCGAACTATACCTACTTCCTGAACGAAGTGGGCCCGCAGGTGGCTGAAGGCAAGTTCGATTATAAAGAGACGGTCAAGGAAGGGCTTGAAAGTACACCGGAGGCGTTTCTTGAACTCTTCGAAGGTGGCAACACGGGCAAGATGCTGGTCAAGCTTGCTGATTGATCCCGTCTTGAAGTGACCTTCTCTGATCCTGCCCAAACAGGGCCGCTTTATCTTTGATAAAGCGGCCCTGTTTTTTTATCAATCCTCTTGAATCAGTTCGACCAAAAGCGAATTGATTATTAAGATAAGCGCGATACCAACGTGTTTTAACCCATCGCGACACCAACCGATGGGTCAGCCTGCGTTGACAGCGACTAGCGAGATATTACCGTCCGCTGGTCTTTAGTACGTTGCCAACAGGGAAATCCCATGGAAGAAAATATTCGCGCCCGCAGCCAATGGCCGGCTATCGTGCTCGGCCTGCTGCTGGCCGCTGCCGGGCTTGCGCTGGCTATCGGCGGCGTCAAGCTGCTGAGCCTGGGCGGCAGCCTCTACTACGTGGTTGCCGGCGTTGGTGTGATGGCCGCCGGTATTCTACTCGCTCTGCGCAAGGGCACCGCCTTATGGCTTTATGCCGCGATCTTGCTGGGCACCCTGGCATGGGCGCTATGGGAAGTAGGCCTGGACTGGTGGCAGCTTGTCCCCCGGGTCGCGATCCCCTGTCTGATAGCCATCATCATGCTGCTGCCCTGGTGGCGCAAGCCGCTTCATTCACGTGGGGGAAGCCTGGCCCTGACGGCGAGCATCGTCGCCTCCATTGCGGTGGCCATTGCGAGTCAGTTCAACGCCCCGGGCTTGATCGAGGGCACCCTGGCCGAGAACCGCCCGAATGCCGACGTCAACCCGGCGCAGGCGGCCAACGATGACTGGCCCGCCTACGGCGGCACCAACGCGGGCACCCACTACTCCTTGCTTGACCAGATCACCCCGGAGAACATCGGCGAGCTCGAAGAGGTATGGCGCATTCAGACCGGCGACGCCCCAGGCCCGGATGCCCCGCCGGAGATCACCAATCAGAATACGCCGCTCAAGGTGAACGACACCCTTTACATCTGTACCTCCCACAGCCGCGCCATGGCGCTTTCACCGGAAACCGGAGAAACCCTTTGGGAGTTCGATCCTGACATCAGTGCCATGGGGGCGGACAACTTCTCCCTCTGGCCGCACATGACCTGCCGGGGCCTGGCCTATTACGACGCCGCCAACTACGCCGGTGGGGGTGATACCCAGCCGGATACCGGCACCAGCGCTGAAGCCGCCGGCTCATCCGAGCTTCTCGCTGACCCCGGTGCCTTTGCCATCGACCTGGCACTGCTTGAAGAGATTGCGGGAGCGATCAGCGGTGAAGACGACAACGCCCCTTCGATGATGCTCAGCCAGACCGACGTGATGTGCCCACGCAGGCTCTACCTGCCTACGGCGGATGCTCGCCTGATCGCGCTGAATGCCGATACCGGCGAACGCTGCCGTGGATTTGGCGACGATGGCGTGGTGGACCTGACGCGCAATATCGGTGAGTTCGACCCCGGCGGCTACTACTCCACGTCTCCGGCGACGGTCACGGAAAACCTGGTGATCCTGGGCGGCCACGTAACCGACAACAGCTCCATCGATGAGCCGTCCGGCGTGATCCGCGCCTTTGACGTGCGCACCGGCGAGCTGGTCTGGAACTGGGACAGCGGCAATCCCGACAACACCGAGCCGCTTGCCGACGACGACATCTATACCCGCAATTCGCCCAACGTATGGCCCCCGATCAGCGTGGATGAAGAGCTGGGGCTGGTCTACCTGCCCATGGGTAACGCCACGCCGGACCAATGGGGCGCCAACCGCACCGAAAACGATGAAATCTACAGCGCCGGCCTGGTCGCGCTTGAACTCGAAACCGGTCAGGTGGCCTGGGTCTATCAGTTCGTTCACCATGACCTTTGGGACATGGACATGCCGGCCCAGCCCGTGCTGATCGATCTGGCCACCGCCGAAGGCACCCAGCCGGCGGTGATTCAACCGACCAAGCAGGGCAGCCTCTACGTACTGAACCGGGAAACCGGCGAGGCGATCGTGCCGATCGAGGAAATTCCCGTCCCGCAAGGCGCGGTGGAAGGCGACTGGACGGCTGAGACCCAGCCACGCTCGGCACTGAACCTGCTGCCACCGCCGCTCACCGAGCGTGACATGTGGGGTGCGACACCGGTTGATCAGATGATGTGCCGTATCCAGTTCAACTCGCTGCGCTATGAAGGCCAGTACACGCCGCCCTCGCTTGAAGGCAGCATCGTCTACCCGGGTAATGTCGGGGTGATGAACTGGGGCGGCGTGGCGGTCGACCCGCAGCGCCAGACGCTGTTCACCGGTGCCAAGTACCTGGCCTTCGTCTCCCGCCTGGTTCCGCGTGAAGAAGTGGAAGACGAGCAGGGCTCGGCCAGCGAACAGGGCCTTCAGCCCAACGCCGGCGCGCCTTACGCCGTCGAACTCGGGCCTCTGCTTTCCATCTTCGACCTGCCCTGCCAGGCACCCTCCTGGGGCGACGTGGCCGGTATCGATCTGCAAAGTGCCGAGGTTGTCTGGAAACACCCCAACGGCACCACCCGCGACAGCATGCCCTTTGGTTTGCCCATTGGCTTACCAGTGGGCGTACCGGCGCTGGGCGGCCCGCTGACCACTGCAGGCGGCGTCTCGTTCTTGAGCGGCACGCTGGACCAGTACCTGCGCGGCTACAACCTCGCCACCGGTGAAGAGATCTACAAGGCGCGCCTGCCCGCCGGCGGTCAGGCCACTCCGATGACCTATACCGGCGCCGATGGTCGTCAGTACGTAGTGGTGACCGCCGGAGGACACGGCACCTTCGGCACCAAGATGGGCGACTACGTCATAGGCTACGCTCTGCCGGAATAAGCCAGCCGCCTCTCGAGCGTCAGCAACGAAAACGGGCAGCCCTTGGGCTGCCCGTTCGTATAAAGGCCGGCGCGGTCTTAAAAGCTCATCTCGACCCCACCGTAAACGCTGCGTCCTGGTGCAGGCTCGTAGTAGCGGCCAAAGGTGCCGTTCAAGCGCACGTTAGAGTAGTGTTCCTCATCAAAAACATTACGCAGCCCCACATAGGCATTCAGCCGCGAGCTTTCATTGAGCTGCCAGCCATCACCCACGCGCAGGTTCACCAGCCAGTAACTCTCCGCCTCTACCTCGTTGGCGTTATCAGCCAGTAAATCGCCGATATACTCGGTTTCAAGCGTGGCAAATCGGTCATCCCTTTCCCAGGTCAACTGACTGATCCAGGTCTGCTCCGGCAAGCCAGGGATACGGTTACCATCGAAGCGCTCGGTGGGGGTGGTGAACTCGTCAAACTCGTAGCGGGCCAGCGTCAGTGCGCTGTCCAGCCGCCACTGCTGGGCGAACTGCCAGCCGAGCGCCAGTTCCACGCCGTCGCGGTCGGTGTTGCCCGCGTTCTGGTAGAACGTGCGCCCCCCTTCATCAAACGGCACCAGCTCATCGCGCACGCGTACCGAGAAGAGCGCCAGATCGTAATCCAGCGCCAAAGGGGCCACATAGCCGCGCAGGCCCACTTCCCGGTTCCAGGCCTTTTGAGGCTTCACGCCTGGGTTGAAACCGCCGCCGGCAGGATTGGCGAACTCGCTGAAGGTGGGCGTCTCGAACGCCGTCCCGGTGTTGATATATGCCTGATGCTGCGGCCGATAACGGTAACTGAGCCCGGCGGAGCCGCTCCATTCGTTGAAGGTCTGCTCGCCGCTTTGATCGCCATCGTTGAAGTAGTGATCGTCTACCTCGAGCCTTACCCGGTCAAAACGCGCCCCCAGCGAGAAGGTCACCTCCTCGGTCAGGCCGAGATCCCCTTGGGCGAACACGCCCGTCGAGGTAGCGGTCTGCTTTTCATCGGCCACCTGCTCACCTACCGCCCCGGTCGCGCTGACGTCGTTGCGAAAGCGGTCGTCCTCCTGGCGCGCCACGTCCACGCCCACAATATAGGTCAAAGGCAGCGTTCCCAGCGCCACTTCGTGGTGGTACTCGCCGCTGCCGCCCATGTAGTCGCGCTGATAACCCAGACGGCTGTCCCCCACGTAGGGAAGCTGCTGCTCGAAATCGCGCTTGGCGAAAAAGCCGCTTAGATAAAGTTCGCCAGCACCCGCACTCAAATCCTCGTACTGAAGCCCGACCAACTGCTGGTCGACGTTTTGTCCGGCGTCCAGGGCCAGCGAATTGGGTGCAGCCTGATCGCGCCCCCGGGCCACTTCCCGGGCGTTCAGCGCCCCCGGATCTTCCGAGCGCGGGTTTTCAAGCAAGTTCACGATGGCAGTCAGCGCCCGCTCGCTGCCCAGTTCACGGCGCAGCTTGGCGTTGAGCAGGTACTTTTCAGTCGAGCTTTGCTCCCGGTAGCCGTCAACGTTCAAACCGGTCAGGCTGACATGGTGTGACCAGTCGCCGTTCTGGCCGCCGTTTTGCAGCGCCAGCTTTTGATAGCCGTCACTGCCCGCCTCTACGCGCACACGCGAGCCCGGATCACTGCGGCCATCAGCGGTGGTGATGTCGATGACGCCGCCAGCGGCATTGCCGTAAAGCACCGATGACGGCCCGCGAATGACCTCGATGCGCTCGGCGCTGTCCAGGTCGATGGCATCCAGCTGGGCCTGGCCGTCGGGCAGCGTGTAGGGAATGCCGTCCACGCGAACGGTAATACCGCGTACGCCAAAGGGGGCTCGCGCGCCAAAGCCCCGAATGGCTATTCGCTGGCCCTGGGCAAAGTTATCGCGATTTTGCAGGAACACCCCCGGCACGCGCACCAGCGATTCATCAAGGCGCACCCGCTGCTGGCCCTGGCTGATTTCATCCCCCTCCAGAGTGGAAACCGCCGCCGGAGTGGCGTAAAGCTCCCGGGAAAGCCGCGGAGCACTGACTTCAAGCGTGGAAAGCGTGACGGACGCCGGCGAGGCGGGGGCCTGGGCAAATGCCGGGCTTGCGGTCGCAGCGCTTAACAGCAGTACGGTGGAGGACAATAGCTTATCCATAGCATCTCATCTTTGGTCGTCGCGGTAAGAAGGCACAGGCCTCGAGAGAAGGTAGACCCTAATGCAAAGGGCAACGATGGCCTAGAATGAACACAAACACCACTACACAAATTAACGCAAAGTATTCGCGAAGGGCGCGCGCGGTAACTACACTTGCAGGCAACTGGATAACAAGTAGTTATTCTTGACAAGCATAGGAGGCTTACACCATGGCATTAACCGCCACTGATCCGATCAAGATGATTTTCGCCATCTTGCTGCCCCCGTTGGGCGTCTTTCTTGAAGTCGGCCTGAAAGGCCATTTCTGGCTCAACATTCTGCTGACCCTGTTCGGCTTCATTCCCGGCATCATTCACGCGTTTTATGTGATTCTGAAGTATTAAGTTAAGTATTAAGTTAAGTACTAAGCGTTCCTTGAACGAAACAGAACAGGGCGCCTTCAAGGCGCCCTGTTCTGTTCTAAGGACTCGTTTCAAACGTGCTCGGCGGTGGCAGGTTCACTTTCTGGCTCGTGTTCAAGTTTCTGGCCTTCGCTACGGGCAATCACCGTGGTGCCTACCAGATCACCGGTCACGTTCAGCGCGGTCGCCCCCATGCCCACCAGAGCATCGATGGCGGTCAGCAGTACCACGGTTTCGATGGGCAGCCCTACCTGGGCAAACACCGTGGCAATCATGATGATCCCCGCCCCCGGCACGCCGGCAGTGCCGACCGACACCAGCGTGCCGATCAGCACGATCTGCACCATGCTGACAAGATCGAGCGGCGCCCCGATCACGTTGGCGGCAAAGACGGCGGAGATCGCGATACGAATCGCCGCGCCATCCATGTTGAGCGTGGCCCCCAGCGGCAGGCTGAACCCGTACACGCTGCGCGAAATCCCCAGGCGTTGCGCTGCGTCGATCGTCAGCGGCAGCGTGCCGGAGCTGCTCTGGGTGGCAAACGCGGTCGCCATGGGCGTGCGCGCTTCCCGAAAGAACGTGCGTAGTTTCACCCCGAACAAGCGCATGATGATGCAATAGATCACCAGTTGCAGGGCCAGCGCGATATACAGCACCATCACCATATCGCCCAGCGACAGCAATGTATCCAGGCCCTGCTGACTGACGGTCTCGGCCACGATGGCGAACACGCCGATGGGCACCACATGCAGCACCCCCGCCATGACCTTGAGCGTGACGCTGTTCAGCCCCTCGATCACTTCATACAAGCGCTCGGCGGTTTCTGGTTGGGCGCTCTGGCGAAGCTTCAGCAGCGCGAACCCGAACACCAGCGCGGTGAAGATGATGCCCAGCAGGTTCTGTTCGGCAAAGGCGCCAATGATATTGCTCGGCACGATATTGAGAACGACATCGACCAGGCCCGGGTTCTCCGGTGCCGTGAAGCTGGCACTTTCATCCAGCGTCATGCCACTACCGGGACTGAACAGCGAAGCCACGCTCAACCCCACGATAATCGCCAGCGACGTGGAAACCAGATAGTAGACAAACACCTTGCCCCCGACCCGCCCCACGCTGCCCTCGCGCGACTGGTTGATCCCGACCATGAGCGTAAACAGCACGATAGGCACGATCAGAAACGTCAACAGGCGCAACAGCAGATCGCCCACCGGGCCAAGCCATGTAACAACGCCTTCACCACCTACCAGCCCGACGACAACACCCAACGCTAGAGCAATACTGACCCGTAGAATGAGTGAAATGCGCATATAGCCGTATAGTAATGCCTTCATATCCCCTACCCTGGTTTAAAATCATTGCACCCGAGCTTGTTGGCGAAAGCTCCATGCATTAGCGTCATTCATACACCACCTCATAATCGTCTCCCATAGCATAGTGAAAAATCGAGCGTTTGCTGAAAACGCACCATGCGATCGAATCACACAAGATCTGCGTACAGGGAGACCGCGTTGAATGCGTTTAGCAAGACACCATGCAAAGTTGCTGGCGGTACGCTGGAAGATGACAATCCTAGAATGACGGAGGAATGGATACACGCAGAGCGATGGCGTGGCTCCATCATGGCCACGCTACAAAAGGTAGGATACAAGCCTTTCAGATAAATTGACGCCTGCTCATCTAGTGATTTCGACTTCTGGAGAAGCCACCGATAATACGAGGCAAGACCGAAAGCAATAGTAGAGCCAGGAAAAACAAGGTAATGGGACGCTCTAGCACGAACCCTAGATTACCACCACTGATCTGCATGCTTCTCACCAGCTCACCTTCGGCCATGCCTCCGACTAACAGCCCTACCACAGTGGCTGCAACGGGGAAGCCGTAGAGGCGCATCAACCATCCCACGATGCCGGTGGCTACGACTGTAATCGGCCCCACCATATTTCCAGTAATGGTATAGGCCCCGACCACTGATAAAACGAGCACGATAGGAATCATGAGGCGTAACGATACCTTGACGATATAGCCAGCTACAAAAATAAAAGCCAACCCCACGATCAACAGCAGAAGGGCCTGCACCATATTGCCCAGAATAAGGGCATAGACAATATCGGTGTTCTCGCGGATGAAGCGAGGCCCGCCCGTGACATTGTGTAACGCAAAGGCACTGAGCAATACTGCCGTGCCGGCGCCTCCAGGAAGACCCAGCGCCAACAGCGTAATCATCGAGCCGCCTTCAGAGCTACTGTTGGCTGATTCAGCGGCGATCAACCCCTCGGGATTGCCCTTGCCAAACGATTCGGTATGAGAGGATTGCCGTTTCGCTGTCGCGTAGGCGGCTAGGTTGGCGATACTTGCGCCCACGCCGGGTATGGCGCCGATGACTGCCCCCATGCACCCACCACGCAACATCTGGTAGGGCTTACCGATAGCCTGGCCCATGCCAGCCACGATATCGCTGAAACGAACGGTACGATTTTGCTGATCATCAACGATATAGTGCTTGCCAATCAGATTGAACAGCTCCGACGCGGCAAAGAAGCCGATCAGCGCAGGAATAGCCGGAATGCCATCTAGTAAATACATGCTACCGAAGGTGCCTCGCATCTGCCCGGCGTCGCTATATCCCACCGTACTTATCAAAATACCGAGTACGCCGGCCGCCAGCCCTTTTGAAATACTGGCATCATTGAGCACGGCGATAAGAGTGATTCCCCAAAGCGCAATCACCAGCATTTCGGTCGGGCCAAGTTTCAAAACCCAGTGCGATACAGATTGAACCGTCAATAACAACAGCAGGTACCCGACCAGCGTGCCCAGTACAGAGGCCATCAGACCAATCCCAAGCGCCTGAGCATGAAGCCCCTTACGCGCCATGGGATAGCCATCGAACGCCGTCGCAACCGAAGAGGAGGTTCCGGGAATATTCATCATGATGGCCGGAATGGCGCCACCGAAGCCGCCCCCGGTAAAGATTGCGGTCAAGAACAGGATGGCAGGTAAAAAATCCATGTAGAGCGTGGCGGGTAGAAACACTGCCATTGCAATGGATATCGAAAGACCGGGGATGGAGCCAAAAAAAAGCCCGATAAGTAACCCTGGAGGCACTACCAGCCAGGCGGCGGGCGTGCTCGCGAGAAGTTCCAGAGCAGCTTGAAAGGCATCGATATTGATCATGTAAACGCTATGCCCTTGGCTAGAAAATCGTGGTGGGAAGCCGTACGTTCAGCAGGCTGACAAACACGAACGTCACGATGAGGGAAACGGTCACACTCGTTATAGCCAGTAACCACCAACGCTTTTCACCCTGCAGATAAAGCGTGAGCGCTACGAATATCAAGCTACCAACGTCGAAGCCAACCAGGGGCAGCGTAACTACATAGAGTGCCAACAAGCCTATAAAGAGTACCGTGCCATAGGTAACGGTTTGATGGGCATCGGTCACCGGCTCTTTTTGCTTATACCAATCGATTATTTTAGTGCCAGCAACGACCAAAAGAGCCGCGATACCGATACCGCTAGCGGGGATCACCAGCATCCAATCAGTGACCCCGCGTGAATTTGCATGCACTAGCTGCGCGTAATAGTAAAACGCGCCAGCCAGTACTAATGAGAAAAGAACGTTACCCCAAGGGAAGGGCCGAACTAACGATGAAGACGCCATATCCCAGCCTGCCTTTTGAGTTGGAATGGTACGTGCCGCTCGGTTACTGAATCATCGGGGCATATTGCTTGATCGCTTCATAGCTCGTATCGATCAACATTTGACTTTGCTCCGGCGGCACCCAATCTGCGCCTATTCCCGCGGAATCCGCCCACGCCTGGAACTCGTCACTTTCAAGAGTTTCCCGGTAAGCCTCCAGCAACCGCTCGTAACGCTCGGGGTATTCCTCTTGCAAAGTGGCATGTACCAGCAAACCGGAAATATTGCCGCCGATCAGGGGTAAGGGGTCGATACTCAATTGAGCCAACTCATCATTCAAAAGCGGGGCATCCCAGCTTTCGCTTGGCTGGTCGTGCACCACGGCCAACGCTCTAATTTCTTCTTCGATGGTTAAAGCAGCTTCTGCGGCGAGGATTTCAAAGTCGACTTGATTACCCGCCAATGCCGTACGCAGAGGAGCACCACCACTGTAAGTGACAAAGCGTACGTTATCGTGCTCGATATCGAGCGCGTCCATCATTACCAGCGTTTGTATGTGGCCACCATTGCCTACAATAATGCCCGAGCTAACCTCACCGGGTTCACGCATTGCGTTGACAAGCTGCTCAAGGTCCTCATAAGGGCTATCGTTATGTACGGCAACGATGCCGTAGTCATTCCACTGAGCGCTCAATATCGCGAAGTCTTCCCACTTTACAGGAGCGCCGCCAACTTCGATGGCGCTGGCAAGATATGGCGTAGCCTGCATGACGAGCAAGGTCTCTCCATCGGCTTCTTGCTGCTGAAAATAAGTAGCTCCTAATGCTCCCGCGCCACCGGGGCGATTTAGTACCGTTACAGGGACCCCAAGGCGTGGTGAGAGGTGTTCGGCTAGCCCGCGAGCCAATCTGTCGGCGCTTCCACCTGCGTCAAAGGGGACGATAATTTCCAAGGGACTATCCGGCCAGGACGCTTGTGCTTGAGCGTGTGCAGTGAAGACGAGACTACCCAAGGCGAGACATGACATCGTCCATAATTTTTTAGTGTGGCGCTGCGTAGTAGAATGGACAAGCCAAGACATTCGATAGTCGAACATAGCGTTTCTCCAGTTATCGTTTTTATATTTTAGATGTGACGGTAATTAGTGTTATTGGTTACCTGACAGCAAACATTGATACATGGTACTTTTGTTATGTCAATAGGACAAATAACAATATCTGCACGTCATTCATGCTAGGAGACATTGTGCGAGTTCTCCCACAGACACCAGCCGTTGAAGACAGCGACAACCCGTGGCCCAAGCATCACCGCGTTTACTTGGTACTTCGACAAGAGATTCTGGATGGCGCGTATCCGGTCAACCAGTCCTTACCCAATGAAATTGCATTGGCTCAAAATTTTGGGGTTTCACGCATCACTGTGCGTAAAGCCATGGAGAGGTTGAACAGAGAAGGCTTAGTGGAGCGCTTCAGGGGTAAAGGTACTTTTCCCGTGACAACAGAAGACTCTCCCATTCAGGCAAGCATTTCAGGTGTCATCGAAAATTTGATCGCGATGGGCCTCAGTACCAACGTTGAAGTTATAGATTTTGATTACATGAAAGCGAATCAGGATATAGCCGATACTTTGCAGTTACTCAAGGATAATCTGGTACAAAAAACGGTGCGAATACGCAGTCATCTTGGCGTGCCTTTTTCACTTTTAACAACCTATGTTCCCGAGTCGATCGGTAGAACTTACTCAAAGGAAGACTTGGCAACTCAACCCCTGCTGCTGTTACTGGCAAATGCCGAAGTAAAGGTGGCCCATGCACGGCAAACGATAACGGCCAAGCTTGCAACACCAGATCAAGCTAAGCTTCTGAAAATACAGCCGGGAGAGGCTTTATTGCGTATCCGACGAGTTGTTTTCGATGAGGAAGGAATTCCTGTCGAGTACATAGAAGGTTTTTATTGCCCCGGAACATACGAGCATGAGGTGTCGCTAGGTATCAAGATGCATAATGATCAACGTTTATGGGATACATGATCACCATGCTTCCAATAACAATACGACCCTGTCGAAACCCATATTTATTACAATAAAAATCTTCAATTGAACAATAAAAAGCATCATTTATTTATTTATTTATTACATGACGCTTATGGTGTTTTGAAGCCTTCAAAAGCACACTACCTGGAGGTAGCGCGGCAAAAGGCATGGAAATACAACATAGGTTGGCCCGCCTAAAAAGCCTTCCCTCTGCTTACAGCTGGCGTGCATTCTTCCTAGGCCAGATGCCTGTGGGCTTTAGAAAGCCGTGAACAGCGCGTCATGACACAGGTGCCCAGGACGCCTGAAGCCAGTGGTCAAAGGCGGTTTCTTTCTTCTTGCTCGCCGCGTAATAGACCAACCGCAGGTGGCGGTCTTCATCGACCATCAACGAGGTATGCTCAAACTCGATCGGCCCTAACGATGCCAGATTAAGATGGCGAACGCCCTGGCAAGGCCCGTGAATATCCTGTCCGGCCCACCAGGTTTTGAAATCCCGATCGACTTGCCCTAGCGTCTTGATCAATTCATTGATGTCCGGGTCATCCGGTGCACGGGCGGCATCACGCTTGAAACTGGCAAGCATCTGCCGTACCTGCGCTTCCCAAGGGTCGAAAAGCGCGCGCGTAGCCGTATCCGCAAACAGCAGCCATAGCAGGTTACGCTGCTCGGGTGGGTGCTCGGAGAAGCCAAACAGACGATCAGCGGCGGGGTTCCAGGCCAGCACATCCCAGCGCAAGTTCAAGACGTACGCAGGCCGCGTGGGTAGATCGTTCATCAAACGATGCACCAGAGGCGGCACGATGCACCAGGTTTTGCCGGGTTCGGCGGGTAGGCGCTGGTGCGCCAGTAGAAACAGATGGCGCCGCTCGGCAGCATCGAGTTTCAGCGTTCGCGCCAGACGATCGAGAAAATCGCTAGAGGCGCGAATATCGCGCCCTTGTTCCAACCACGTATACCAGGTCAACCCGACCCCAGAGAGTGCCGCCACCTCCTCACGCCGCAGCCCCGGCGTGCGCCGCCGCTTACCCGCTGGCAAGCCGACCTCGTCAGGGGTTACCTGTTCGCGTCGGCTGCGCAAGAATTCCCCAAGCGCCGTACGGGTGCGATTCAACGAACGAGCTACCGCCATCTTGTTGCCTTCAGTAATAGTATAAACGGTTAAATTGTACCCCCTTTAAAGCCTGCCCAGAATAGCGCTTTCACCACTGGGTAGCGGACAGCAACAACCGCTGCCAAGCCAATAAAGAACCTGACTGGAGAGCCTGATGGCGTTTTCGTCTCGACTATCGATTTATCTTGTTGCCCTGGGCGCCTTTTCATTGGGAATGGCGTCTTATGTCACCGCCGGCCTTATCCCACTGGTGACCGCTGCCTTTTCGGTCTCAGAGGCAGTAACGGCCCAGCTGGTAACAGCCTTTACGCTGGCTTACGCCTTGGGTTCGCCGATCGTGGTGGCGCTGCTTCCCGGCCATCGCCAGCGGGCGGGGCTGCTTTCGGCGCTGGCCGTGTTCGTCATCGCCAACGTGTTGAGCGCCACCGCTGAAAGCTTTGCGGCACTGGCCGCCTGGCGGGCGGTGGCCGGCGTGGGTGCCGGGGTGTATCTGGCGCTGGGTATCGCGGCGGCCACCGCGCTTGCACCGGACGGACAAGATGGCAAGGCCATCGCCATTCTCATGGGCGGCATGGCCAGCGGTACCGTACTCGGCGTACCGCTTGGCCTGCTGCTGGCCGAGCAGACAGGCTGGGCATCGGCTTTTTGGCTCATCGCCTTGCTGGGTACAGTGGCGCTTGGCGGCCTGGCTCTCAAACTACCGCCCCTTCCCTCAGCGCCTCCCATACCGTTACTGCGCAAGGCGTTGATTCTGAAACATCCCGCTACTATCGCCATCCTGAGCGTTTCGCTACTGGGGGCCATCGCCAGTCTGGGCATGTACACCTTTATTGCGCCCTTCATGACAAGCTTTGCCTTTGAAGGCGTGCCCCCCATTGCGCTCTATCTTTGGGTATGGGGGCTTGGCGGCATTGCGGGCAGTTTCCTGGTCGGCCCGGCGGTGGACAGACTTTCAGCGCCCCGTGTGGTGCTGGCCATCATGGGGCTTCTAGCGGTATCGCTTGGCTGCCTGCCTTGGGCGGTTTCACTGCACCCTTGGCTGGCACTGGCGCCTATCGCGCTTTGGGGCGCGGCGGGCTGGGCACTGCAGGTGCCTCAAAACAGCGAATTGATGCGGGTGCGCGGGCCCCATGGCGATGCCAATCTGGCGGTGGCGCTGAACGAATCCGCGCTTTATCTGGGAAGCGCGCTCGGCGCGGCGGTCGGTGGGCTTATTGTCGCCGGCGCGCTACCCCTTTGGATGCTCGCCATCGGCGCGGCGCTGGTAGCAGGCATGGGGGCGCTGGTGCAGCTCATGCGGTTTAATCAAGGCGTGGGGTCAAGGGATCACGAGGCCCCTGACGCCTGCCGCCCATGTAAATAAATACAAAAAGGCTTTGACGCGCGGCGCCAATCATGACACTGTGGCGTCAGTTGGTTAGCAAGCAGCATGGTTTCAGAAGCGTACGATCTTTTCGGCAGCCTGATATTGTATTCCTTGTTTCACCCGCTACTTCCTCTGGGTAATACCAGGAATTTTATTACAGCGCATATGCGCGAAAGGATTTAAACATGGCAACTGGCACAGTTAAGTGGTTCAACGACACCAAAGGTTTCGGCTTCATTGCTCCTTCCGATGGTAGCGACGATCTGTTTGCTCACTTCTCCGAAATTCAAGCCGACGGCTTCAAGACCCTGCAGGAAGGCGCTAGCGTCTCCTTCGACGTTACCCAGGGCAAGAAAGGCCTTCAGGCGTCAAACATCAAGCAAACTTCTTAATACTCATTATTAAGCGTTTGTTCAGACTTCAAGTCTGACTGGCAAGGCCCGCTCATGCGGGCCTTGTTGCGTTTGGGTCTGACATAATCGCGTCAGGCTGGACAAGCTTTTGATCATGGCTTGCCCCCCCCTCCCGCGTGTTCTATTCGTTCTTGATCCACCTGATTACTCGTACATCCACCCGCACGGTCAGTGTTTCAAGGGCTGCTGCCCTTGCGCGGCCCTCGGCGCTTGCCCGATAAAGGTGTGGCGTCATGGCCAGCAGATCCGCAATGGCCTCTTTGCCATTAAGCGTCAGCGGGTAATTGACCGTCTCCGTTGCTTGCAGTGTAAACCCTTCCGGCACCGTCAGCTCACCATTGCGTTCAGGCTTGAGCGTGGGGTAAATGATCTCACGCAGCTCGCGTAAATGGCTTGAACCTGCTTCCACCTGCAACAGCACCCCTCCCGGCTTGAGCACTCTGGCAAACTCGCTCATCACGGGAAATCCGAACATGCATAACAGCCTATCCAACATTTCGCATTGCACCGGCAAGTTGGCGTTACTGCCTACCACCCAGGTGGCTTGCGGGCGGCTTTGCCCTTTCTGACGATCTTGCTTTGCCGCTGCCATGACCGCCCATTTGGAAATATCCAAGCCGATAAGTTCCAGCAACGCCGCATCAGATACCGCCTGGGCCAGCTGGCGCAGATAATAGCCTTCGCCACAGCCCGCATCCAGGCAGCTAAGCGGCATGTGTTCCGGCACACCGAGCAGGGCAGCGCGATTGATAGCCTCCGCAATGGGCTGGTAATGCCCGGCATTCAGAAAACGCTGCCGAGCAGCCACCATGGCTTTACTGTCGCCCGGGTCGTTTGAACGCTTGCGTTGAACCGGCAGCAGGTTCACATAACCCTGTCTGGCAATATCGAAACTGTGCCCCGCCGCACAGCGCCAGGCGCCTACAACATGGGTGAGCGGGTCGCCGTCGAGCGGGCAGGCCAGGGCGTTGAACGTGGTCGATGACATAAAATGAGTTTTCAGCGAAGGATAAGTCAGCAGTTAGCGTACCAAAAAGCTGGCCAAAAAGCGGTGTCCACAGCGAGAATCTCCCACTGCGACGCGTAAGTTGATGCTTTCGAGCTTTCGATCAGCGTGCCCCTTCATTCTTGCAGCTTTGGCTGCTTGCCGTGAGCTGGATAGCCACGCCGGGGTGAGCATCTTTCGGGTTTCATGCGGGCAGATGGCGCTCTGGCACCAGTACACTTTAACAATATACTGCTGCAGATCGTTTTAATGATCGTTCTGAAAACAGTTCTGAATCGATTCGCCCTTCCCCCGTGAAAGCTGGCTTCAATGCCTGAGGACAAGGTTACACGATCATGCAAAGCCTGCTGCAGACGAAAGGCATCTGGCCCTACCTTATCGCGATTTTCCTGAACGCCGTCATGGATCTTGGCCATAAGGTCATCATTCAGAATACCCTGTTCAAGAGTTTTGAAGGCCCCACGCAAATTGCGCTGACCGCGCTGGTCAACGGTTTGATTCTTTTGCCGTTCATTGTGTTGTTCACCCCCGCCGGCTTTGCGGCAAACGCCTTTCCCAAGGTGCGGGTACTACGCTTTTCCGCCTGGGTGGCAGTGGCGGTATCGCTGGGGATTACCGCGGCCTACTATTCTGGTCACTTCTGGCTGGCGTTTGCCATGACGCTCTTGCTGGCCATTCAGTCGGCGTTCTACTCTCCCGCCAAGTACGGACTGATCAAAGGGCTCTTCGGCAAGCAGCGCCTGGCCGAGGCCAACGGGCTGATACAAGCTATTACCATTGCTGCGATTCTGGCCGGCACTCTGATCTTTACCGCGCTTTTCGAGACCTGGGTCGACGCCCGCGCGGCCTCTGCCGGGGAAATGCTCGCCACTATCGCCCCGCTTGGCTGGCTGCTGGTCGCCAACAGCGTGGTACAGGCGCTCACGCTCTACCGTTTACCGTTGGACCACCCGGCCAACCCGGCCAGCCGGCTTGACTGGAAACGTACCTTGAGCGGAGGGGCTACCTGGAAAAACCTCAGCGTGATAGCCCGCCAGCCGGTGCTCAGGCTCTCGATCATTGGTCTTGCCACGTTCTGGTCGGTAGGCCAGGTACTGCTCGCTGCGTTTCCCGCCTACGCCAAGGGCGCGCTGGGTATCGACAATACGCTGGTACTGCAGGGCATTCTGGCCGCCAGCGGCGTGGGGATCGCGCTGGGCTCGGTGCTGGCCAGCCGTTTCTCGCGTAATCGGATCGAAACCGGGCTGATCCCGGTGGGGGCGCTGGGCGTGGCGCTGGGGCTTGGCTGTCTGCCGCTTCTCTCCACCCCGGGGGCCCAGGCGCTGAACTTCGTCTTCATCGGCACCATGGGAGGGCTTTTTATTGTGCCGCTGAACGCGCTGATTCAATTTCACGCCGACGAGCGGGAGCTTGGCACCGTGCTGGCCGCCAATAACTGGGTTCAGAACCTGGCCATGCTGGGCTTTTTGATCATCACCGCGCTGATAGCGCTGGCCGGGTTCGACAGCCGCTATCTACTGCTGTTGATTGCGGCCCTGGCGCTAACCGGCGGCGCTTACACCGTGGTGAAGCTGCCTCAGAGCCTGGTACGCTTCGTGCTGAGCTTTCTGCTCACTCGCCACTACCGGGTGGCGGTCCAGGGGCTGGAGAACATGCCCTCCCAGGGGGGCGTGCTGTTGCTGGGCAATCATATCAGCTGGGTGGACTGGGCCATGGTGCAGATTGCCTGCCCGCGCCCGGTACGCTTTGTCATGCTGAAAAGCGTGTATGAGCGCTGGTATCTGCGCGGCTTCTTGAAAGCGCTGGGCTGCATTCCCATCGAGCGGGGTGAAAACGCCAACAAGTCACTGGAGATCGTGGCCGACAAGCTCAACGCCGGCGAGGTCGTGTGCCTGTTCCCGGAAGGCGCCATCAGCCGCACCGGCCAACTGGGCGAGTTTCGCCGCGGCTATCAGCGCGCCTGCGAAATGGCCAACCCGGACGTCAGAATCGTCCCGTTTTACCTGCGCGGGCTGTGGGGCAGCCAGTTCTCGCGCTCTTCCAGCAAGCTGAAAGCGCTGCGCAACGCCCCGTTGCACCGCTCGGTGATCGTGGCCTTCGGCGCACCGCTTCCCAAGAACACCCCGGCGGATGTGCTCAAGCGGCGTATTTTCGAGCAGGCCACGCGCTCCTGGCAGCACGCCATGGAAGAGCTGGATACCCTGCCCGACGCCTGGATCAAGAGCGTCAAGCGCCAACCTAAAGAGCTTGCACTGACGGACGCTTCACGCCGTATGCTCAGCGCCGCCCAGGCGCTGAGCGAAAGCGCCATCATCGCCAGGCGACTGACCTCCCTTGGCCAGAAAGCACCCATCGGGCTTTTGCTGCCCAGCAGTAACGAAGGCGTACTCACCACGATGGCTACGCTGATGGCGAACAAGACACCGGTTCACCTGGACTACACGGCGACCCAGAAGACGCTCGAGCACACCCTCGCCCTCGCCGGCATCACTACGGTGGTAACCTCCAAAGCGTTCGTCGCGCGCCTTGAGCAGCGAGGGCTAGAGGTGGCGGCGCTGTTGGCCGATCGCCGGGTCCTCTATCTGGAAGATATCAACGCAGGCCAGGGGGAGCGTTTCATTACCTGGCTGAGCGTGCGCCTGCTGCCGACTCCGGTACTTCGCCACTTACTGAGCCGTTCGCACCAAACAGAGGCCACGGCGGTGATCGTCGTTACCGGCGATGGCGCCGGTGCCTTGAAAGGCGTGAAGCTGAGTCATCGTAACCTCATGGCCAATCTCAAGCAGATCTCCGATGCGCTCAACACCGAGCACAATGATGCCATGGTGACCACGCTCGCCCCTTTTGATGCCTATGGCCTGACCGCTACCCAGCTCCTTCCGTTGATCGAGGGGCTGCCACTGGTGTGCCCCTCAGACCCGCTGGATCCCGCCGGCATTGCCAAGGCCGTAGCCCGACACCAGGCGACGATTCTTTGCACCAACGCGGCGTTTTTACGTCAGCTTTCACAAAGCGAGCAAGTGCACCCACTCATGCTGGACAGCCTGCGCGTAGTGGTGGCCGGCGGAGAAGCCGTTGGCTGCGAGTTGCGCAACGCCTTCGAGCGCAAGTTCCGCAAGCTGATTTTCGAAGGCTACGGCGTGACCGAAAGTGCTCCGGTAGCAACGGTGAACCTGCCCGATGCGCTGGATATCAATTACCTTCAAGTACAGCGCGGAGCCAAGGCGGGCAGCGTCGGCATGCCGTTGCCGGGTACCAGCATCAAGATCGTCGACCCGAAAGATCTGACAGAAAAGCCCACCGGCGAGATCGGCACCATTCTCATCAGCGGCCCGCAAGTAATGCAGGGTTATCTGGGTGACGACGCCCGCACTGCCCAGACCCTTCAAGCGATTGACGGTCAGACCTGGCTGGTCACCCAGGATAGCGGTTATTTGGATGAGGACGGTTTCCTGACGCTGATGGAGCAGGCGACCGGGCTGATATCCGAGTAAGCAACGAAGCGATAAAAGAATTTTCTTCACGTTAGTAGCGGACTTTTATCCATGGATTCGACAGGTTCGCTGTATTAAATTTAGCATCATCGATTCGGGCACCGCCCATGACTCACACGATACAAGGAGAGGTTGAATGGCCAACTCAGCAATTAGCGTGTTTGAAAACCGTCGCAGCCAGTACGTTATTGGCAAGGACATCTCGTTAAGCCAGGACGAGACCACCGAGCTGATCCAGCAAGCGGTGAAACTGGCGCCCTCATCGTTCAACTCGCAAAGCTCGCGGGCAGTGATTCTGTTCAATGACCAGCACGACCGGTTCTGGCAGATCGTGATGGACACCCTGCGTGAAATGGTACCGGCGGAGTCCTTTGCGCCGACCGAAGAGAAGGTGAACCGCTTTGCCGCCGGCGCCGGCACGGTGCTCTTTTTTGAAGAGCAGAGCGTGATCAAGGGCCTGCAGGAGCAGTTTCCGCTTTACGCCGACAATTTCCCGGTCTGGTCGGAGCACTCCACCGGCATTGCCCAGTTCGCGGTATGGACGGCGCTGGCCGAGGCCAACATCGGCGCCAGCCTCCAGCACTACAACCCCATCATCGACGAGGCCGTCGCCAAGGAGTGGGATCTACCCGCCACCTGGACGCTGCGCGCGCAGATGCCGTTTGGCTCTCATGAGGCGCCGTTTAGCGAGAAGACGTTCATGGACGACAGCGAACGTTTCCGCGTCTTCTCCTAGGACGCTTTCCGTCCAGGACATCTTGCGCCTGTGCGTTAGCCCAGGCATCAGAAAAGCCCCGAAAGCCTTGCTTTCGGGGCTTTTGAGTACAGGCCGGCTTCAATCGTTGCCTTCCTCCTTGGGGCTGGAAGTGGCCATGATGGTTTTCTGTATCTTGGCGCCTTCGCCCTTGGCGATATCTTCGTGGCTGATCACCATGATATCCCGCGGCCACCACTCGGGATGCCGGTCCCTCACGAAGGTCAGCATCTTTTCACGAAGGTTTACCTCTGCATACCAGCCGACCAACGGTTCGGAGGTGACGAAATAGCAGGTCAGCGTCTGCTGCGAGCCGTTTTGCGCCGTCACTGCGCAGAGAAGACGGTGATGTTCGATGACGTTCTCCTCGAGTTGCGCGTACTCCATGAATTTCTTGCGCAGGGTCTCGATATTGGCGCTGATATGAAGCGTCATCTCCAGGGAGCGGTAAAGCTTGGAGCTTTTGACCGACAGGTTCTCGAAGGGCTTGGAGACAAAGTAGGTGACCGGTACGATCAGGCGCCGCTCATCCCACACTCTCAGTCGGATATGGGTATAGAAAATGCCTTCGACGTAGCTCCATTGGCCTTCGAACATGATCAAGTCGCCGATCCGAATCGGCTTGGCAAGCGACAGCTGGAACGAGGAAAGAATGTTGCCCAGTACCGCCTGACCGGCGATACCCACCAGCACCGCGAGCACACTGGCCGAGGCCAGAATGGACAGGCCCAGGGTTTCAAAAAGCTGGATCTGGCTGAGCACGTAGACCGATGCGCCGGTAACGGTCAGCAGGATGATCGCCCGGCGCACGGCGTAAAGCGACGTGAGAAAGCGGCGTTCGTCGCGGGTCTTGGTGTCGTCTATTTCCCCTACCAGCTTTCTGGCCATGTTCAACAGGATGGTATCTATCAAGCGTAGGGCAATGGAGCCAAGCCCCCAGGCGATCACCATGACCAGAAGCACCCGAAACGTCGTCGTCGCCATGGCCGAAAACGAGACCACGTAATCCAGCAGCGTCTGGGTGATGAAGGCGATTACCAGAAGCGATGCGGGCGTTTTGATACGCGTGACGAAAATGGAGATACTGCCTGAAGGGAGTACTCGCGCCGTTAACTCCACCAACTTGTTAACGCCCCAACCCAACGCGATGATCATCAGGAAAAACAGGGGGACGGCGATCCACTCCCAGATCATCAGCGGGCCAAGCGAGGTCTTGAAACGCTGGGGAAGCTGATCTTCGACCCAGGACGGGCCGTACTCTTCATAAAGCACCGGAATGGAGGCTACGCTCTCGGGCATGACCAGCCACACGGGCTCCTCCCCCTCGACGCGGTAGCGTCCCAGGCGAATATCATAGGTTTCCCCCCCGGAATCCAGCGTGGTCAGTTCGATATCCCGGCGCGGTTTGCCGGCCAGCGGATTCTCGCCGGTGGTGCTTTCAATCACGGCATCCTGGCGGGCGGGCAGGTTGGAGGCCGTCAGCCAGTCGCCGCGCTTCAACACCTCGGAGAGCTGCATGGCGAGTTCTTCCCCGCGCTCGCGCTGTTCATCGGTGTCAAAGTTGGAGAGGTTGAGAAGGTGGGCCGCGTCCTGGTAGTTACCCTCATCGGTCAGCGACAGAAAGTTTCTGATCGCCTCGCGCGGCGTGACGCGAATCAGATCTTCGGGGGTCTCGCCCAACCCGGCATTGATTTCCTCCTGAACAAACCAAAGCGTGTTGTTGCCGCTCTCGTCTTCGTCGCTTTGGGCGAAGCTTGCGCTGGTCAACAGCACCATCGCAAGCCCCATTATCCATACGGGCCATGCAGCCATTCGTTTCATACATTCATCCATTAATGGTGTCGGCTTGGCGAGCCATCTCGAACGCTGACGCTTGCCCATTGCTGGCTTTTCGCCGGATAACGCAAGGTCATTTCCCTGTCAGCCACCTGTCAAGCGCCAAGCTTAGCGCACCTGGCGGCCGTTCGCGCAACAACCTGCGTAAATGACTATACTGGCGAGGCGAACACCGCCCGGTGCCAGGCACTAAACGGCCCAGCAACGCCCTCTTTACGCGAGCACCCAAGGAATCGATGACGTTATGGGTCTTCAGGAAATCGCCATTGGCGGTATTTATATTAGTCCGCTGCTGCTCTATGCGCTGCTGGGTTTTCTCTCGACGCTCATGTTTCGTACCCTTTTGCATGTCATTGCAGGCCCGCGCACGCTGTGGTTTGAGGCGTGGTTCGATGTATCGCTGTTTGTGATTCTCACCGCGCTGATCACCTTCATATTCACTGTCTTGCTCGAGAATCCCTGATGCGCCCATCGCTTCGTATCCTGTTGACCCTGGTGATGGTCGCCCTGGCCATTGCCGCCGGCACCTGGCTTTGGCGCTACTATCTTTATACCCCCTGGACACGCGATGGTCGGGTGCACGCCGATGTCATCACCATCGCCCCCGACGTTTCCGGCTGGGTACGCTCGCTCGATGTCAGCGATGCCGATCATGTCACCCAGGGCGATACGCTCTTTCAAATCGATCAAGCCCGCTACCAGGCCGCGGTGGACCAGGCCGAGGCCGAAGTCGCTCACCGCCAGGCCACCCTTGAGCTGCACCGCGCCGAAGCCAACCGGCGTAACCAGTTGGGCAACAGCCGGGCGATCAGCGAAGAGAACCAGCAGATCGCACAGATCAACTCCCAGGTGGCCGCAGCAGACCTGGAACAGGCCCAGGCGGCCCTGGCCAGTGCCCAGCTGGATCTTGAACGAGCCAACGCCACCGCCCCGGCCAGCGGCCATATTCTTAACGTTCAGTTCAGT
The DNA here is from genome assembly GCF_968048975.1 of Vreelandella xerophytica. The sequence goes on along the minus strand of NZ_OZ309106.1, from coordinate 766,342 downwards.
GCGGGTAATTTCGTCAACCGGGGCACCCCGGTCATGGCCCTGATTCGCGAGAACTCCTATTACGTGGTGGGTTACTTCGAAGAGACGAAGATGACCTCTCTTCGCGTGGGCGACCCCGCCGTGGTGACCTTGATGCAAGGCGACACCCAGCTAAGGGGCCGGGTGGCGGGTATCGGCCGTGGCATTGCCGATACCAACACTGCTCTCAACGCCCAGCTTCTGCCTCAGGTGGCTCCCACGTTCAACTGGGTACGCCTGGCTCAGCGCATTCCGGTACGCATCGCGCTTGAGGAGGTTCCTGAGCAGATGCTGTTGAGCGTGGGCATGACCGCCACCGTTCGCATTCGTCCAGACGACGACGGATAACCTCATGTCGCCGCTTGTCAGAACGTATCTGATGCCTGAGGTCACGGCGGTCAAGTTTGCCATCAAGACCACGCTTGCGATGATGCTGGCGCTTTATGTCGCATTCTTCTTCGACCTTGAGCGCCCCTACTGGGCGCTGATTTCCGCCGCGTTTCTACAGGTGCGGCCCATGAGCGGCATGGTGATCGAAAAAGGCATCTGCCAGCTGCTCGGCACGTTCATCGGCGCCTTGGCCGGCATCGTGATCATGGCGTTTTTCGCCCAGGCACGGGTACCCGCGCTTGTCACGCTGACGCTCTGGATCATGCTATGCACCTACGTGGGCTCGCTCTGGCGCAACAACTATACCTACGGCTGCCTGATGGCCGCCGTCACCGCCATGCTGATCGTGGTGATAGCCAGTAACAGCACCCCCGCCGGAATTTTCACCATCGCCATGGCCAGACTCACCGAGCTTGGCCTGGGGGCAATTTGCGCGACGCTGGTCAGTTCCCTCTTGTGGCCCACCCGAGTGGGAAGCCATCTGGCCCAGCAGGCGGATACGGTGATCAACCGCGCCTTTACCCACGCCGCCCTTCGCCTCGAGGCCAGCGACGAACGTGACGTCATGTTCCAGGCGCTGCGGGAAAGCCTTGGCGCGCTGACCCAACTTGAAACCGACAGCCAGGCGGCGCGTTTTGAAGGCCCGGAAGGGCCTGGGCGCATTCGCGCCTCGCACGTGCTCACTCGGCGCTCGCTGCGCTTTCTGGCCAGCCTGCATGCACTTCACCAACTGCTTTTCGATCACGCCGAGCGCCTTGACCCGCGCAGCCTGGCCATCGCCCGAGAACTGGCCCAGGGCTTTCGCGACGCCGAGAACGTCAAGGGCGTCGGTGAGGCGCGCGGCCATCTTCAAGCGCTGCGCTCGCAGCTTCACGATAGCGACGAAGCGACCGATCACCATCTGGCCCCTCTGGATCGCCGTCTGCGTCTCGGGCTTCGCGAGACCCTGGGCCATGCGATGATCATGCTGGACGCTCGGGAGGCCATCGCCACCCCCGGCACCTATCAGCTCAAGGCAGGGCCTCTTGCCTGGCACCGGGACCGCTTGAGCGCCAGTATCAACGCGCTGCGTTCGGGGCTGGTGTTCGCGGCGCTTGCCACCTTCTGGATCGTGACCGCCTGGAACAGCGCCATGGTGGCGATGATGCTGGGTACGCTCTTCTCGGCGTTCTTTGCCAGCCGGGATAACCCGGTCACCGTCACGTTGATGTTCTATAAAGGCATGCTCGCAGCGATCCCCAGCGCGTTTCTTTTCGGCCATGTGCTGCTTGCCCAGGTGCATGACTTCCCGTTGATGGCCGTGGTATTCGGCACGCCGCTGTTTCTGGGGCTTCTGGGCGCCGCCAACCCGGCGACCATGGGGTACTGCCTGGCATTTACCATTTTCAATATTTTGCTGACCATGCCAGGCAACGACATGGACTTCTCCTTTGACGGCTTCGCCAACCGGGTAGTGGCCGCCATCATCGGGCTCACCACGGTAGTCACGGCGTTTCGCCTGCTGCCGGGGCTGGGCACGAAGCTTCGCAGGCGGCGTCTGATCCACGCCATTTCCCGGGACATACACAGGCTGCGCCGGCACACCATCGCGCAAAGCGAAACCCGCTTTGGGGGCCACATGGCCGACAGGCTCCTGCAACTCGCCCAGCACGACGACATGCTGGCCCGGGACCAGCGCCATCTCTTTACCCTGGGGCTGACGGGGCTGGATATCGGCACGGCCATTTTGCGCCTGCGCCACCAGCTGGATAACACCCCCCACCCGGCGATTCAAAGGGCCCATCGCCAGCTGTTACGCACCCTTGCCCAAGGGTTCGAACAGAGCGCCCGGGGCCATGCGCCGCAAGGCATCATCGAGGCGGGTGATCACCTCGATGATGCCTTGAAAAACCACGCTCATGAGCCCGAAAAGCGCCGGGAACTGCTCATTGGCCTTGTCGAGCGGCTTGCCCTGTCGCTTGACCGCCTGGCGGATACCCTGGCCCACCAGCCCGGTCATATCCGCGTGAACGAAAACACACCGGCGGCCATCGCTACCCCTGACCGTTAAACCCGGTGGTCTACACGTTGGCGGGACGAACTTTTCGATCAGCCATCCATCGAATCACACGTATGGCTAGAAAAGCCGAGACAGCCTTGCGTAAAACTAAAACATCAAAGAAAGCGCCCTTCGCCACCGCACCCCAGGGCCGATGCCAGGGAGATAAACATGCTTATCAAAATCGCCAGACCCAGCGACCTGCACGAATCCGACGTGACGCCAGAGTCTGTCTATCTCAGCCGGCGGCGCTTTCTAGGCGGCGTGGCAGGGCTCGGCGCAGGGCTTGCACTTTCGGGCAAGGTCAAGGCCAGCGAAGATTACACGGATGTGCCCCCCGGCGAGGCGCCGGCCTGGCTTGATCAGAAAATCAGCCAGACTCAGTGGCGCGCCGTGACCCCTCGTGATCCCGACAAGGACACCCTGGCCCCGTTCGAGGATGCCAGCGGCTACAACAACTTCTACGAATTCGGCACCGGCAAGAGCGACCCGGCCAGGCGCGCGAGCAGCCTGCAGACCGAACCCTGGAGCGTGGTGGTGGATGGCGAGGTGAACAACGGCGGGCGCTTCACGCTGGAGGACTTCGCCCGGCCCTCACAGTTCGAAGAGCGCATCTACCGGTTACGCTGCGTGGAGGCGTGGTCGATGGTCATTCCCTGGCTGGGCATCCCGCTGGCGGAGGTGATCCGCCGGGCCGACCCCACCAGCAAGGCCAAATACGTGCGTTTCGAGACGCTGGTCGACCCGGAACAGATGCCCGGGCAGCGCTCGTCGTTTGCGCTGATCGACTGGCCCTACGTGGAAGGGCTTCGTCTCGATGAAGCCATGCATCCTCTGTCGATCCTGGCGCTGGGCATGTACGGGCGCGAGCTGCCCAACCAGAATGGCGCGCCGCTCAGATTGGTCGTGCCCTGGAAGTACGGCTTCAAGAGCATCAAGTCCATTGTGCGTATCTCGCTGGTCGAAGAGCAGCCGGTCAATTCCTGGCAACTGCTCGCCCCCAACGAGTACGGGTTCTACGCCAACGTGAATCCGGAGGTCGATCACCCCCGCTGGAGCCAGGCCACGGAGCGGCGCCTGCCCAACAGTCTTTTCAGTCCCAACAACATCGATACCCGCATGTTCAACGGCTACGCCGAGGAAGTCGCCGAGCTGTACGCCGGTATGGATTTAAGCACCCACTATTGATGGCGGAGCAGTATTGATGGCACGACAAGGCAAGTGGCGGCTCTGGCGCGGGGCGGTATTTCTGGCGGCACTCGCGCCACTTCTTTATTGGGGATGGCAAGTCTATCAGGGGGCGGCGGGGCCGGAGCCCGGGCGCTATCTGCTGCTCAACATTGGTATCGGCGGGCTCTGGCTGATGCTCTTGACGCTGGCCCTGACCCCCTTGACCAAGCTCACCCGCTGGAAAGGATTTGCACTGATCCGCCGCCAGTTGGGGCTTTGGACACTGGCCTACGCCACGCTTCATCTGCTTTGCTATGCGCTGTTTATTCTCGGGCTGAACTGGGCGCTGCTGGGGGCCGAGATCGTCAAGCGTCCCTATATCATCGTCGGCATGCTCGCACTGATCGGCCTGGCCGTTCTAGGGGCCACCTCCAATCGCGCATCCATGCGCCGGCTGGGCAAGCGCTGGAAGGCCCTGCACAAGCTCGCCTATCCCATTCTGGGTCTCATTCTTCTGCACTTTTTCTGGGTAGTGCGGGCGGATATGCAGGAGTGGGCGGTTTACGCCGCCCTCGGCACTTTACTGCTCGCTACCCGCCTGCCGCCGGTGGCACGTGCCCTGCCCAGAGCGCGTCAACGCCTCGCCAGGCCCCGCTCGCCATAAGGTCTTTTTAACGTCCTGCATGCGTGATGCCAGCGCTTGCGCTTACGACTCCACCTGAAACGCCATGGTAGCGTTTACCGCCTGTTTCCAGCCGGCGTAGAGCTCGTCGCGCTTTTGCTCCTTCATTTGCGGGGTGAAACGACGCTCGATCGCCCACTGCCGGGCAATTTCCTCGCGAGACTCCCAGAACCCGACCGCCAGGCCCGCCAGGTAGGCCGCCCCCAGCGCGGTGGTTTCGTTCACCTCGCAGCGCAGCACGTCGACGCCGAGAATATCCGCCTGGAACTGGGCGAGAAAGTCGTTGGCAATCGCCCCGCCATCGGCACGCAGTTCTGTCAGCGCGATATTGGCGTCGGCCTGCATGGCCTTGAGCACGTCGGTGCTCTGATAGGCCAGCGACTCCACCGCAGCCCGTATGAAATGCTCCTTTTGCGTACCACGGGAGAGCCCGAACATGGCACCGCGCACGTTGGAGTTCCAGTACGGCGCGCCCAGGCCGGTAAAGGCAGGCACCATATACACGCCGTCGTTATCCTTGGCGCGGGTGGCGTAGGCTTCGGAGTCGGACGCCTTGCCAAGCATCCGCATCCCATCGCGCAGCCACTGGATGACCGAGCCCGCCACGAACACGCTGCCTTCCAGGGCGTACTCCAGCGTGCCATCCACTTCCCAGGCCACGGTGGTCAACAGACCGTTTTTCGAGGGGGTGGCGGTGGTGCCGGTATTCATCAGGGTAAAACAGCCGGTGCCGTAGGTGTTTTTCGCCATGCCCGGCGTAAAGCAGGCCTGGCCGAACAGCGCGGCGTTCTGGTCGCCGGCGATCCCCGCAATCGATACTTCCTGGCCCATGAGGTATTTCGGCAGAATCTGCCCGTACACTTCGCTGGAGGATTTCACCTCGGGCAGCATCGTTTCGGGCACGCCGAAAAGCTCGAGAAGCTCCGGGTCCCACTTTCGGTCGCGAATATTGAAGAGCATGGTACGCGAGGCGTTGCTGACGTCGGTGGCGTGCACCGCGCCGCCGGTCAGATTCCAGACGAGCCAGGAGTCGATGGTGCCAAAGAGCAGATCGCCCTTTTCCGCCTTCTCCTTGACCCCGGAAACGTTTTCGAAGATCCACTTGAGCTTGGTGGCGGAGAAGTAGGCGTCGATCACCAGGCCGGTCTTATCGCGAATCATGTCGGCGTGACCGGCCTCGCGCAGCTCGTCGCAGATCTCGGCGGAATGGCGCGACTGCCAGACGATGGCGTTATGCACGGGCTGGCCGGTGTTCTTGTCCCAGACCACGGTGGTTTCACGCTGGTTGGTGATGCCGATGGAAGCGATCTGGGCCACATCGACGCCGCTTTGATTGATCACCTCGGTCAGCGTGGTCAACACACTGGTCATGATCTCGCGCGGGCAGTGCTCGACCCAGCCTGGACGGGTAAAGATCTGCTCGAATTCATGCTGCGCCATGCTGACAACCCGGCCTTCATGATCAAAAAGCATTGCCCGCGAGCTGGTGGTCCCTTGATCGATAGCGAGAACGTATTTTTTTTGACTCATGAATGGTCTCTCAAGCGTGGGCGTTAAATAGCAAAAATTAAACAAGCAGGTCGCCAGCAAGTAAACAGTAAACGAGCAGACAGTAAACGAGCGTCATGGATTCACGCGCCCCACGATCCGGCACGTTGCTCTAGTGTCGCTGTATTTTCCTTTTCGAAAATAGCGATTTCATTCTGGGCATCCTATCGTCGGTATCGAAAAAAACAATACAAAAAACCCCACATCCGCCGATCGAGCGCTTACCCGATTGATTTCAAGGAGATCTTCACGATTATAGACATTAGTTTAAGCGCTCTTGCATGCAGGATAAATCGTCAATTACGGGCCTGAATCCCCTATCGAGACTGTCAAGTAACGAAAACGCCTCACAGGATGTCTGGCCATGGCCATGATGAGCCGCCGCCGACAGGAACGTTCAAGAATGAAGGGTTCATGATCTGGCCCAACGTGACCTATACTGCCTTTGGCAACTAATCAACGCGCCACCGTACTAACCCGCATAGAGCGCGGGTTTGCCCAAACTATGAATTCATTGGGTCACTCATCAAGGAGGAACGCATCATGCTGGCGTCTGCACCCCCGACGTATCGAAGCGGAATTCATCCGCTTCACGCTGTACTGCTGGCAGGTATGCTGCCGCTTTTTCTAGGCGCGACACTGAGCGATTACGCCTACTCGACAAGCTACCATATTCAATGGAGTACCTTTGCTTCCTGGCTGATCGCCGGCGCCTTGATCTTCAACGGCTTCGCGATTCTGGCGGCGGTCATCGGCCTTGTTCGCGCCGACCACCGCCCGGCACTGTCGTTTGTCTATCTGGTCCTGCTGGTAGTGATCTGGGCGCTTGGGTTCATCAACGCCCTGGTACACGCCCGCGATGCCTGGGCGATGATGCCGACCGGCCTGATTTTATCGATTGTTGTAACCGTGCTCACCCTGGCAGCGATCTTTCTAGGGTTTGCCCGCGTGCGCGCTGCAGGAGCTTCACAATGAACGGCTTTCGTCTCAAGTATTTAACCCCCCTCTCCGCGCTTCTGGTGGCCACCGGCGTCAATGCCGCCGGGGTCGAACAGCCCTATGGGCCTAACCCGACGCTGCCCGAACCCCAGCGCGGTCTGCTGCCGGACATGACCGTGCCCGAGCCCGCCGAATGGGGTGACAAGCTGCCTACCGTGCCCGAGGGCTATACCATCTCCGCCATCGGCACCGACCTGATGGTACCGCGCCAGACCATCGTGCTGCCGGGCGGCGATATCCTGGTAGCCGAAGGCAGCGGCGGTAACGCGCCAGCGTTGAAACCCAAGGACGTGATTGCCGGCTACATCAAGGATCAGGGCAATACCTCGGTGGAAAGTGGCGACAGGCTTACGCTGTTGCGCCCCAACGGCGACGGCACTTACGAGCAGTCCATCTTTGCCGAGAATCTCAACGCCCCCTACGGGCTTGCCCTGGTTGATAACAACCTGTTCGTGGCCAACCAGGACGCGCTGGTGCGCTTTGACTACGAAGAAGGCCAGACGCAGGCCAACGGCGCTCCCGAGGTGATTACCGAACTACCCTCGGAGATCAATCACCACTGGACCAAGGCAATGACCGCCAGCGCCGATGGCGAGTATCTCTACGTGGGCATTGGCTCGAACAGCAACATCACCGAACGCGGCATGGACGCCGAGGTGAACCGTGCCGAGGTGTGGGAAATCAACGCGGAAACCGGCGCGCACCGCCCATACGCCACCGGGCTTCGTAACCCCACCGCCCTCACCATCCATCCGGATACCGAGCAGCTTTGGGCGGTCGTCAACGAACGCGACGAGCTGGGCCCGGACCTTGTGCCGGATTATCTTACCTCGGTACAGGAAGGCGGCTTTTACGGCTGGCCCTATAGCTATTGGGGCCAGCACGTGGACCCGCGCGTACAGCCGCGAAACCCTGAAAAGGTGGAAGCCGCTCTTGCGCCGGACTACAGCCTGAGTTCTCACGTCGCCCCGCTAGGAATTGCCTTTTCCATTCCCGAGGTGGGCGAGGAGTATGCGGACGGCGTCTTTGTGGGCGAGCACGGCAGCTGGAATCGAGCCGATCCGGTGGGCTATAAAGTAGCGTTTATCCGGTTTGAAGATGGCAGCCCCGTGGGTGACCCCATCGACTTTGTCAGCGGTTTTCTCACCGAAGAGGGTAATGCCCTTGGCCGCCCGGTCGGTGTCACCGTTGCCCCGGACGGCGCCGTTATCGTGGCCGATGACCTGACCAATGTGGTGTGGCGGGTGGCGCTGGAGAATCCGCCTGAAGCTGCTTCACCAGAGCAGGATCTACAAGAGCAGGATTCATCAGAGCAAGATTCATCAGAAACGCTTCCCCAGGAAGACGCCTCAGAAGAGCTGGATTCGTAAAATCCAAAGGTAGCGCTTCAGCGGGCAGGTTTTCCTGCCCGCTGAAGGCTTGCGCCTTTTCGGTGTCCACATCTACCAACCCGGCCTTTGCGTGCCACACTCCTCTTCCTTCAGGGCACACCGCTAGTTCTGGTGTTTCCCTGTCTAGCGCACTCCTGCCTCAAGCTTTTTGGCCCAGCCGAAGGACTTGCGGGTCAGAAACGGTTTGGACGTACGCCAACCTCCATTCAGTGCTAGGCTTTTGATAGCGCACGCGCCCATTTACTGATCGACAAGGAACGTACCATGATCGAATCCATCGAAGAGCTTGAAGCGATCAAGAGAACCTGTCAGAAGAAAGTGAACCGCAGCTCGAGCCTTTCCGCTGGAGCGGCCATCATTCCTGTTCCGGGGCTGGATATCGGCTCTGACGTGGCCATTCTGCTGCGCCTGATTCCGCAGATCAACGAGCAGTTCGGGCTGACCCCGGAGCAGATCGACGAGCTCGATACCGAGTCCAAGGTCATGGTGATGACCGCGATCTCCAACGTGGGCAGCAAGATGGCGGGCAAGTACATTACCCGCAAGCTGATCATCAACTTGCTGCAGAAGATGGGCTTCAAGGTGGCCACCAAGGGCGTGTCGAAGTTCGTGCCGCTTATCGGCAGCGCCGTGGCGGGCAGCATCAGCTACACCGCCATGAAGTACATGGGCAACCAGCATATCGAGGACTGCTACCGCATCGCTCAGAACACACTGGAACAGCGCAAGAGCCTTGACCGTGAGCCTATCGACGTGACGCCGGTAGCCGTCGACAACCCCACGAACAACCGCTAAGCCGCCAGTGCTGAGGGTCAAGGCAAAAACTCAAAACCCCAGCACGCGCCGGCGCAGCGGGCGCAGCGCAAAAAACGCCAGCACCGCAAGGGCTCCCCACTCCACGGCCGGGGGCAGCAGCTCTTGTACCTGTCCCGCCTGGGTGACCGGGTCAAACGCCACCCATGTCAGTGCGGTATCCACCGCCCAGCCCAAAAGCACCGTGACCGTTAAAATGGCCGCAACATAGACGGCCAGCGCCCGGGTGCCCAACTCGCGGCGAAAAACGCCCAGGGTGGCAAGGCTTGTAATGGGGCCGGCCAGCAGAAACACCAGCGCCATGCCCGGGGTGATCCCCGCCATCAGAAGCCCGGCCGCGATAGGCGTGGCCGCCGCCGCGCACACGTAAAGTGGAATGCCGATAATCGCCATCAAGCCAAGAGCCCAAGGCCCGCCGGAAAACTGCGCCAGTGTCTGGGGCGACGCCCAGGTCATCAAGACACCGGCCAGCAACAGCCCGATAAAGATCCAGACGCTGAAGTCATCCAGCAAATCGCTGAACGCATAGCGTAGCCCGGCCCGTAAGCCACCGGGTGCGTTGGCTGCTTCAGGCGCCGAACCACAACTACTTGAAGCGCAGCAGCTGGAGACAGGCGCGGCGGGTACGGCACGCCCACCGGTAAGGCCCACCAGAATGCCCGTGACTATCGCGGTGATCAGCGCCCCCATCACGCGCATGAGCGCCATCAACGGCCCCAGCAGCGCGCTGGTGAGAAAGATGGAATCCACCCCGACGCCCGGGGTACTGATCAAAAACGAGGTGGTAGGCCCGCGCCCGGCCCCACCCCGGTGCAGCGCCATGGCCGTGGGGATGGCCCCACAGGAGCAAAGCGGCAGCGGCATGCCGATTATCGAGGCGCGTAGAATGCTGCCCAGGCCAGAGCCGCCCAACCAACGCATCAGCACGCGCTCGGAAAGCCAGGCCTTGACCAGCCCCGCCGCGAACAACCCCAGTAAAAGCCAGGGTGCCGCGCTTAACGCAACGCTCAATAACGTCGGGATCATGTCCATCGTCATCACCTGCTTGTGGCTAGAATACACAGGGGCTAGGCTAAACCCTGTAACCATTACAGAGTCAAGCGTATGAAAAGCCTTTATCGCATTGGGGAAGTGGCAAAGCGCACGGGATGCTCGCCGGAAAGTATTCGTCACTATGAAAAGCTGGGGCTGCTCACACCGCCCTCCCGGGGGGAGCAGGGGTATCGGCTCTACAGCGACGCCGCGCTTTCACGTGTCGGCTTTATCCGCCACGGCCGGGAACTGGGCCTGGACCTGCACACCATTCAGGAGCTTCTAGCACTTTCCGATCAGCCCGAAAGAAGCTGCGCCACGGTGGATGATATCGCCAGCCGCCATCTAAACCATCTGGAAGAGCGAATCCGCGCGCTTCAGGCGCTGGCAGGCGAGCTCCGGCATGTGATCGATCAGTGCCGGGGCGGCAAGACCGCCAATTGCCGTATCATTCAAACGCTTTATGAGCACTGATGCTTACCCAGGTGGCTGCAGGTGGCAAGCGTTTCATGAGAACAATTATAAAGACAATAATAATTCTCATAATTATTTACACCCGACAACCGTTTTTATATGATCAGTGAAAATCAACGATATAACGCCTGCTCGTAAAGGCACGTAACGTCTTTTCCAAGGGATCCTATGAAAACCGCACCTCTGGTCTTTAACGCGACACTCCCGACGCTCGCCTCCGTTCTCGTTTTTGCCGCCCCCGCCGCCTTTGCACAAACCGAAAACGACATTCAGAGCCTGGAGACCTTGACCGTTACCGGCACCAGCCTTTACGACAACGTCGGTTACACCCGCCGAAGCACCACCGCTGGCACCGGCTTGACGCTGAGTCAAAAAGAGCTGCCTCAAATGATCAGTATCGTGACCGAGCAGCGTATTCGCGATCAAAACCTCGACTCCATCGAAGAGGTACTGACCAATACTACCGGCATCTCGGCGCGTAACCTGGATAGCGACCGTGTCAGTTTCTACTCCCGCGGTTTTCGCATCAACAGCTATCAGTACGATGGCATTCCCACACTCAACCGTGACGGACGCTGGTACTTCGGCGAGGGGCAGCTCAACACGGCGATCTATGATCGCGTGGAAGTCGTTCGCGGTGCCAACGGGCTGGTCACGGGCTCGGGCAACCCCGGCGCCTCGGTCAATTTCGTACGCAAGCGCGCCGATAGCCGTGAATTCACCGGCGCCGTGTCCGGCACCCTGGGAAGCTGGGACCAGCAAGGCGCCACCGTGGATCTGACCACACCGCTTGCGCCCTCGGGCGATGTGCGCGCCCGCTTTATCGGCGGCCACGAAGAAGGCGGCGCGCATCCGGATCGTCAGAACAAGCGCCGCACCTTCGGCTACGGGGTGATCGACGCCGACGTGACCGAGACCACGACGCTCTCGCTGGGCTTTGACTACCAGGATAGCCGCACCTCCTCGCCTACCTGGGGCGGGCTGCCCCTGTGGTTCGATGATGGCACGCCGACGAACTACTCGCGCTCGTTCAGCGTGGCGCCCAACTGGTCCTATTACGATTTCGAGTCCGAAAAGGTCTTCGCCGAGCTCAGCCACCGGTTCGACAACGGCTGGCAGACCCGTGTGGTGGGTACCCATGAGGAGACCGACATGGACGGCAAGCTGGCCTACCCCTACGTGGAAGGCACGCTGCCCGATCGTGCGGATGGCAGCGGTGTGTTCTTCTATACCGGCTGGAACCGCGGACACCGAGAGGTCGACTCCGTCGACGCCCAGGCGAGCGGGCCGTTCGAACTGTTGGGCCGTGAACACGAGCTGGTCGTCGGCGCAAACTACCGCGAACAGACCAACGATTACGAAAACACCTTCATCGATGGCTTCGAGGTCGACAATTTCAACCGCTACAACGGCGGGGGCCCGGACGAAGGCTGGGCACCGTTCGCGCCATCCGAAGCCTCCAGCACGCGGCAAAAGGCGATTTACTCGGCAGCACGCTTCTCGCTTGCCGATCCGCTGACGCTGATTGCCGGTGCCCGCTACACCGAGTGGGACGGCATGACCGAGTTCAGAAGCCTGGATCGCCAGAGCAAGTACGAAGTCACGCCCTACGGCGGGCTGGTGTTTGATTTCAACGACACCTACTCGGCGTTTGCCAGTTATACCGAGATCTTCGAGCCTCAGGACTATCTCGATCCCGGCGGCAGCTACCTGGACCCGGTCGTGGGCAAGAACTATGAGACCGGCCTCAAAGCCGCCTGGCTCGATGGCCGGTTGAACGGCTCCTTCTCGGTCTTTCGTATCGAGCAGGATAACGTCGCCGCAGCGCTACCGGGCGCCCCGGGCCAAACCGAGACATTCTACGAAGGCGTCGAAGGCGTGGTGAGCGAAGGGTTCGAAGTGGAACTCAGCGGTGCGGTGACCGACGATCTGGACATGACCGTGGGCTACTCCCACTTCACCGCCAAGGACGACGAGGATGCACTCAACATCAATCAGCCGCGTTCGCTTTTCAATCTGTTTGCCAGCTACAACGTGCCAAGGCTCCGCGAGCTGACCCTGGGCGGGGGCATCAACTGGCAAAGCAGCCTCGTCGCTGACAACCTGACGACCCCGGCGGGCATTCCTTCACGGTTCGAGGAAGGCAGCTATACGCTGGCCAACCTGTTCGGGCGCTACCAGTTCACGCCGGATTTAAGCCTGCAGGTCAACCTGAAAAACCTGCTCGACGAGAAGTACTACACCAATGTAAGCGGCTACGGCGTGTACGGCGAACCGCGCAGCATTTCGTCCACCCTGCGCTACGCGTTCTGATTGATTTACACCATTCAACGGCCGCCCGGGCACTGTCTCGGGCGGCCCTCTTGTTTCACGATCTTGTATGTTCCGTGCATTCAAGGCGATGGGTACAAGGAAAAGCATGATGAGCAGGCACCCTCACAAGACACTACGATTCAAGATACTTGGCCTGGCCGCGATAGCGGCGGCGTCTTATACAGCCTCCATAAGCGCGAACGGCTACCCGCTACGAATCGAGCACGCGCTGGGAACGACGGTACTCGATACAAAGCCCGAGCGCGTGGCCAGTGTCGCCTGGGCGAATCACGAAGTGCCGCTGGCACTTGGCGTGGTGCCGGTCGGCTTTGCCGCCGCCAACTTTGGCGACCCAAGCGGCAACGGCCTGCTGCCCTGGGTAGAGGCACGCCTTGAAGCGCTCGGTGAGCCCGCCCCGACACTTTATGACGAGGGCGACGGTATCGACTTCGAGGCCGTGGCGGCCAGCCGCCCGGACGTGATTCTGGCTGCCTACTCCGGGCTTAGCCAGAACGACTACGATACGCTCAGCCAGATTGCGCCGGTGGTAGCCTATCCCGAAGGCCCCTGGGCGAGCAGCTGGCGCGATATGATTCGCTTCAATAGCCAAGGAATGGGCATGGCTGATGAGGGCGAAGCGCTGATCGACGAGCTGGAGACGCACATTGCCGATACCGCCGCGGGCCACCCGGAGCTGACGGGCAAAACCGCCATGTTCGTGACCCACCTGGACCCCAACAACCTGGGGCGTATCTCGTTTTATTCCGATAACGACGCCCGAGTGCAGTTCTTCCACGATCTGGGGCTTGCCTCGCCGCAGGTGGTGCGTGAACACTCCAAGGCCGGTCAGTTTTCCGGCTCCATCAGTTCCGAGCTGATCGACGCGCTCGACGACGTGGATATTCTGGTCACCTACGGCGGCCAGGCACTGCTTGACGAGCTGACCGCCCACCCGTTGACCTCGCGGCTGCCGGTGGTAAAAAACGGCGCCATCGTGATGCTGGATAACAGCCCCCTGGGCACTGCCGCCAACCCCACCCCGATGTCGATCGCCTGGGTATTGGAAGATTATGCTGAGCGACTCGCACAAGCCGCCCGCAAGGCTGAGTAACCACGCCGGCACGTGCCTGTGGAGCGAAAGCCGACGCTACGTCGCGCGCAGGCTGATGGCCGGTACGCTGCTGTTGGTGCTGCTGGCACTGGCCACCATGCTTTCGATAGGATTTGGCGCGCGAAGCGTGGGCCTTGCAGAAGTTGGCGCCGCGTTGGGCGGCCGAATTGAAAGCGTGGGTGAGGCCGCCGTGGCCAGCCGTCTGCCCCGTACGCTTCTGGCGCTGCTGGCGGGCGCCGCGTTGGGCGTGGCCGGCGGCGTCATGCAGGGGTTGACGCGCAACCCGCTGGCGGACCCCGGGCTTCTGGGCGTGAACGCCGGCGCCGCGCTTTCGGTGGTCATCGGCATCGCCTGGTTCGATATTCAAACGAGTGTGAGCTTCATTGCAAGTGCCCTGGCGGGGGCAAGCATCGCCGCTGTGGCGGTGTACGCCATTGCAAGCCTGGGCCGGGGCGGCGCCACACCGCTGCGCTTGGCACTGGCCGGGGCGGCCATGACCGCCGCGCTCACATCATTGACCACTGCCGTCATCTTGCCCCGGGGCGATATCGCGGGGCTGGTGCAATCCTGGCTGGTCGGCGGTGTCGGTGGTGCCAGCTACCGTCAGGTACTACCGGTCGTGCCGTTTCTTCTGGGCGGCTTCGCCATTTCGCTGGCCGGGGCGCGCAAGCTCAACCTGCTGGCCCTGGGCGACGAGACCGCCGCGGGGCTGGGTGAAAAGGTAGCAATAGCGCGGCTGATGTCTGCCTTGGGGGCGGTGCTGCTGTGTGGCTCTATCACCGCGGTGTGCGGACCCATCGGTTTCGTGGGCCTGGTGGTGCCGCACGTCTGCCGCCTGCTGGTGGGCGGCGATTACCGCTGGCTTTTACCTTTCTCCGCGCTGGGCGGAGCGATTCTTCTCACCCTCTCGGATGTCGCCGGGCGGCTGATGGCACAGCCGGCGGAGCTCGATGCGGGTATCGTCACTGCCTTTATCGGGGCGCCGGTCTTTATCTGGATCGTGCGCAACCGCAAGGTGAGCGCTTTATGAGCCTGTCACCGCCCGACCGGGTACAAGCATCAAGGCACATACGCCGCGTGGCGGCTAGAAAGCGCACGCGCACTCTTGTACTGCTGGTGGGTTGTCTACTGGGCGGTGCGATGCTCACCCTCATGCTGGGGCAATCCTTCACGCCGCCGGCCACGGTGGCGCGCATTCTGGCGGGCATCGAAGTGCCCGGCGCCAGCTTCACCGTGCGTGAGCTGCGCCTGCCCCGCGCGGTGGCGTGTCTTTTGACCGGTGCCTGCTTCGGCCTTGGCGGTGTAGCCTTTCAGACCTTGTTGCGAAACCCCTTGGCAAGCCCGGATATCATCGGCATCAGTACCGGCGCCAGCACCGGCGCGGTGTTCGCTATCGTCGTGCTCTCGTGGAGTGGCCCGGCGGTGTCGCTGATCGCCATCGCCGCGGGGCTGGGCGTGGCGATCTTGATTTACCTGCTTGCCTGGCGCGACGGGGTGACCGGTGCCCGGCTGATTCTGGTCGGTATTGGCCTTGCCGCCATGCTGCAAAGCGTCACCGCCTACCTGCTGATGCAGGCGCCCAGCTGGTCGCTACAAGAGGCGCTTCGCTGGATCACCGGCAGTGTCAACGGCGTGCGCCTCGACCAGGCGCTGCCGTTATTCATCGCGCTTTTACTGCTGGGCGGGCTGCTGTCGAGCCGCCGGCGCGATCTGGAGAGCCTGCGCCTGGGCGACGAGCTCGCCGCGGGGCTCGGGGTTCATCTTGCCATCACACGCATTATCGTGGTGCTTTCGGCGGTGGGCCTGGTCGCCTTTGCCACGGCGGTATCCGGCCCGATCGCCTTCGTGGCGTTTCTTTCCGGGCCGATCGCCGCTCGCGTGGTGGGACAAGGCGATTCGCTGCTGCTCCCGTCGGCACTGGTGGGCGCGCTGTTGGTGCTTTTCAGCGACTATGCGGGGCAGTTCCTGCTGCCGGCCCGCTACCCGGTGGGCATCGTGACCGGCGTGCTGGGCGCGCCCTACCTCGTTTACCTGATCATTCGCGACAATCAACGCCGAGGCGCTTTATGAATGCATCAACGCTAATGGCCGACGGGCTTTCGGCAGGCTACGGCGAGCGACGCGTGCTCGAAGACGTCAGCGTCGCCGTGCAGGCGGGGCATATCACCGCCATTGTGGGGGCCAACGCTTGTGGTAAATCCACACTTTTACGCGTGCTTTCCCGGCTGATTACCCCGCGAAACGGCCGCGTAATGCTCGATGGCCGCGCCATTCACCAACTACCCAGCCGCCAGTTGGCGTGTGAACTCGGTTTTCTGCCGCAATCACCCATCGCGCCAGAGGGTATCAGCGTGCTGGATCTTGTCAGTCGCGGGCGTCACCCGCACCTGGGGCTTTTCAAACGCTGGAGCGCGGCGGATGAAGCCGCCGTGGTAGAGGCCCTGACCGCGACGCAACTGAGCGAGCTCGCCACTCGCCCAGTCGACGAGCTCTCCGGTGGCCAGCGCCAGCGAGTCTGGATCGCCATGGCGCTCGCCCAGCAAACCCGGGTACTGCTGCTCGATGAGCCCACTACCTTTCTGGACATCAACCACCAGGTCGAGGTGCTGGATCTGCTCACCGATCTGAACCAGACGCATGGTACTACCATCGTGATGGTGCTCCATGAGCTGAACCTGGCCGCCCGCTACGCTGACACGCTGATCGCCATGGCAAATGGCCGGGTATCGGTGGCGGGCCCACCGGAGACGGTGCTGACCGAAACGATGGTGCACGAGGTCTTCGGCCTCGAGAGTCGCGTCATTGATGATCCGGTCACCGGCAAGCCGATGATGATTCCGCTGGGACGCCACGGCGGCGTGAACACCTTCCAACGTGTCTGAGCGAACGTAAAAAGCCCCGCGTTGACCACAGCGCGGGGCTTTTATCGGGAAAACGAGGGGTTATTCGCTCATCTTGAGCTCTTTCACCACCGCATCCAGGTGGCTCTGGTTGATCTCGGCGGGCGAGTTGGCGCCGATCAGCGTCATGGTCACGCGCATGTCCGCGGCGATCAGTTCCAGAAGATGCGACACCCCCGCCTCGCCCCGGGCGGCGAGCGCGTAGGCGTAGGCGCGGCCCAGCAGCACGCCCTTGGCGCCGAGCGCCAGCATGCGCACCACGTCAAGGCCCGAACGCACGCCGGAATCCGCCAGCACGGTCAGTTCGTCGCCGACTTCTTCCACGATATGGGGCAGCGCTTGCGCCGTGGAAATCGCGCCATCGAGCTGGCGGCCGCCGTGGTTGGAGACCACGATCCCATCGGCCCCCATGCGCTGCGCCTCCCGGGCATCATCCTTGTCCAGAAGCCCCTTGATGATCAGCTTGCCTTTCCAGCTTTCGCGAATCCAGGCAAGCTCTTCCCAACTGATCGACGGGTCGAAATTCTTGGCCAGAAAGCCCATGTAATCGTCCATGCCCATCTTGCGCCCGGTATAGGCCTCGATGTTGCCAAACGACAGCGGTTTGCCCTTGAGCCCTACATCAAACGCCCACTGAGGATGGGTGAGGGCCTGGGCGTACTGGCGAAGCCTGGCGTTGGGGCCGGACATGCCCGAGCGGCGATCACGGTAGCGTGAACCGGGCAGCGGCATGTCCACGGTGAATACCAAGGTTTTCATGCCCGCTTCCCAGGACCGCTCCAGGGCGTTTTTCATGAAGCCCCGGTCTTTCAATACGTAAAGCTGCGACCAGAGCTCGCCGTGGGCGTTTTGGGCCACCTCTTCGATCGAGCAGACCGACACGGTGGAAAGCGTGTAGGGAATGCCTGCCTTCTCGGCAGCGCGCGCCGCCTGCACTTCACCGCGCCGGGCGTACATGCCGGTCGCGCCCACCGGGGCGAGTGCGACCGGCATCTTCCAAGTGCTTCCCAGAATTTCGGTATCGAGCGTGGGCGTACCGCCGCCTTTCAGCACACGCTGGCGAAGCGGAATCCCCTGCAGCGCTTCCACATTGTCACGCAGCGTACTCTCGGTGACCGAGCCACCGTCGAGGTAGTCGAACAGAAAGCGGGGAATACGCTGCTTGGCGGCTTGCCGGTAATCCGAAGGGCTTGAAATGATCATGAATTCGCCTTAACTCTCGATACGGGAAACAAGGGAGTGACCGCACATCTAACGTCGTACGCTGCTAGGGCTAGCGTACCAAGTAACGCCGTCCGGCGAGCGATCCCGCATCCTCAACTTTAGTCTACAAGTCACTCGCTAAGGGCGCTGATCGACCATAGGCCCCTGCGTTGCCATCAGCTCGACGACCCAGTCGATGAACACGCGCAGCTTCGCGCTGACGTGTCGATTCGGCGGAAAGGCCACGAACATCGGCAAAGGCTCGAGCTGCCAGTCCTCGAACAATCGCACCAGCTCGCCCCGATTGACGTGCTCCCAGGCCATGTAATCGGGCAGCCACACCGCCCCGAGGCCGGCCAAACCCGCCGCCAGCCCCGCACTGCCATCATCGACGGACACCACGTGGCGCCCCTGCACACTGACGCGCTCTGAGTGTCGGTGCAGGGTATACGGAGTCGTCGAGCCGCCCCGCCACCTTAAACCGACGATATGGTGGGGCGGCGCATTCAGCGCCTCCGGGTGTGCGGGCCTTCCGGCCTTTTCCAGATAGCCGGGCGCGGCGTAAATGCCAAGACTCAACTCACCCACGCGGCGCGCCATCAGCGATAGATTAGTCAGTTCTCCGCCGCGAATCACGCAGTCCACGCTTTCATCGATCAAATCCACCCTTCGGTCACTCACGCCCAGGTCGAGCTGAATATCCGGGTATCGAGCGAAGAAGGCCGGCAGCGCAGGAATCAAGATCGTGCGGGCAAAGGGGCTGGGCACATCGACCCTGAGGCGCCCGCTCGGAGCCACCGCCGCGTTGGAAAGGCTGGTTTCGGCATCATCTAGGTCCGCCAGCAGCCTGACGACACGCGCGTAGTAGGCCGCGCCGTCAGCGGTGGCATTCACCTGGCGCGTCGTGCGATTTAATAGCTTGACCCGTAACCGCGCCTCCAGCTGCTGCACCAAGTGGGTCACGCTGGACTTGCTGACCGCCAGCGTTTGCGCCGCCTGAGTGAAGCTGCCGGTCTCGACGACTCGAGCGAACGCCTGCATGGCGGTGAAACGGTCCATGGCGACCATACCCTCGTGATTGTTTGGAAAGAGCAAACAGTGTTGAACAGGATATCGCGTTTATCCAGTACCTGGGCAGGCTTAAAATGGCGCTATCAAGCGCACCGCTTGCCCATGAAGCTTCAATGGAGAGACCGCGATGGCACAACGCGATGTAGTATTCCCCCAAAACCGGCAGGCCCTTTACGAGTTGAACGGCTATAGCGCGGCTGTACGCGCCAATGGCTTTCTGTTTGTATCGGGCCAGGTCGGTAGCCGTGAAGACGGCTCGCCGGAGCCGGATTTCGCCGATCAGGTGCAGCTGGCCTTCGATAACCTGCAAAGCGTGCTGGAAGCCGCCGGCGCAAGCTTTGATGATATCCTCGATGTCACGACATTCCATACCGACCCCGAAACCCAACTTGCTGTCGTGATGGAGGCCAAGCGCCGCGCGTTCCCGGGCAAGCCTTATCCGGCCTGGACGGCGGTCGGGGTAAACTGGCTGGCAGGCTTCGATTTTGAAATCAAGGTGATCGCGAAAGTGCCTGGCTGACGTCATCAATCCTTTTTCGGTAGCGTGATCACGCCTTCCAGAAAAGGCGCTACGCGGCCCTTGATCACGACACGCTCGCCCTCCAGACGGCCGCTCAACTCCCCTTGGCGAGCGCCACCCTGGCGGGCAGTAAGCGAAGTCTTGCCCAGGCGCTTCGCCCAGTAAGGCACCAGCGACGTATGCGCCGAGCCGGTCACGGGGTCCTCCTCCACGCCTACCTTGGGGCCGAACCAGCGCGAGACGATATCGACATCCTCCCCCTGGGCCGTCACCGCGATGCCACGACCGGGCAGCGCTTTCAGCTTCTGCATGTTGGGGGCAAGTGTCGCGATCAGCACCGCGTCCTTCACTACCGCCACGATATCATCGGATATCCAGAGCGCTTCGATCTCGATGCCGCCAAGGGCCTCGCTCACCTCGCTGTATTGATCCAGCGGCGCCAGTGCCTTCGCGGGGAAATCCATGGCAAGCTCATCGCCCTCGCGGCGCACCGTCAGCACGCCGCTGCGCGTCTCGAAATGCAGGGTATCGGCGCTATCGCCAAGCCGGTTGAAGATTACCCAGGCAGCGGCCAGCGTGGCGTGGCCGCACAGGTCCACTTCCACCGAGGGCGTAAACCAGCGCAGATGGTAACCCGCCCCGTTGGGGACGAAGAAGGCCGTTTCCGAGAGATTGTTTTCCGTGGCGATCATTTGCAGCTGGTCGTCGTCCAGCCATGCATCCAGCGGGCACACCGCCGCCGGGTTGCCCTCGAAGGGCCGGGACGCAAACGCATCTACCTGGTAGAGATCGAGTTTCATGGGCCACACTTTAAAAATGAATAAATAACGATAAAAAGCAATCTACTATTAAGGAAGAACCTTAGCGTAATTCAACCACTCAGCCCAGCGTCAGGAAGTAATGGTGAACATCTTGCAGCCCGAGCGACTCCATTTTGACAGCGACGCCACCAACGGTTACCCGAACTCTCCTCTGCCGGTGCTGGTTTACCGTCAGGTGCTCGATACCCCCAGCGCCGAGGAACGAGCCGATGCGTTCGAAGCCCTGTTCAAACGCCATGGCTGGCCACCGGCCTGGCGCTACCATCTGTATGACTTCGATCACTTTCACTCCACCGCTCACGAAGCGCTGGGCATCTTCCGTGGGCAAGCCCGGGCACGGCTGGGCGGCCCTGACGGGCAGGAGGTGATGCTTCACCCAGGCGATGTACTGGTGCTTCCCGCCGGGGTCGGGCATGCAAGTCTGGAGGCGGACGATGACTTCTGCATGGTGGGCGCCTACCCGCCAGGGCAACAGCCCGAGATAGAACGCGGCGACCCGGCGCGACTGGCAGCCGCCCAGGCGCGGGTAGCGTCGGTAGACGTGCCCGACATCGCCCCGGTAGGCGGCCCGCTCGGGCCTCTGTGGGAGTAGACGCCAACGCCTTCCTAGACGACTGGTCTAATCAAGTGTAAGCTGTCGATATGAACACGACACCAGTCACCGGCGATGTCCGGCAGCGCATTATCCACACCGGCCACCTGATTATCGCAGGCCGGGGATTCTCGGCGGTGGGCCTTAACGAGATCCTCAAGGCCGCCGGCGTGCCCAAGGGCTCCTTTTACCACTACTTCGGCTCCAAGGAAGCCTATGGCGAAGCGTTGCTGGAAGACTACTTCACCGGCTACCTCACCCAGCTCGAAGAGCGCCTGAGCCAGCCTGCGCTTTCCAACGCCGAGCGGCTGATGGGCTACTGGGCCAACTGGCGGGACACCCAGCACCACGGCGACCCGCGCAGCAAATGCCTGGCGGTCAAGCTGGCGGCGGAGGTCAGCGACCTTTCCGAGCGTATGCGCCAGGCACTGCAACGCGGCACCGAGCGGGTCATCGCTCGGCTGGGCCTGGCCATCGAGGCTGCGGTGGAAGATGACTCCTTGCCCAGCCTTGCCAGTACCCAGGGCAATGCGAGTGAACTGGCCACCACGCTTTATCAGCTGTGGCTGGGTGCCAGCCTGCGCGCCAAGATTACCCGAGACCAGGCGCCGCTGGATGCCGCCCTGCAAGCCACCTACGCCCTGTTGAACCTCTCACCCACATTTTCTACCAATCTTTCTATCAATCTTTCTATCAATCTCTCTACCACCCAGGAAAGGACTCAATCATGAAAATTCTCGTTGTAGTGACTTCACACGATAAACTCGGCGACACCGGCAACAAGACCGGCTTCTGGCTCGAAGAGCTGGCCGCGCCCTACTACACCTTCATCGATGCGGGTTTTGATCTGACCCTGGCCTCCCCCGA
This sequence comes from Vreelandella xerophytica, assembly GCF_968048975.1. Next base: position 744,389 of record NZ_OZ309106.1, on the reverse strand, counting down.
AGGCGGCCAGCCGCCGCTGGACCCCAGCAGCAACGCGCCGGACGCCCAGACCGAGGCCACCAACCGGTTCCAGGCGGATCTCGACGCCCAGGCAGCTCTGGCCGACACCCACAAGCTTGCCGATATCGATATCGCCGAGTTCGATGCGGTCTTCTATCCCGGCGGCCACGGCCCGCTGTGGGATCTGGCCGAAAGCGCCATCTCCGTGCGTTTGATCGAAGCCGCCCTGGCCGCCAACAAGCCGGTTGCCACGGTATGCCACGCCCCCGGCGTGCTGCGCCATGTGAAAGGCAGCGACGGCAAACCCGTGGTGGCCGGGCGCAAGGTAACCGGTTTCAGCAACAGCGAAGAAGAGGCTGTTGGCCTGACCAAGGTGGTACCGTTTCTGGTCGAAGACATGCTCAAGGAGAGCGGCGGTGAGTACAGCAAGGGCGACGACTGGAGCTCCTTTGTGCTCGTTGACGGCCTGCTGATCACCGGCCAGAACCCCGGTTCCTCAGAAGCTACTGCACAAGCCCTGATCAAGAAACTCGCGTAAGGAGACGCTCATGCCCGCTTATGTCGTACTGACCCGCGAACGTACCCACGATTCCGAAGAGCTTGCACGCTACGCCGAAAAAGCCAAGGCCGCTCGCGGCGGCCACGACCCGCAGCCGCTCGCCTTCTACGGCGATTTTGAAGTGCTGGAAGGCAGCGACATGGAAGGTGCGGTGATTCTGCGCTTCCCGGATATGGCCGCAGCCCGCGCCTGGTACCAAAGCGATGCCTACCAGGAAGCCCGCCAGCACCGCTTCCAGGGCGCTGATTACCGCGTATTCATCGTGGACGGGATCGACGAGGCGTAAGCCAACTGCCTTGTGCAGCGCTTGAAGAAATTAGAAAGGAAAGCAAAAAGAAAGTAGAAAACAAAGGGCCGCTCATGGATCGATGAGCGGCCCTTTTGCGTAGCACTTCGCTGACGTTTATAGAAAACCTCACTGCTCAGCGCGGATTCAAGCACGCAAGTACGGCAAGAAAACCATCCGGTTACGGCCGTTCGCCTTCGCCTGGTAGAGCGCCTGATCAGCGCGCTTCACCAAGTGGCCCGCCCCTTGGGTGCGAACGTAGGCGTTGTAGGAATCGATGCTGGAAACACCCACGCTAATGGTTACATGCGCTCCCGAGTCTACCCCTTCGTTGGGAATGTGCAGTCCCTCGATCGCCTCACGCACTCTTTCCCCCAAAAGCCGGGCGCCCTGCTCGTTGGTGCCGGGGAGTACCAGTGCGAACTCTTCTCCACCATAGCGTACCGCCAGATCGGAAGGGCGGGAGAGGATGCTTCTCAACTCCGCGGCAATCTGCTGCAGGCATCGATCCCCCCCGTCGTGGCCGTAACGATCGTTGAAACGCTTGAAATGATCCACATCGCACATGACGATCGCCAAGGCACCCGCGCTGCGTGAAAGCCGTGACCACTCCCGCTCTAGTGCCTTGTCCAGCACACGCCGATTCGCCAACCCGGTCAAGGGGTCGGTGTTGCTCAGCGCCTCCAGATATTGGTTGCTCAACGTCAGTTCATCCTCGGCCTGATCCACCTGTTGACGAAAAAGATAAAGAAAAACTCCCAATAGCGTCAGCACCCCCACCACGCTACCGGCATACATGACGCTCGACCACGGCCAAGGGATCGGCGTGATCACCCTGTCCGCGGTAAACAGGAAATGAACGGTGATATACAGCGCACCGGACGTGGCCATGAGGACGATATAGACGAGCTTGGGGAGGCGCTGATAAAGAAAGATCTGTACGGCCGCCAGCGTAAAATAAAAGAGATGTACCCCGGCCTCGGAGCCGATAAAAAAAGTCACCACAAAGAGCTGACTGCAGACGTTGCCCACCAGCAACTTTTTCGCGGCGGTATACCACTGCCGGTTATTCAGTTGCAGCACTGCTAGATAAGCGACCATGAAAATGAGATTGGAGAAAAACACGCCCCGATAAAGGACAAAGTCGTAGAAGAAATAGAACAGCTGATAAGGAACGGTCGCGATGGCCCCCAACAGCCCGACCTGATTGCAAAGCTCTATCTGTCGGCGCAGCCTGACCGGATTTCCCGCAACGCCGGACGACCAGAGTCTTTTTATCGCATTGAGCATCCGCTTTGCCTTATTGCTGTGTTGGAGAAAGATTAGCCTTCTTTACGCTCACTTCCAGCAGGGTTTCGAGGCCAGGTCGTGTCGCGCCAGCGATTCGGCTTATCGGGACGAAGACCGCGGAGTTGGCGAGGCGGTGATTTCCCCCAGCCAGTGTCGGCCGACCGGGTTCAAGGGCCGCCTCTTGGGCCAGAAGGCGATCAGGTTTCGCTCGCGCGCCGGCGCTAGAGGCAGCGTCGATACCGGCACCGCTGGCGGGTCAGCCAAGGCAAGCCTGGGCACCAGGCTCACGCCGACTCCGCCCGCCACCATCTGCAGCAGCGTTTGTGTGTGTCTCACCCAGAAATCCACCTGAACCGTGTCGACCTCTTCCTGAGAGCCAGTAAACAGGTGCTGAATCAACGCCTCGCAGCCGCCGGACGACATGATCAGCGGGTACTCGGCCAACTGCTCCAACGCGATACTGGCCTGGTCACAAAGCGAATGCTGCCTGGGCACTACCGCCAGGATTTCATCGCTTTTCAACCGTTGCCAGTCAAAATGCTCCTGCCAATAGCTCTGGTTGAGCTGAGTCAAGTCGGTGGTAATACCAATATCGATGACGCCGCTCTCTACCCAGGTCTTGATCTCCTCTTCCATGCCTTCCAGTACCAGGTCGATGGCCTGCGGGTAGCGCTGAGAAAACCGGGCCAGCAGCGGCGCCATCCAGCCGTGCAACGCACTGGGAATAACACCGATCTTCAGCGCAGTGCTTGTCTGGTCATGAAACGTATCGATGTGCTGGCCCAATACCTGAAGCTCGTTCGTGATCTTTCTGGCACTGGGCAATACCTGCTCCCCTAACGCCGTCAATCCCAGCCCCTGATGAGTTCTCGTGATCAAGGGGCCGCCCGCCAGCGCTTCCAGCGCCTGCATGGCATGACTCACCCCGGACTGGCTGACGCCCAGGCGCGCCGCCGCCCGCGTATAAGAGCCCTCCTGGGCTACCGCCAAGAGCGCGCGTAACTGCGCAATCGAAATATCGGCGCCTCGTTTCATCAAACCTCCTTATGACGGGTATGAGCCAATCGAATTTCCAGCCACGAATCGCTCCTTTTAAGCTGCCCCCTTCTTATCTTAGCTGGAAGTGTTCATGTCTATTGCCCTTGCGCTCTGCGCCATGCTGCTGCTGGGCAGCACGCACTTTATCAATGGCTTGCTCGCCAGGTTTTATCCGCCGCTCAATATCGGTTTTTATACGCATGTTGGCGGAGCCCTGGCCGGCGTTATCACTGCCCTGCTCTTCGCCACCGGGGAGCCCGCCGCCTGGGGGTGGGGTACCTTGGCGGGTGTCGGCTCCGCCATCGGGGCGCTGCTTCTTTACAAGGGGCTGGCCTGCGCGCCGTTTGCCACGGTCGTGCCGGTCAGCGCGGTTTCCATGGTGGTCATGGCCCTGGCGCTCTCGCTGGTGTTTCTGGGCGAGCGGCCGGGCGGTTGGGTGTGGCTGGGGTTCATCATTGCCCTGCCTGCCATCTGGCTCACGGCCGGCGGCCGGCTGGCCCGGTCCAGCAACCGGCTTTCTCGCCAGGGCCTGCTTTTAGGGTTAGGCGCCGGTGCCGGCTTTGCGCTGCAGCTGCATTTTCTGGGGCTGATTCCCGAACCCGCCGCCCTTTACGGTATTGGGGTATGCATGCTCAGCGGCGCGGCCTGTTTGCTGCCGTTTTACCAGCGTGCCCATCCGGCCCCGACGCGCCTTCCCCTCCTGGCCACGCTGGCCGGAGTTATCAGCGCGCTGGGACTTACGCTCTATACGTTCTCCCGCGAAGGGCAACTGGCGGTGATCAGCATCGTGGTGGTGTCGATGTACCCCCTGATTCCTGTAGTGCTGGGATCGATGGTGCGTCGGGAGGCAGTGAGCGGCGCAGTGGTGGTGGGGATCGGGTTGTCTGTGTTGGCGACGGTATTGGTGATGGCGGGGGCCGGGTAGTCGGTAACAAACGCCATCATTATTTTAATCCCTGAGCACCTCACTTCGACATGGAAAGACTGGCTATTCCCGGTTGCAGCAACTTATCACTGAGCATACGCTTCACCGACGAGATTGGAACAAGCATTCTCTAGGCACTCTGCCGGGCCACTAGCTTGACCCCGAGATCGAGCCGCCTCTCATCCTCACCAATTCCACGAGTCAGGCGCTCCAGAAGCAGGTGAGCCGTACGCCGCCCAATCTCGTAACGTGGCGGTTCGATCGTGGTAAGCGGGGGTACTGTGCTGGTGGTGAAATCGAGATTACCAAAGCCTGCGACCGCAACGCGCTCGGGAACCTCTAATCCTTGGCGTTGGCATTCAAACAGTACTCCAAGGGCGACCATGTCGTTGGAGCAAGCGATTGCTTCGATTTCCGGGTGCGTTTTGAACAACTCTTGGGTAAGCCGGCCAGTCTCCTCAGCATGGCTACGCCCGCTCAGTTCGCGAAGTGTCACCGCCCCACCGGCGGCCTCGAGAGTTTCTCGAAAGCCCTGGTAGCGGCTGCGAGCGCGTACATCGCGTTGAAAGTTGGTGCTAATGAAGGCGGTTTTAAGCCGCCCCTGGGCCAGCAAATGTTCGGCGATCAGCTTGCCGCAGGCGTAGTGTGAAAACCCCACGACCATATCAAGCCCTGGCCGACCGTAATCCCATATTTCGACCACGGGCGTATCATTTCGTGAGAGCAGCGCGAGTGTTCCGCGGGTATGACCGAATCCCGTCAAGATCAACCCGGCCGGGTTCCAGCTCAAAATCGAGCGAACCAGCTCTTCCTCCCGTGCATCGTCGAATTCAGAATTACCGATCAGCAGCTGATAGCCAGCATCGCGCAGGTGGCGCTCTAGTGTCTCCAGAGTTTCGGAGAAAAAAGAATTCGTCACGGTAGGTACGATCACGCCAATAACACGTGATCGCGACGAAGCAAGACCACCCGCCATGACGTTAGGCAAATAGCCTAGCCGGTCAATCGCCGATTGAATCGTCTTTGCCCTGTGCAAGGAAACCTCCTCGGGCCGACGCAGATAGAGCGACACCGTACTGGGCGAGACCTCGGCCAGGCGAGCAACCTCGCCCATGGTAATCCGCTGTGACCCACGGCGTTGTCTCTTCACGTTACTCTCCTTCTATTCGCGTATTAGCCATCCAGCGAGAAATCCATTTGGCGCGCCTTGTGAGCTCATAATTTTCGTAGCAATAAGCACATGAAACTTTCGTCGTTTCGTTTCGAGCAGGCTTACTAGTTTAACGATTTGAAGGCTGAACGTGGCGGCGTTGATTGGTGCAAGCGACCAGGACTTTAGTCGGAACTTACGACGAAAGAACAATAATAATCTATTGATGGATTAAAATCGTAGCGCTACGATTTTATCTACTGTTGCTCAGGACCATCCAAAAACATCAAAAATATAGAAATCGAGACAATTAGTATGAATTAGAACGGTTTCTTACGAATAGACGACGTACCGTCGCCACCCTGATCACAGCGCTACGATACTGGAGTTCACGATGAAGCCACTACGTTACTCACTTGCCGTTACCGCCATGCTCGGCGTTACTCAGACGGCATTCGCCGATAATCTTGATATCGTCGTACCTTTTGCCGCTGGCGGCGCCACTGATATTGTCGCGCGCAGTTTCGAGCCTATTTTTTCCAGACACTTAGGCGTTACATCGATCATTCGCAACGTGGCCGGAGCGAGCGCCACGGTAGGTACTGCGGAGGTAGCAGGCAGCGAAGGTAATCCCAATATCCTCGGTTATGAACCGGCCGGCGCCCTTTCTATTCAGCCGTCACTCAAGAGCTTGCCCTACGATCTCGAGAGCTTCACTTATATCTGCCGCACAGTCTCGAATCCGATGTTCTTGATGGTATCCAAGGATTCCGGCATCGACTCCTTCGAGCAGTTAGTCGAAGACTCCCAGGAATATCCGTTCCTCTACGGCTCTTCGGGCCCGGGGACCCTACCGCACCTGGCGATGGCGGCGCTGACCGTGAAAAGCGATCTCGCCGCGGAACACGTGCCTTATAGCGGCTCGGGCCCGGCCATGAACGCACTGGCGGGTAACGAAATCCAGATCATGGCGGATACCGAAACCATTCTCGAGAACTACGATTTGAAACCGCTGGCGGTTTTCGCCAATGAGCCCCTCGAAGGCTTTGAAGACGTACCGACCTTTGCTGATCTTGGCATAGAGGAGCTCGATTTCGCTGTCTGGCAGGGCATCGTCGCGCCCAGAGGTATTTCTGATGAGCGCAAACAGCAGTTTGCCGAAGCCTGCCAAGCGACAGTCGAGTCTGAGGAGTTCTCGGCCTTTGCCGATCGGGCCGGTGCGAACATCGCCTATCTAGGTTCGGACGAATTCAAAGATTTCGTCGCTCAGCGTTTCGAAATCAACAAGCAAGTCTTGCAGGATGCAGGCCTAACTGACTGATAGATTCCTTGCGGAGGACGTATGGTTTCGACGCTACTTCATCCTCGCGTGCTGACTGCTTTGGCGCTTTTGCTGGCGGGCGTCGGTCTATCCGTGCCCGCCTGGCAAGGGCCAAACGATGCCATGCTCGTGCCCCGAATCGTGCTCATCCTATGGTGCGCGGCTGCGCTGGTCGTGCTAATTGGGGAGCTGATTCAAAAAGTACCGATCCAGCGAGTCCGGCCCTCACCGCTGCCCCTGTTGATGGCGGCGGTGCTGGTCGCGGCGATCGCGACGGCGAGTCTTGGTTTTCTGATTCCAATTCTTCCCCTGGTGGCACTGACCCTATGGCTCTTTAACGTTCGCAAGCCGCTATGGCTTGGGGTGGGGACGCTGGTTCTGGGCGTTGGGCTTTGGTTCTTGTTTCACCATGTGCTTTTGATCCGATTACCGACACTGCTCACCAGCGGGGTGCTTTAGATGGATATTGTTCTCGCGGCGGCAGGTGATGTATTTACCTGGCAGGCGCTGCTCGCCATCATCATCGGCACCTGGGCCGGCATCGTTATCGGTGGATTACCAGGGCTTGGGTCGGTGGTGGGTCTGACGATTTTTTTACCTTTCACTTTCGGCATGGACGTGATTACCAGTATGGCGCTTTTGATTGGCGTCTATTGTGGCTCTGTCTATGGCGGATCGATTACCGCGATTCTCATCAATACCCCCGGCACGCCCCAGGCGGCGGCCACCACCTTTGACGGCTACCCCATGACCCAACAGGGCCGAGTGGGCGAGGCGTTGGGATGGGCTACCTTCGCATCGTTCTTTGGGGGCGTGCTCTCCTGCGTCCTGCTGATTTTAGGGGCGCCGCAATTGGCAAAGTTCGCGGTCAACTTCGGCTCCATCGAGGTATTCGCGTTGGTGTGCCTGGCCATGCTTTGCATCGTCGGCGTCTCTCAAGGCAGTACGCTCAAGGGCATTTTGTGCGGCATGATGGGGTTTCTGTTTTCGATGGTGGGGAGCGACCCGATCACCGGCGCAGATCGCTTCACCTTCGGTCAGTATGCGTTAAGTTCGGGGCTGACCCTGATTCCCGTCGTTGTGGGTGCCTTCGCCCTATCGGAAGTGTTTATCCGCTTTGCAGCTCGTAACGACGAGGCGGCCAGCATTCCCGAAGCGCGGATCAAATTTCCTAACCTTCGCGACATCGGCCGCCGCATGGTCGAACTTATTCGCGGCTCTTTCATTGGCGGTTTTATTGGGGCGCTACCGGGCACCGGCGCCGCGGCAGCCGCCTTTATTAGCTACGCCGCCGCCCAGAAGCTTTCACCGCGGCGCAAGAACCTGGGCAAGGGCGAGCCAGACGGCATCATCGCATCGGAGTCTTCCAACAACGCCGTGACCGGTAGCTCCTTCATTCCGACGCTGGCGCTCGGTATTCCCGGCGACGTGGTAACGGCAATGATGATGGGGGCAATGGTCATCCATGGCATTACGCCAGGCGTTCGCCTGATGGTGGATCAATCCCAGACGGTCTACTCCCTTTTCGTGGTGCTGATCATCGTCAACGTGGCGATGTTGATTCTAAGCAAGCCCTCTATCGGGCTCTTCCGCTATCTCTTCAAGCTACCGCAGGGTTTCGTGATGGGCGGCATCATCATGTTCAGCTTTATTGGTGCGGTTTCGGTACGTGGCAATCCGCTGGATCTCGTGGTGGCCGCCGTTACGGGGCTCGTTGCCTATGTCCTGCGCCGCGGTGGCTATCCGTTGGCGCCCCTGGTGATTGGCATGGTACTCGGCCCGGAACTCGAGAGCTCCTTGCGCCGGGGCCTTTTGGTCTCGCGAGGCGATTTCACTGCCTTTTTCACGCATAGCCACATCGCAACCGTTTTGTTCGTCATGATCGCCCTGTTCATTGCCGGCACCGTTTACTCGGGCATCACCGAGTGGCGCCGCTCCAAAAATTCGAATTTAGAGAGAGACTTATGACCCGCGTGACCGATCTCAAGACCCATGTGCTTGCAGCACCGCTTGCCGAGCCATTCGCATTTTCCCAAGGGTGGGTACATCAACGCACTGCCATGCTGGTAGAGATTACCACCGACGACGGTCTGGTCGGCTGGGGTGAGTGTGTCAATCACGGTTTACAACCCCCTCAGGTCGCTCAGGCCATGGTCGAGCACGCGCTCAAGCCGCTTGTGGTTGGCCGCTCGATCTTTGACCGCGAAGTAATGTGGGAGGAAATGTACAATCATACCCGGCCCTACGGGCAGCAAGGGGTCGCCCTTTTTGGCATTGCCGCCATCGACGTGGCGCTTTGGGATCTGACCGGCAAGGCACTGGGCCAGCCCGTACACCGCTTGATGGGAGGCGCGTTTCGCCACCGAATTCGGCCCTATGCGACCGGTTTCTATCGTCGCGAAGGTGGCGTCTACCCCGATGAGGTCGTCGAGGAGGCACTGCGCCATCAGGCCAACGGCTACCGCGCCATGAAGATCAAGACCGGCTTTGGGATCGAGGCTGACATTCGCGACATGCGCGCGGTACGCGAAGCGCTGGGTGACGATATTGCGCTCATGATGGACGCCAACTGCGCCTACAGCGTACCGGCGGCTCGGCGCATTCTCATGGAGCTCGAGGAGACTCGGGTGCACCTGTTCGAGGAGCCGCTGAGCCCGGAGAACCGCCACGGCTATCGCGAGCTCAAGGGGATATCCAAAACCTGGATCGCCGCGGGCGAGAACGAGTACACGCGGCTGGGTTATCGCGATTGGATCAGCGACGGGGCGCTTGACGTCATTCAACCCGACATCGGCGCCGCCGGCGGGCTGACCGAGTGTCGCAAGATTGCCTCGCTCGCCCAGGCCTGGCACGTACCTGTCATGCCCCACGTTTGGGGTACGGGCATCGGGCTTGCTGCGGCCGTCCAACTGATCGCGACCTTGGCGCCCCAGCCTTTGTCGCTCACGCCGGACGAGCCCATGCTCGAGTACGATCAATCAGCCCACCCCTTCCGCCAGGAGCTTATCGGTGGCGAGTTTGGCCTGGACGCCGACGGGCTGGTGGCCGTGCCGGAAGGCGCCGGTTTAGGTATCGAGATCGACCGCTCGGTCATCGAACGTTACCGCGTCGCGTAAATCTCGATCTGCAAATACCGGAGCCTACCATGAACGAAGCCAATAAAATTCTGCTGCTCGGCGTCGATGGCCTCATCCCCGAACTCGTCGAGCGCTTTTGCGATGAAGGCGTGCTGCCCAATATTGAGCGCCTGCGCAACGAAGGAGGCTCAACCCGCCTTCTGCCCTACATCTCGACCTGGGGCGACACCAATTTCGTGGCGCTTTTGACCGGGCAAGCCCCCGGTACCAGCTGGGTCGGCCAACGCCAGCCTCCTACGGGCACTCGCCATCTTCTCGAGCTGATGCAAGGTGCGGATAAGCGGGCAGCCCTGGTTCACTTTCCGGAAAGCGTTGTGCCCGCGGACGAGCGCGATCTCTGCCTTGCGCCCTTTTGGAGCGCCAAGGGCCCGGCCCCGATGGAACTGGCACCCGCTTGCCTGCACATGACACAACCAGAGAGCCTGGACTCGCCCGCCCCGACAGAGACGCTGGGCTGGCCCCCTACGGGCACGCTGGCCCACCACCAAAAGCACAACCGTTACCCCATCGCGCGTACACGGGATGGCTTTACTGCCCACATTCCCGCGCATCGTGACGAGCCGATAGCGGTCAAGATGACGTTCGAGGGCGAGCGTCTTCGTCTTCAGGCGGCTCAGAGTGAAGTTGACCTGGGGGTCGGCGAATGGAGCGAGTGGCTGCCCCTGCAAGGCGAGTTCGCACTGGAGGGCAAACCCGCCGCCGTGCGCTTCAAGCTGCTCAGTATGGATGCGGCCACCGGCCACATCGACCTGCTTCAATCCCAGGTGACCGCACCGGAAAGCAGTAGCGGACGTCCAGGCGTCGCGCGTCGCCTGATCGAACGTCACGGGCCCTTTATCTCCAAATGGGCCGTCTCGGCGGATCCGGACACGCCCTACTTCGATACCAGTTTTGAAGAGGGGCGCTACCAGCTCGAATGGCTGATCGACAGCGCATTGACCCTCCTCCATGAAGAGGACTTCTCACTCTTCGCCACCGTTTTTCGACTCAACGACGAGACGCATCACACAAGCCTTGCGCAGTGTGATCCGGAATCAGCGTTTTACCAGCGTGACGACCATGAGCGCTATCTTGACGTGATTCGACACTCCTATCGACTCCTTGATGATGGCGTAGGCCGGGCACTCGCTGGCTGCGACACCAACACTACTTTCGTGCTGGCCTCCGACCATGGCGACGTCCCCAACAGCCATTTCTGCGATATTCACAGGCGGCTGGCCGAGTTCGATCTATGCACAGTCGGCACCGATGGACGCCCAGCCCCGAGCCAGAGCCAGGCGTTTCTGAAGGATGAGCGCGGTGGGCTGGAGATCTTCGTCAACCGAGAACGGGTACCCGAAAACGACATCGAGCGTGTGAAAACCCGCATTCTCAAGGCCCTGACCACCTGGTATGTCGATACCGAGAGCGGCGAGCGTAACGTCGTGGCCCTGGCGGTCAAGCGTGAAGACGCCGCCCCACTGGGCTACTGGGGCGACGCCATGGGCGATGTACTCTTCGCCTACGCTCCCGGGTTCGTTTGGGGGAGCAACACTCATGGCGACACCGTCGCGCCAGTGACCTCCCCCGGCGCCAATCATGGCCCGCAGATCCCCACTGCACGCACGGCGTTCGCCTCCAATCTCGGCGTTGCCTTTTTCCAGGGGGCCGGCATTCGCCATGCCGACCGGCTCAGTACCCCGACCCTGCCGCGCATGGACAGCATGGGCGCCACTTTCGCACGGTTACTGGGGCTTTCGACGGACTCGCTGGATAGCAAAGTGGTGGAGGAGGTGATCAAGTAATTGAGTGGATTGGAGGCGAACAAGGACACGACGCTCGCCGCCGATAGCGATGTGTTTATCGAATCAATAGCATCCTGGCCAATGAGCCGATTACAGCGGCTATTCGGCTCAAATAGTGAGCCGAAAAGGGTTGATAGTTGGCTCATATAACAGCGCACAAGACTATAGTTCCAGCTTGTCTTCCTGGAGGGTACTCAAAAGGAAGGCTTACCAAAGAGTACGCTTTCTAGAGGCTGCGAATCGACTGTACAAAGCACATTCGAAAGAGCCGCCTACCTTGGGTACATACGTCTTGCAGAGGTGAAAAATGAAGCAACTAACCGGTGGCTGCCTGTGCGGCAAGGTACGGTTCAAAGCCCATGGCGAACCGCTGAGCGTTGGCATTTGTCACTGCCTGGATTGCCGCAAACACCACGGCGCGCTTTTCTACGCGGCGGCGGATTACCCAAGGCAAGCTGTCATGATCGAAGGGGAGCCGAACAGCTACCAGGGGCGCTACTTCTGCCCGGTGTGCGGCTCATCGGTCTTCTCGGTCAGCGAAGAGGAGATCGAGATACACCTTGGCGCCCTCGACGCTCCGAATCAGCTACAGCCGACGTATGAGCTTTGGACTCTTCGCCGTGAAGAGTGGCTACCTCCGTTAGATGCGGATGAACGATACGAGCGAGACCGTACGAATTAAGCCCTGTGCCCCAGGGGCACACATATCGTCTATTTCAAAGCATGGGTATAAAAACGAACGAACGTTAGGCCACTAGCCTTGCCAGCCCCCAACTAGCCCGGTTGGCTTCAACAATGACACACCTGTAAACCAAAACTCTGGACGAAGGATTACAGCAGCGGTAGAGTCATACAGTAAACTCAAAAAACTAAAAAGGTTTCCTCCGCCATGTATGACACGTCTCGCGCCGTTACCCTGCCTATGCCCTTGAACCTTGCCCACCGCTCGATGAGTTGGAAGATGACGGCGGTGGTGCTGGGTTCGCTTTTTCTAACGCTGTGCTCCTACGTGCAAGTGCCCATGGTGCCCGTGCCGGTCACGCTGCAAACCTTCGGGGTAATGCTGATCGGGGCGCTCTACGGCTGGCGCCTGGGCGCACTGACCACGCTGGCGTGGCTGGGCCAGGCTGCCATGGGCTGGCCGGTACTGGCGGGCGGCGCGAACGGCTGGATCGCCTTCGCCGGACCCACGGCGGGCTATCTATTCGCCTTCCCGCTATGTGCGGCGCTGACCGGTTGGCTCGCTCAGCGTGGCTGGAGCGGTCAGCGTCCCGCGCTTGCCTTTACAAGCATGATGCTGGCCCACGTGCTCTGTTTGGCTGCGGGCGGCGCCTGGCTTGCACAACTCGTTGGCATAGAACAAGCCTTTGCGTTAGGCGTGGTGCCTTTCCTGATAGGCAGCGTGCTGAAATCCGCCCTGGCCGCCGTTACGCTCAAACTGATCGCCAGCCGCCCGCGCGGCAAGATGTGACCATAAGGTTACGCGGCCACCACCTGCTTTGCCTGCTCACCTACGTCGGCAAGGGGTATAGCGCCTCCTTCGTGACCAATTACGACCGGCTCGCCGCGCGCCTTTCTTGCGGCGAGCCGGTGGAGCTGGTCGCGGGGCCGGATGACATCTGCACCCCGCTGCTGGCCCCCGCGTGTGAGCCGCCCCACTGCCTGAACGACAGCGTAGTGGCGCGGGATACCGCCGCGCTCGAGGATATCAGCGAAACGCTGGGCCGCTCGCTCGCCGTTGGGGATACCTTGACACTGAACAGCGCCACACTGGCATCGTTAAGAGCCGCCTTTCGTGCCGGGCTGAACCGGCGGGCGTGTGTCGATTGCCAGTGGCATTCGCTTTGTACGGACGTGGCCGGGAGTGGTTATATTGGAGTGCGCATTCAAGTTATGTGAGCGCATTGCCATCGGATTATATATCCTTTTCTTTCGACAACCTCACTCTCTCGATCTTGCTTTCTATCCAAGGATTTATAGCCCTTTTTGAAGTACCTCTAGCGATCTCCCATAAGCATCCCATAAAGCGCATTTCATCTTTCTGTTACGCTATGCGCTTTTTAGCACCACCGGCAAGGAGCCCCGCTTGAGGCTAACGGCGCTGGATAAGCACCACGCCCGCACGGTTTACCTGCGCGTGGTGTTCTTCAAATGGCTAGTGGTACTGTTCGGCATGTTCTTTCTGGTGCTCAGCGTGGTGCTGCCGGTGGCGTTCGTGGTTGATGATATCCGCGCACCGGTGCTGCTCATCGGCTTTTTGATGGTGCTGGATCTGGTCGTGGCGGCGCTGGGCGTCTTTTTGGTCGCCCATGGATTGGGACGGGCCACCACGCTCAGGCACACCACTACCCAACTGCGCGGCCGGTTGATCGAAAAAAAACGTACCGCCAGCGCAGGCAATGGCGGCGGGCGTTATACCGTGTACACCTACTTCATCAACGACGTGCAGCTCTCCTGGCCGCCCGGGGCCGGACGCCTCTACACGCCCCTGATCGATCAAACGATCACCCTGACGGTGGCCATGATCGACATCAGAAGCCGCCCCCGGTTGCAGGCGCTGGTGAAGTGCTTTGGCATCGACCCGGACAAGGAGAAGAGCCGGGGCCTGGGCGTGGTGCTCAAATGCCAGAAAGCGATCAATGTACACGGCGCACTCGAAAAGTACGGACGCTATTATTTGCTGCGCTACCAGCTCAAACTGGCGGCGGGCTTTGGTTTTTTCGCGGGCCTGGCTTTGCTGTTTTTCATGCACCCGGGTTCAAACGGCTGGATGGTGCAGCAGAGCCTCCTCATGCAGGGCATGATCATTACTGGCTATATTTTTGGAAGCATTGTGCTGGCGGCGTTGGTGGCTAACGGGTACCCGGCACTGCGCAAACGGCTGAATGCGGATTATGACGCTACGCCACATGAGGAGCGGCTGCGAGGCTGAGGCGCTATTCAAGGAACAGGTGACCGATACAACGAGTAACGCCGCCTCCCTTACGACCAGGCTCATAAATCACTCAGCAACCCTATACGTAAATCCAATATTTAGCGCCTAATCCATGTCAAAGCGCTTTAACCAATAAAATATTGGATTTAAATAGCCTTTACCGCAGGCCATCACCCACCCACGCTGCGCGGATTGTGGTGCAAACGAAGTCGAAGCAGCTTGGCACAGCCGATTCAAGGTATCAGGCTCTTGATGCCTGATACGCCCGTTGCGGCCTCCACTACGGCGAATGTGCCTTCTTGAAGGGAACGAGGTGAAACGCTCCCACTACCACCGAGCCCACCAAAAAGCCAATGAGCGCAGAACACAGCGTATTGAAGCCCCAGCCCAGCAGGCCGCCCAGGGCACCGGTTGCTTCGCCAATGTCATGCTCGATATGGTGAACCCAATCGTAGGGCGCGTTGAACCACCCCGTGCCATCCGCCCCCAGGTTGGCCATCAGAATATGCCCACCCACCCAGAGCATAGCGATGGTACCCACCACCGAGATGGTCGCCAGCACCTTGGGCATGGCCGTCACCAGGCTACGGCCCAGTGTTTGTATTCCGGGGCTCTTACGCCTGGCAAGTTTCAGGCCGATATCATCCATCCTGACCAGCAGCGCTACCACGCCATACACCAAAATGGTGATGACCAACGCGACCACTATCAGACTCACCAGCTGTGACCAGAACCCCTGATGAGAAACCGTGGAAAGCGCGATCACCATGATTTCCGCAGACAGAATCAGGTCAGTGCGAACGGCACCACTCACGATCTTTTTCTCGGCCTCCGGCCCCTTTTCGACCGCTGGCTTGTCGTCGTCCTGCTGACCAGAGAGCTTGTGCCAGACCTTTTCCGCGCCCTCGAAGGCCAGGTAGGTGCCGCCCACCATCAGGATGATCGGCAATAGCATGGGCAAAAAGTGATTCAGGAGCAGCGCCGCCGGCAGGATAATTATCAGCTTGTTGCGAATGGAGCCCAGCGCGATCCGCTTCACGATCGAAAGCTCACGCTCTGCCGTTACCCCGTGCAAATATTGCGGCGTTACCGCCGTATCATCGACCACCACCCCGGCCGCCTTCGCCGTTGCCCGCCCAGCGGCTGCACTTACATCGTCCAGTGACGCGGCAGCCAGCTTCGCCAGGGCGGCAATGTCATCCAGCAATCCAATCAAGCCGCCTATGGCCATGGATGTTTTCTCCGTGAATAACAGTTGTAGATAGTAAAGTACATAGCGGCTTGGACGGAGCGCGTCTCTTCACACATCAAATGCTATTCGTGCCAGGGTCTGCTCAAGTTCATGGCGATCCGCCTGGCGCTTGGCCTTCGAGCGACGGGTAAGGTTTTGCAGCTTTCGCCCTACCCCTGGCAATGCTGCTGCTTCCTCTAAATGGATCAATTCAAAATCAGGCTGCTCATCTTCGACGGACCATAGAAAGTCACATGAGGGCTTATCCAGCTTTTTAGAAATCCATAGCAGTAGCTGTGCTCTGTGCTCAAGCAGTTGCGCCGCCGTCACCGGCTTGGCGGTCATTCCCTTGAAATGGGCATCGAAGAGCGTCTCAAAATCCACTGGTTCCCTGGGAGCCAGAAGTTCCCAGGCCGGTTTAGGGCTACACGTTAGATACACCAGAAAGGTTCGCCATAATGTCGCATCGGCCCGTTCATCTTCCAGCAGCAAGCCAATGTCGAACAGATCCCTGGGATGTTGACGAGACAAGGCCGCCGCCAGTTTTCCAGCGTAGAGATCGGCAAAATCGAGCACCTGCGTTGAGGCAAAGCCGAAGGCCTGTTCGACTTCCGGTTGGACCACCATCATTCGAACCGGGTGTACTGTGCCGCGCATCACTGGGGTTGTTTCAATCTGCACACGCGCCCGGCCACGGCTGCAAATTAAGCGTGTGATCCCCCCTGTGTTCGCGCCACCTGATGTTTGCACTTGTAATTGCAAAGGACGGGCACGCAAGGTCTCCGCCAACTGCTCTAGTGCTGCGGCAATATCCGCCACACCTACCTCAAAATTCTGCACAGGAAGCCAGGTCAAGTCGATATCCACCGATAGCCTGGGGAGATCATGCTCAAACAAGTTGATGGCAGTACCCCCCTTCAGTGCAAAGCGGGTTTCCTTTGCCAGCACCGGCAGGATATCTACCAGCAATTGCACACGGTCGCTGTAGCGTTTATCCCAGCTGCTCATCAAGGTCTCCCGGCAGAACAATGTGATACGTGGGATGCAGGCGGCCACCAGGCACCAGCGAACGCTTCCCACTGCCGAGATTCACCCCCTCTATCGATAGGTGTGAAAACCAGGCGTGCCCATGACGCTCGGCCAGCGCGAGAAACAGACGCTTAGCCTTGATGCTGTGGCAGTGGCGTAACAGCATTTCAAGCCGCTGAGGGCGTAGGGTGGCCATGGCCTGCATTAATGCATCCACTTCGTAGACCCCACCCGCATCAGACACCTCATCACACATCTCCAGCATGGCTCGTTCCGGTGTCGAACACACCAGCACACTGCTCGGCATCGCTTCACGCCGTTCCAGCCCCAGGTTCAGCAACGCCTGATCCGTTGTCTTATCAGTAAGCGGAATATCAGGTAGATCAAAAGGTCCTTTGCCGCAGTAGTCGACCCGTTCCACCAACGGCAACTTGCATACCCACCCTGGCAAGCGATCCGGCCCGAAGAGTGTGATAACGGCGGCTTCGCCCAACCGTAGGTAGTGCTCATGCCCAAGCCAAGCCAGCGCAAAGCGCCCACCTATATGCAGCGACAAACCCTCCGTCTCTTGCACCGTGCGCACCACCCCTTCCCATTTCAGAGAGCCTCCTTTACGCATGTACACACCACGCGCCGGGGAGACCAGCCAACCACTAGCGACATAGCGGGCCAACAAGCTACTGTAATAGCCATGCGCTCTTAGCCACCGGCTGGAAACCACGCCGGTATCGTTTAGTCCTGTAAGCAGGCGGTTTAATTTTCCATCATTTTGATCACTCATAATGACTAAAATACACTTTCTATAAACCGACACAATGGGCCGAGTTTAATAAACAACAAAAAAAGTCACTCAGAGTGACTTTATAAGGCATTTAATAAACAAATCCTTGAAGTGCCTTGTGGTCATAGTATGAGTTAGCTGCTTGCTTAATCCCCCCTTTCAGTAACGATCACCCTTAAACAGCAAAGATCGCCACTACAAAGACTCATCCACGGTTCGCCCAAGTAACACCGCATAACGCGTACTACGCCCACCACCAGGCAGCTTGTAAAAGCAGCCCTTTTCCACCAACTCGGTCATATCTCGCGTGGCGGTCGCCTTACTCACCTTAGCCAGTGCCTGGTACTTGCGCGCATTGATACCTTGTACGAACTCTTCCCCCGCGTTATCCAGTAACCGATTGAGTATCTTGATCTGCCGCGCGCTTAATACCGTGGTGGCATGGCGCTGCCAGAAATGCGTTTTCAGCAGCGCCCGGTCAATACGCAACAGAGACTGCTCGAGCGCCTCTTTGAGTGTATCCAGAAACCACGCAAGCCAGGCCGTAATATCCAGCCCGCCCTTCTGAGTACGTTCAAGATGATCGTAGTAGGCCTCGCGCCGGGCCATGATTGCCGCGCTGAGTGAATAAAAGCGCACGGACTGCCGCTCAGCCTGGGCCAGCGCTCGATCGGTCACTGCACGCGTAACGCGCCCGTTACCGTCATCAAACGGATGCAGTGTAATCAGCCAAAGGTGGGCGATACCGGCACGCACCAAAGGATCGAGCCCTTCCGGTGGATGATTGAACCACTCAAGGAACGCCTCGAGTTCCGCTTCCAACTGAGCACGCGGTGGCGCCTCAAAATGTACCTTCGGACGATCTATCCGACCCGAAACGACCTGCATGGGATGATCGCCGCGTAGCTCATTAACGCGTACCTCGCTTATCAGACCAGGACGCTGCACGAAGAGCAAAGACTGCCAGTGGCATAGCTGCTTCAGGGAGAGGGGATCATCGGGCTGATGGGTCGATTGAAGCAGCAGCTCGATCAGCGCTTCAGATTCCGGCGTGGTTCGGTGAGTAACGCCCGCCTGCTCTAACCCCAAATGGCGAGCCACCGATGAGCGCACGGACCCCACGTCCAACCGCTCCCCTTCGATCTCGCTGGTGCGAATAGCGTTCTGAATGAGCGCATCCATTTCCACGTTTAGATCCGTGTGTTCGGGTGTCGCATCCGTTCGACCGACCACACGGCCTTGCAACAGCCTTATGGCATTCAGCAGGGGGCGCAAAGTGGGCTCATCCCACTCGAATAAAGGCCAGTTGCGTTGCTCCCATATATGCATGAGCCGATTACCACGCTTATTCGAATCAAATTATGAGCCGATTATGGCGTTTATTCGGCTCAAACGCTAATCGACGGCAAAGCCAAAGTTGTCGGCCGACCCACTGCATCGACTTTAAGTAAACCGCCATGAAGCTGACCAAAGCTACCCTGGAACCTTCATTCTCATAGAGCCGTTGAGTGTCTTCAGGTTCTCGAACGCCCTTGGTGACGACCAAACCCTCGCCAATCAATGAAATGGGCTGCGCAAAAAGTTATTATCCTGCTAAATAATTTCTCGGCCGAATTGATACACTTCCCTACCCTCTCACTGGACACGCTATGCACAACCTATGGATTCCCGTCGTCGCCATTTTCGTCGTGGCGGGCCTAATATTCGGAAGCCAAGCCTACTCCGAGGCCCAGCGCGATGCCCACATCGCCGCGACGATAGCCGAACGCCTTGACCGCCCCGCACCGGCCGACATCTCCGACTTGGAGCGAGTCAACAAAGGGTATGGCGTGTGTGGCGACTACGCGCTTTCAGGCTTTGATCCCGGCCGCTTCTATTACAACACCGCCACTAAGCGGCTAGCGCTTGGCACCGATGACCCGCTGTATCAGGACAACTGCGAGAGCGTTTCTTACTGAGCCCCTGGCAGCTGGTTTGATCTTTTAAGCAGTACAGCGGTTACGTTCCAGTATCGTGATCCCGTCGTGCATAAAAAATTACCGAACGGTAATTAAAAAGCCGCTTTTCGCTTTATAAACGCAAAAGTTACCGAACGGTAACTATGTGATTGCTACGTACCAAAACCGCGCCTATTATTACCGAACGGTAATCAAACGCAGGTTCCCTATGCCAATCGATAACGCCCCTTCCCCCACGGCCATTCGTCAAAGCGAAGAGCTGGGGCAGCTGGTCCGTAAACTCCGCACTGAACAAGGCTTGTTGCAGATGGACCTGGCCGGCCTTGCAGGCACCGGCAACCGCTTTATCGTCGACCTGGAACGGGGCAAGCCCACCCTGCAGCTGCAAAAGGTGCTGGATGTGTTGGATCTGATGGGGCTTGAGGTCGTCGTGAAGCGCAAAGGGAACCATCGCCATGGCGAGTGACGCCACCCTAACGGTGTGTCATGCGCAAACGCTCGTCGCGTGGCTGTTTGACACCCAGCCCCTTCCCAACCTGTGATGCATCTCATGTCCATTTCCCAACGCCCTTCGAAGCTGAGCCTGCCTCAGGTCAATCCCGGTGTGTCGACAGTGCTTGAGTATCTGCTGCTCACGTTTCCGGCCATCGATGAGGCGACATGGCGTGAGCGCATGGCCACCGGCAAGGTGCATCGCGATGACGGCACCTGGATTACGCCGGCCTCATTCTTCAAGCCACAGCTTCGCGTGTTCTATTATCGCGAAGTAGCAAGCGAGCCGAGCATTCCCTTCGCCGAGCATACCGTCTATCGAGACGAGCACATTCTGGTGGCCTACAAACCGCACTTTCTGCCCGTCACCCCCGGCGGGCGCTACGTCAATGAGTGCCTGCAACAGCGGCTGCGTAAAAGCACGGGGATCGAGTCACTGCAGCCGGTGCATCGTTTGGATCGAGTGACGGCAGGACTGGTGCTTTGTTCGCTGAA
Source organism: Vreelandella xerophytica (assembly GCF_968048975.1). Next base: position 723,978 of record NZ_OZ309106.1, on the reverse strand, counting down.
TCCCGAGACCCGGGCGCTGTATCACCAGCTGTTCAAGTCACGACAGATTCACAAGACCTATCAGGCCATCGCCGAGGTAGACGGTAATACGTCATGGGTGGGTCGAGAGTGGGACGTAAAGAATCGCATCGAGCAAAACGAGCAGCGCTTTCGCATGCGGATTAGTGAGGGCGACGCCAACAGCCACTCGGTGATCCGCTGCGTGCAGCAAACCGACACGCAGGCGCTGTTCGAATTACACCCCGTCAGCGGGCGCCGCCACCAGCTGCGCCTGCACATGCAGTCACTCGGCTGGCCGATTTTGAATGACCGCTACTACCCGGCGCTGCAGCCGCTCTCGCCGGATGACGTCACGCGCCCCTTGCAGCTGCTCTCCAAGGGCTTCGCGTTCATTGACCCCGTGACCAATGAGCATAGGTGCATTGAATACGATGGTGGCCTGACGCTCAAATAGCGCGGCGGGATCACTCCCCTATCCTTTACTACCCGAAGCGCGTCTCGAGCCAGCCCGTGATATTCAGCCCGCCCTTCTGGGCGCTTTCGGGGTGGGCATAATGCACGGTGGGCCGGTCGATCCGCCCGGAAACGACCTGCATGGAATGGTGACCACAAAGCTCGCCTATCCGCACCTTGCTAACGGCTTAGAATTTCTGAGATATAACGAATAAAACGCTCTTTACCTGGCCCATGTTTCGAAGCTCTATACCACCAGGCACACGCAGGATGAGGAACGCCTTTTGAGTCAATTTCAATATGCCTGGCCAAGTGCCTTTTTGCTTTGGTGGAAACGAAAATCACACAGTCAGGCTCAATGGCATTAATCACACCATTGAGTGTCTGCTTGGCGACCTCCAAGTCCTCCCGCTGGACGTTAAGGCTCTTCCCGGTAACGGCAGGCCGTTGGAAAGCATTCATAAAAGCAACGTATCTGAACAGATTGCCGCCTCCCGGATAACCTGCTTCGCCTAGCGCACGGTTTATACGCCGATAGATCTCATGGCCTCTTGCTGTCCACTTGCCGTTTTCTTTATCGATTATTTTTCGGGTGTGTATCCAGCCTGGTTTATCCTCAACTCCTAATTCTTTCTCAGAGCCTGAATACCAGCGTTGTGCATCAAGGTGAAGCGAACTTTCCGGTGGCAGATAATGGCTTTCCGCAACCAACAGAATTTTTGGGCCATGCTGGTCATAAAGCCGCCCCACAAAAGGGCGCATATGCGGGTAAGCTTGATAATGCGGCAGTTGATCAAAAGCGTTATCAAACGCTTGTGAGTAATGGTGAATTTCAGTCATATAAATCTGTCCTGCATTCGCATAACCAATCGGCTGGGACGAGGCGATCCATGAGTCTTGGTGTTGGCCGAAAACACCGCAATCTCGGTAGCGTTTCTATAGCTTTTCCAACCGGGCTTCCTGAATCACCTTCAATGTTTTGCCGCTGGCATCCTTCCAGGCTATTCGTCCGTTTGAGGCGCCGCCCACTAGAACACCGGCGGCGGTCGAAGGAGAGGAAAAACGGAAATCCTGGGTAAAGACCAGCTTATCCTTTTGCGGCGACAGCACGCCGCGATCTTTCAGCAGCTGGCGCTGCTCGCGCATGTACTCATGGATAGAAACCGTTTCTTCGGCACGCGCCAATGAGCCCTTGAGTACCACGAAGCCTCCCGTAACTTCTCTACCACTCCCGTTCGCGCCTCGCTCGTTAAGGTGCAGCGTCAACGGCGGCCCTACCGGTTCAGCCGATGAAACATCGGTTTGGCTACTCGCCGACTCGAATGCATCAATACCGAGCAGCGGAAAAATCACCAGCATTTCGGCGAGAAACCACTCCGCATCGGCGCTATCGGCTTCGTTGAGAGGGGGCGGCGAAGGGTATGCCGTGTTGTCCACCGCCCACTGGTTGGCAGTTTTCGCCAGCCCCAGTAAACGCGCTTCAAGATAGCGCACGCTCGCCTTGTTCAAGCCCTCGTTGGTGCTGGTAAAGGCGATGGCTCGCGTCCAGAACTCCTTGCCCGTCACGTGCTGCTTGATCCGCTCACCGAGTGCATCGGCCTCGCCGATATAGAGTTTGGCCGCGCCGTCGTCCGTTTGCCCCGTGAGGACATAGACGCCCGGCTGGGTCATCTCGCTTCGTTTAAGCGCCCCTTCGAGCTGGGAGCGGTTGGCCACCACCGCCCGGCCTGTCCAGTTAGACTTCTCCACAATGCGCAGGCCCTCGGGCGTGCCGTCGGCGAGGAAGATACGAATGGAGGTAGGGCGGCCCTGCGGCGATGTCATACAAACTCCAAAACGGTGATGATCAGGATGACCATTGATTCGACAGAAGCTCGGCCTGCTTGAGAATCAGCTCGATAACTTCCGGTGATTTGTCCGGTGGGTACTTGTAGCGCTGCAGCGTACGACGCACCAGAATGCGCAGTTTGGCGCGCACGCTTTCGCGCACCTGCCAATCGACGGTGGTCGAGCCGCGCAGCTTGTTGGTGACTTCAACCGCCAGTGCCCGCAACTGGTCATCGCCAAGCTCCCTCACCGCGCTTTCATTGGTAATCAAGGCGTCGTAAAAGGCGATCTCGTCAGCGCTCAGACCGAGCGCCTCGTCACGTTCCATATCGGCCTTGAACTGCTTGGCCATCTCGATCAGCTCTTCAATCACCTGTGCCGTTTCGATACCGCGGTTGTTGTACTTGCGCAGCGTCTCTTGAAGGCGATCCGAGTACTTTTTCTCCTGCACGGCGTTGGTGCGCGTTTTGGCCTTGATGTCGTCCTTGAGCAGTTTCTCCAATAGCTCGACGGCCAGATTGCGGTGCGGCATCTGGCGTACGTCTTCGAGAAACTCATCGGAGAGCAGGCCAATGTTGGGCTTGTCGAGGCCGCAGAGCGCGAATACATCCGTCACATCGTCGGCCACCACGGCGTTATCGAGAATCTGCTTGAGCGCCGAGTTTTTCTGCTCCTCGCTCAGCGAACGGTTCGTGCTGGTGTGTTTGACCAGTGCCGCCTTGATCGCCGCGAGAAACGCGATCTCCTTGTGCAGCGCTTTTGCTTCATCCAGCGTGCTGCACAGCGAATACGCCTTGGTGAGTTGCAGCACGGTATCGAGAAAGCGCTTTTTGCCATCGTCCAGGCTCAGGAGGTAGTTGGCCGTTGGCGGCAGCAGTTTGTGCGGCGCCTCTTCAAAGCCGCTGTAGTCGAAGCCATCGCGGTTGGGGCCGCTGGCAAACATGCCGTGGATGATATCGAGCTTCTCTTCCAGCACCGCGAAGGCTTCTTCGGCGCTGTAGGTGGGCTGGCCCTTGCCGCGGGAGTCGGTGTAGGTCTTGAGGGCGTTTTTCAGCTCGTTGGCAATGCCGATGTAGTCGACCACCAGCCCACCGGGCTTGTCCTTGAACACCCGGTTCACCCGAGCGATGGCCTGCATCAGATTGTGCCCTTTCATGGGCTTGTCGACGTACATGGTGTGGCAGCACGGCGCGTCGAAGCCGGTCAGCCACATATCGCGGACGATCACCAGCTTGAGCGGGTCCGCCGGGTTCTTGAAGCGCTTCTCCAGCCGCTTTTTGGTTTTCTTGTTGTAGATGTGGGGCGTTAGCAGCGGGCTGTCGGCGGCCGAGCCCGTCATGATGACCTTGATCGCACCCTTTTCCGGGTCGTCGTCGTGCCAGTCAGGGCGCAGCGCGATGATCTCGCTATAGAGCTGCGCGCAGATGATGCGGCTCATGGCAACGATCATCGCCTTGCCCTCGACGATCTCGTTGCGCGTCTCGAAGTGCTCGACGAGGTCCGCCGCGATGCACTGCAAACGTGGCTCGGTACCCATCAACTTTTCCAGACGGCTCCACTCGCCCTTGGTGCGCTCCCGCGCGCCGGTATCTTCCTCGTCCTCGATGACCTCGTCAACCTGCTCGGAGAGCTGGTTGATTTCCTCACGGTTGATATCGAGCCGCGCCAAGCGGGATTCGTAAAAGATGGGTACAGTGGCGCCATCGTCCACGGCGTCCTGAATATCGTAGATCGAGACGTAATCACCGAAGACAGCGCGGGTGTCCTTGTCTTCATTGGCAATCGGCGTACCGGTAAAGCCGATGAATGAGGCGTTGGGCAGGGCATCGCGCATGTGCTTGGCAAAGCCGAACTGGTAGGTGCCATCCTGCTTGAGGGTCGCTTTCAGGCCGTACTGGCTGCGGTGGGCCTCGTCCGAGATCACCACGATATTGTGGCGGTCGTTGAGAATCGGGTGGCCGCGCTCGTCGTCCAGCAGGGCAAACTTCTGCACCGTGGTGAAGATAATACCGCCGGACTCGCGCTCGGCGAGCTTTTGGCGCAGGCTTTCGCGGTCTTCGGCCTGGATTGGGTCCTGCTTGAGTAAATCTCGCGCGCTGCTGAACGTGCCGAACAGCTGCCCATCCAGGTCGTTGCGGTCGGTCACCACGATCAGCGTGGGGTTGTGCATCGCCGGTTGCTGCACTAGCTTACCCGCATAGCAGACCATCGAGATGCTTTTGCCTGAGCCTTGGGTATGCCACACCACCCCGGCCTTTTTGCTGCCGGGTTTGACCTCATCGCCGTAAGTTGCGCGTTTCTCGCTCACGGTTGTCGCAGGTTCCTTGGCGGCAATCACCGTCGCTTTCACCGCCTCACGCACAGCATGGAACTGGTGATATCCGGCGATCTTCTTGATGACTCGTTCGGCGTCAGTCTCGAACAGCACGAAGTAGCGCAGATAATCGAGAAACAGTGTCCGATCGAAAAAGCCGCGCACCAGAGTTTCGAGCTGCCACTCCAGCAGCGGCTTGTCGTCTTCATCCTTGATGGTGCGCCACGGCATGAAGCGCTCCTGATCCGCCGTCAGCGAGCCAACCCGTGCGGTATAGCCATCGCTGATGACGAGCGCTTCGTTGGTGACGAACAGATCAGGGATTTCCGTCTTGTAGGTCTGTAGCTGATTAAAGGCGCCGGTGATATCGGCGGTTTCACTGCTCGGGCTTTTCAGCTCGATCACCGCCAGCGGCAGGCCGTTGATAAAGCAGACGATATCCGGGCGACGGGGCTGCTTGCTGCCCTGTATGGTGAACTGATTGATGGCGCGGAAGCGGTTGGCCTCGGCGCGCTCGAAATCGATCAGAAAGGCATGGTCATAAATGACCTCGTCGTTGCGCTTGTACTGCACCGGCACGCCGTCGAGCAGCCACTGATGGAAGGACCGGTTACTGAGCACGAGATCAGGGCTTTGCGGTTTGCTGACCTGGGCCACGGCCTGCTGAACGGCGTCATCCGGCAACTGCGGATTAAGCCGGATAATGGCCTTTTCGAGATCACCGTGCAGCAATACCTGCTTATAATCGTCGCGCTCCGGCGAGGCACCGTCGTGGGCGATGTCCGGCCCGTGGGCGGTTTCCCAGCCGGTATCGCCAAACCACTCAAGGCACAGCTGCTCCAGTTGATCTTCGGTCATCCCCACTCCCTTGCCACCTGCTGAAATCGCCAACGCCCGTTGACTCGTTTTATGCTATCGCTATGATTCAACGTAATACGCCCGGCGCCTCTTCACAGTTTACTGTGTACGCGCCGGCTCTTTTTTATCGACACGAAGGCCCATCTTATGAAGTCATGGCAGTTCGGAGTGCTCGAAGCTGATCTGTTTTAACTGTTGATTGATGTTTCTTAGCGGGTCACGCAGTGCATTTTCGAATCGCGTCATGTGGTGCACCATCCATTCGATCATCTCGGGCCAGTTCGCCTTGTCGTATCCGTCAACGGCTTTGGTGTACTGAAGACGACAGGCTTTTTTGGCGGGCAAAGGCAGCCAGATGAGTGGAGCACCAAAATTTTCCTCGATCGTATCCTTCTGTACTTCCAGCCGGTCAAATAAAAAGGTATTGGCTTCAGCCTGGCTATTCTGAAGACTCAATCCGACGCGTATTTCACTTTTCCCGAAAATCAGCTGATAGGGCATACCTCTAATACCAGAGCCTGCGCTAAGCCAGTGATCTTTCGTTGGACTGATATTGCTGTACAGGGTACAGCTGCTCTTGCTGAACTCTTCCAACGCCTGTTCCCAGAACTCCAGACGCAGGGTGTGTCGATGCTTTTGCTCTGTATCGGCGCTTTTCTCCTCATCTTCCTTGGCGACCATGCCAATCATGAAGTCGGTCGACTCGGGTGTCGGGATGATCTGCTCAACGTTGAGGAAAAGCTCACTGCCGGCCTTGTAAGGCGTCACCTTGAAACACTGGCAGGCGATACCAAACTGGCTCAGCCATAGCACGGTGTTGGTGACTTCCTTGCGATAACGCGCTGCGACAAGAATAAGACGCTGCGTCTTGATGCGATTGATTTGAGCCGCTTCCAGCCCATCGACTTCCAGAAATTCGATCAGGTTGTCGACGGCATTAGCCGGCGCCTGATTGGTTTCCTGCGCTTTCTGATTGAGGTAGCGCTGGTAGATATCCACGACCTGCGACTTGCTCAGGTTGGCACAGTAACTGGCATATTTTAGAGCCTGCCAGACCACGTCCCGACCGCTATCGTCGAGCTTGTTTTCGATAATGACCAGGTTGCCACTCTTGTCGATAGCAAGAAGATCCAAACGCTCACGAGTATCGTCGAAGCCATCAAACTCCTTTTGAATGATCAGGAGTTCCTCGCCATCTACCTGTGCCAGCGCCTGCGGACAGTTTTCCAGCCACTCCTGCAGGTGCTTGCGCTCGCCGAAGCCCAATTCACTAAAGCGTTTCGCCTCCAGCGGCGCAATGCGGTTTTGGGCCGAATCGATTTTATACATGAGCGGCTTCCTGCTGCTTGGCCTGCACCTCTTCGTCACTGGGAATCGTCAGTTCGCCGGAGAGGAGTTTGGGGAGGAGGGTGTCGCGTAATCCGGCTAGTTTTTGAGACTGGCTAATATTTTTAGCTTGTGCGGTAAAAAGTAGTCGCGATTGGCGCGCGTAACGTAGTGCCAATGCTTCGCAAGGTGCCACCACGTCCATTCTTGCAACCTGCTTGGGCTGTGCCCTTTGTCTACTGCCTGTAGAACCAGTGACGCTGGCTACAACGCCTTCCTGAAAAGGGGAGGAGGAGATTACTCCAGCGATGAAAGCTCTTAGCTCCTCAGACTTTGGGACAAACTGCATAAACTCTGTTGAACAAATAGCAGACTCGTTATCCAGAGGCTCAGGCCACCATACCCGAGAGGTGCCCGGGTTGAGCTTTGAGATAAGAACGGAAGTCTTTTTAACTTTATATTTTCCACTTTTAATGCTTATACCTGCATCCAAAGCGGGCGCTTTTCCTGCATCAAAGGCCGGAATGCTGTAATGCTCCCATATCTTTTCTGGGTTATCTGAAGGCTTGATAGAGCTGGAATCTAACCTGGCGAGTTTCTCGAACGGTGTTACTTCCCATCCCTCCGGAATCTCCCCCAACTCACTCCTCTGCATCGCCGAAGGAAACAGCGCGGCGATCTCATACAGTTCGTGGTAGCGCTCAGGGTCTTCCACACGCAGCGCATCGAGCTGCACCGCCGTCTTACCGGAAATCGCCTGCATCGCGGCGCGGTTCATATACGATTCCAGATCGCCTATCGCCGGCGGTTCGTCAAACTCGGCGGCGTAGCAGACGGGGGATGCGGATTCATTCTCTGGCTGGAGCGCCTGCCAGCGCTTACGCGCTGCGATCTTGGCCTTGACCGGATCGAAATCGACAAACCAGCTTTTGAACAGGGCTTGAGCCATCTGTTCGAAGGTTTGGTTTATTTGGTGGTTTATCCCGATCTTATCGTCGAGAGATTTTAAAAATCTGCCAATCCTCTCTTGTTCGGACAACGCTGGCAACGGCAGCGGTAAAGCTCTAAGTACTGACAGGTTAATCAGTGGAATAGTAGAACCTGTATTCTGTCTTTTAATATAAGCATTCATGTAGGGGCTTACAAACCAGTAGTAGACATACAAAGGATCTACTTTTTTCAAATCAAGCCTTACTCGCATCTGCTTGTTTGAAATAACGTACTCGTTAAACTTGGCCTTTTTTGGAATCAATCCAACTTGGCCGATGGTGCCAGCAGCAGTAAAGATTAAGTCACTAGGCTTGACTATGTATCCCTTTAATTCGTTAGCTTTTTCACGAGAAATAAAAACGAAGCCATCGTCATGAAATGAACCTATTGAATAATTAAGATTATTGCCTCTTATTACAGGCACACCTTCGCTGACGAAAAACCTTTTCCCAATCGAGCTTCCGAACGGACCAGTTATGGTTGCACGTTTCTCAGGTGCCTGGATGGCTTTAATAGTCACCCATTGCCAATGCTCAGGTAAATTAATCTCAACAGTCATATCCCAGCCCACTAAGATTCCGCTTAATCTCACCTTCCAGCCGGTCGCTTTCCTCGAACTGGTCTTTCAGCTGTGCCGTCAACCGCACCATCTTGTCGGCGAAGGGCTCGTTGTCCTCTTCTTGCGCGGCGGCGCCCACGTAACGCCCCGGGGTCAGTACAAAGTCATGCTTCTCTCCAATAAACGTGTTTTTAACTGAGGCACAAAAGCCGGGTACGGCTTCAAAGGCGTCGGTGCGTTGCCACGTATGGAAGGTGTCAGCGATTTTGGCAATATCTTCGCTGGTGAAGTCGCGCAGCACGCGGTCGCGCATATAGCCCTGCTGGCGGGCGTCGATAAACAGCACTTCGCCTTTACGTCGACGTTTTTCAACGCCGTTGGGCGAGAGGCCGCCGGCTTTGTCGCGAGTCAAAAACCAGATGCAGGCGGGGATCTGGGTGTTGGTAAAGAGCTGGCCCGGCAGAGCGACGATGCACTCGACCAGGTCCTTCTCGACCAGGCGGCGGCGAATCTCGCCTTCGCCGCCGCTGTTGGAACTCATTGAACCGTTAGCGAGCAGCAGCGCCATGCTGCCCACAGGGGCGAGGTGGTGCAGCATGTGCTGCAACCAGGCGAAGTTGGCATTGCCCTTGGGCGGGGTGCCGTGCTGCCAGCGCACGTCGTCGGCAAGCGACTCATGCCACCAGTCCTTGATGTTGAACGGCGGGTTGGCCATGACGAAGTCGGCGCGCAGGTCCGGGTGCTGGTCATCGAGGAAGCTGTCGGCGTTTTTCTTGCCAAAGTTGAAGTCGATGCCGCGAATGGCCATGTTCATGGCGGCCAGCCGCCAGGTGGTAGGGTTGGATTCCTGCCCGTAGATGGAAACGTGCTTTTTCTGCTCGGCGGGGTCGTAATGGTGCTCGCGGGCGTGCTCTTCGATGAACTTGTCGGAAGAGACAAAAAAGCCGCCCGAGCCCATCGCCGGGTCGTACACCCGGCCCTTGTAGGGTTCCAGCATCTCGACGATCAGCGAGACGATGCTCTTGGGCGTGTAGTACTGCCCGCCCTGCTTGCCTTCGGCCAGGGCGAACTGGCCTAGGAAGTACTCGTAAACGTGGCCGAGAATGTCCTTGCTGCGCAGGTTCAGCGCCTCGCCGCCGAGGGTCGGCTGGGTAAAGGAGGTGTCCGAGAAGGAGTTGATCAGCCCGATCAGCTTGTCGTTATCCACCTGAAAGCGGCTAATGCCTTCCAGCACGCCCTTGAGCTTATCGTTGCTCTTTTCGATGGCTTCCAGGGCGTTGTCGATCAGCCAGCCCACCGAGCGCAGGCGCACGTCGTCGCCCTTACTGTTCTGCCAGAGCACCGAGCCGGTAGGCAGTGCGGCACTCTCTTTCAGCGTGCTCCAACGCGCCTCTTTCGGCACCCAAAACACGTTGGCCTCGCGGTAGTAGTCGAGAATTTCCAGCTCGTCTTCGAGCGCCTGTTCGTACTCGGCGTCGCTGTCGAAATCGTCGTGCGGCAGGTAATAGATGTTGTCGTCGGCGTCATCCTTGAACAGCGCCAGCAGCTCGCGCTGACGCTCTTCAAATGCATCGGAGACGTACTTTAGAAAGATCAGCCCCAGCACCACATGCTTGTAGTTAGCGGCGTCGAGGTTGTTGCGCAGCTTGTCGGCAGCGCTCCAGAGCTTGTCTTCAAGCGCTTTCAAAAATTGCTGTTCGGTACTTTGCATTAATCATTCACTTGAATTAAATAGTTAAACTTATGCTACTGCAGCCAACTATGACATGCCATTGTTTCAACGCACAAAAAACCCGCCTTTTGGCGGGTTTTTGGATACAACGAGTGGGGAAGCACTCACTCCCACTCAATAGTAGCCGGCGGCTTACTACTCACATCATAAGTCACCCGCGACACCCCTTCCAGCTCATTGATCACCCGATTGGACACCTTCTCCAGCAGCTCATAAGGAAGGTGCGCCCAGCGGGCGGTCATGAAGTCGATGGTTTCAACGGCGCGCAGCGCGATGACCCATTCGTAGCGGCGGCCGTCGCCGACCACGCCGACGGATTTCACCGGTAGGAACACGGCAAACGCCTGGCTGGTTTTCTCGTACCAGCCGGAGGCGCGCAGCTCTTCGATGAAGATGGCGTCGGCTTCACGCAGAATGTCGGCGTACTCTTTTTTGACTTCGCCAAGGATGCGCACGCCCAGGCCCGGCCCCGGGAAGGGGTGGCGGTACACCATGTCATACGGAAGGCCGAGCTCGAGACCGAGTTTGCGTACTTCGTCCTTGAACAGCTCGCGCAGCGGCTCGACGAGCTTGAGCTTCATGGTTTCCGGAAGCCCACCCACGTTGTGGTGGGACTTAATCACATGGGACTTGCCGGTTTTGGAAGCGGCGGATTCGATTACGTCGGGGTAGATGGTGCCCTGGGCCAGGAAGTCCACGCCGTCGATCTTGCTGGCCTCTTCATCGAATACGTCGATGAAGGTGTTGCCGATGATCTTGCGCTTGGCTTCCGGGTCGTTCTCGCCTTTTAACTTGCCCAGGAACAGGTCTTCGGCATCGACGCGGATCACCTTCACGCCCATGTGGTTGGCGAAGGTTTCCATTACCTGGTCGCCCTCTGCCTTGCGCAGCAGGCCGTTATCCACGAATACACAGGTGAGCTGCTCGCCAATCGCCTTGTGGAGAAGGGCCGCGACGACAGAAGAGTCCACGCCGCCGGAAAGGCCCAGCAGTACGTGGCGGTCGCCCACTTGCTCGCGTACGCGCTCGACCTGGTCTTCGATGATCTGCGCCGGGGTCCAGCGCTTTTCGGATTTACAGATATCCAGCACGAAGTGCTCGAGCATCCGCTGGCCCTGCAGGGTGTGGGTCACTTCCGGGTGGAACTGTACGCCGTAAAACTGCTTCTCTTCCCACACCATGGCGGCAATCGGGCAGCTCGGGGTGGACGCCGTGACGGTGAAATCAGAAGGCGCTTCGGCCACCTTGTCGCCGTGGCTCATCCATACGTCCAGCAGGCCTTTGCCGCTTTCAGTATCCACGTGGTCCTTGATGCCGTTGAACAGGGCGTTATCGGCGTCGATGCTGATCTGGGCGTAGCCAAACTCGCGCTTGTTGGAGCCTTCCACCTTGCCGCCGAGCTGCTCGGCCATGGTCTGCATGCCGTAGCAGATACCAAACACCGGCAGGCCCAGCTCGAACACGCACTGCGGCGCCCGCGGGGACTCGAGCTCGGTCACGGACTCCGGGCCACCGGCCAGAATGATGCCGTTGGGGTTGTACTCGCGAATCTCCTCTTCGGTGATATCGAAGGCGCGAACCTCGGAATAGACGCCGATTTCGCGCACCCGGCGGGCGATCAACTGGGTGTACTGGGAGCCGAAGTCCAGAATCAGGATCTTGTGGGCGTGAATGTCTGTCATGGCGGTATCTCTCAAGCAGTGTAGGCGCGGCCGCTAAGGCTTTTACAAGGGCTCTAACAATGGCTACAAAAAGCAAGCGACGGGCCAAAGCCCGCCGCGTCAATACTGATCCCGGGGTTAGCTCACCCGGTAATTGGGGGCTTCCTTGGTAATCTGCACGTCGTGCACGTGAGATTCGTTGAAGCCGGCGCCGGTGATCTGGACGAACTCCGGCTTGGTGCGCATTTCCAGAACGTCGCGGCAGCCGGTGTAACCCATGGAGGCGCGAAGCCCCCCCATCAGCTGATGCACGATGGCGCTCATCATGCCCTTGTAAGGCACGCGGCCTTCGATGCCTTCGGGTACCAGCTTCTCGGCCCCGGCGTTCTTGTCCTGGAAGTAACGATCCGCACTGCCCTGGCTTTGCGACATTGCCCCCATGGAGCCCATACCGCGGTACGCCTTGTAGGTCCGGCCCTGGTAGAGCTCGACCTCGCCCGGGGCTTCTTCGGTACCGGCCAGCAGGCCCCCTACCATCACGGCACTGGCACCGGCGGCAATCGCCTTGGCCAGGTCGCCGGAGAAACGCACGCCGCCATCGGCGATCAAGGGAATGTCGAACTCCTTGAGGGCGGCGGCCACGTTGGATACCGCGGTGATCTGCGGCACGCCCACACCGGCGACGATGCGCGTGGTGCAAATGGAACCCGGGCCGATGCCCACTTTCACGCCGTCGGCGCCCGCTTCAGCCAGCGCGCGGGCGGCGCCGCCGGTGGCAATGTTGCCACCGATCACCTGAATGTTCGGGAAGTGCTCTTTCACCCAGCGTACGCGGTCGATCACGCCCTGGGAGTGGCCATGGGCGGTATCGACGATCACCACGTCCACGCCGGCTTCGGCAAGGGCGGTGATGCGGTCCGCGGTTTCCGGGCCAGTGCCCACGGCCGCACCCACCAGCAGACGGCCGTCGCTGTCTTTGGCGGCGTTGGGGTAGGTACGGGCCTTTTCGATATCCTGGAAGGTGACCAGGCCACGCAGGTGGAACTCATCATCCACGATCAGCATCTTCTCGATGCGGTGCTCGCGCATCTTGGCCTTGCTGGCTTCGAGATCGGTGCCTTCGGCGACGGTGACCAGGCGCTCGCGCGGGGTCATGATATCGGCCACGCTGTCGCCCACGTTGGGCTGAAAGCGCATGTCACGCTCGGTGACGATACCCACCAGGGTTTCGCCTTCCACCACGGGAAAGCCGGAGAAGCCGTACTCGCGGGCCATGTTCAGCAGGTCTTCGAGCTTCGCCTGGGGGCTCACGGTCACCGGGTCTTTCACGATCACGCTTTCGTGCTTTTTGACCTTGCGCACCTCGGCGGCCTGCTGACTGATGCTCATGTTCTTGTGGATGATGCCGATGCCGCCTTCCTGGGCCATCGCAATTGCCAGTCGCGCTTCGGTCACCGTGTCCATGGCGGCAGAGACGAGCGGAATATTGAGTGTGAGGTTGCGGGTCAGGCGGGTTTTGAGGCTGACATCCTTGGGCAGAATGTCGGAGAAGCCAGGAACGAGAAGAACGTCATCGAACGTAAGCGCTTCTTGGGCCATACGTAGCATAGCGGCAACACCCAGTGAAAAGTGGGAAGATGGGGCGTGAAGAGTTAATCGGCTATTATAGCGTTTTGAGGGGCGCCCCAGCAATGCGGCGTCGCCATGTTGTCACTTGTCTGCCGCCTCGCTCTGGCGTCGCGCGTGCACGGCTTTCAGATCCTGTCACCCATCGAGACGACCTTATGTCCGCACCTACCGCTCTTTCCGTCAGCGATCTCAACAAACGCTCGCGCCAGGCGCTGGAGCGCGAGTTGGGCGAGGTGTGGGTGGAAGGCGAGCTTTCCAACGTCTCGCGCCCGGCCTCGGGGCATATCTACTTTACCCTGAAGGATGACCGGGCCCAGGTACGCTGCGCGCTGTTTCGCCAGCGGGCGCGGTTCATCTCTGCGCCCATGCGCGATGGCGATCAGGTCAAGCTGCGCGGCAAGGTATCGCTGTTCGAGCCCCGCGGCGACTACCAGCTGATTGCCGAAGCCGTGCAGGCTGCGGGGCTGGGGGAGTTGCTGGCGGCTTTCGAGCGCCTGAAAGCGCAGCTCGATGACGAAGGCGTGTTTGTCAACGCCCGCCCCCTGCCCTTTCCGCCCCGCAAGCTGTTGATTTTAAGCTCCGCTACTGGGGCGGCGATTCGCGATGTGCTGGCGGTGCTGGCAGCGCGCTGGCCCTTGGCGGATGTAATGCTGATTCCCGTGCCGGTGCAAGGGGTGGAGGCGGCACCAGCCATGATCGCTGCAATCGGTATGCTCAACCGCCAGACGCGGCTGGACCCGGACCAGGACACCATTCTGATTACCCGGGGCGGCGGCAGCCTGGAGGATCTGTGGGCGTTCAACAACGAACACCTGGCGCGGGCGATTTTTCATTCGCGCCTGCCGGTGATGTCCGCCGTGGGCCACGAAGTGGACGTGACGCTTGCGGATTTCGCCGCCGACGTTCGTGCCCCCACGCCGTCGGCGGCCGCCGAACGGCTGGTACCCGACCAACACGTCTTGAAGCGCCAGCTGGCTGACCAGCAACACCGCCTGCACCGCGCCATGCAGCGACATCTGGAGCGTGATAGCCAGCAGCTGGATAGCCTGCGCGCCCGGCTCAAGCACCCCGGCGAGCAGCTAAGCCGCCAGCGCCAGCACGTGGCCACGCTGACCCAGCGCTTGAACCGCGCCATGCAACAGACCCTTGGCCATCAGCAGGCGCGCGTCAACCAATTGGGCAAGCGCCTCGCCAGCCAGGACTTATCCCGCCTGCACCGTGGCGAAAGCGAACACGTGCAGCAATTGCACCGCCGCCTGAACGGCGCCATGCAGCGAACACTTCAGCGTGAACAGGCGCGGTTGACCAGCGCCGCCCGGGAGCTGAATGCGATCAGCCCGCTGGCCGTGCTGGGCCGGGGTTACGCCATTGCCCAAAATGACAAGGGCCAGGTGATTCGCCGCGCCGAGGAGACCCAGCCCGGGCAGAAGCTTTCGCTGCGACTGGGCGAAGGTCGGCTGAGTGTCGAGGTCAAGCGGCGGTATAAATAAGCCGCCCATGAACAGAAGCGCCCGGCCAAGGCCGGGAGCTTCTGTTCTATCAGTACTTATCTATCAGTACCTATCTACCAGTACTTAACTTATCGGTGTCTCGGCTTACCCGCGTTGAGGCTTGCCGTGCTTACCGCTTGGGCGGCGTCAACGTGTCGTCGCCCTGGGTATTGCCGGAAGGCGTGCTGGAGTCGGTCAGGCCATGCTCTTTTTTGCTGCTGTCCTTCTCGTGAGGCGTGCGTTCCTTGCCCGGGTTACCACCCAGGCCCGAGGCCGCATTGTGGCCCGGCATCGCTTCATCGGAGTAGCGCATGTGCTCGCCCTGGGTATCGCTTGGCGTGCGCTTGGTGCTGTCTTCCTGATGATCCTTGTCGGTTTCGTTTTTCATCTTCTCGGTCCTTTCATGAAGCGAATGCTGCATCCTGTCCGCATGTTCATGGCCCTTGTCCGCTGCCTCGTGCATGAAACGGTCGCGGTAGTCACCCATGTACTCATCCTCTTTACGCGTAGAGGGCAGGATGCTGCCCAGCGCCGCGCCCAGGGCCAGGCCCAGCGCACCGACCACCAGAGGGTGCTCCTGGATGAAGTCCGAGGTGTGCTGACCAGCACTTTTCGCCCATTGACCGGCATCATGCATGCCGTGCTGGGTGGATTGGTAAAGGTGCGAAGTATTGTTGCGCATGCTGCCTCCCATATGGTGAGCCCGGTCGCTTAGATGATGTGCCGCCTCGCTGGCGCCCTGGCCAAGATGTCGCGCCCTGCCGCTGACGCGCTCTTTCATTCCCGCCCCTTTGCTGCTGTCGAACCTGGACGACTCATCCTGCGCGTGGTTATCGAACGCCGACGGATGAGAGAACGCGCTGGGCGCGGCACGGCCTGTTGAGCCAGACGCCATGCCGGGCTCGGACCGTGTCGGGCGGGCGCTGCCCAAGGGGCGGCTGAGCTCGTCATTGCTTTGATGAGCCGCAGAGCGCGGATAGGCGTTGGAGCGATACGCACCATCATCAGAGTAGCTGCCAGGCCCGCTATGGGGGTAGGCTTCCGAGTTCGCGTAGGGAGCCGCGCCCTTCGGTTGGTTAGGGCTTCGCTGGGCAGTGATCAGCCAACCAAGGCCTGCACCGGTGACCAGAAACGGCACCGGGTTCTCCTTGATGGTGTTACCCAGATTCGCAAAGAACTCGTTTGCCCCGCCGTGACGCAGATAGTCGTAGGAGGCATTGAGCAGGTGCTGGGGAGAAAAACGCTCTTCGATCTCGCTGAGCGTGGAATCCAGGCGCTCCCGGGAGCGGTGAATATCCTTTTCGATCTCCTCGGAACTGCGATGATCCTGTTGATCGCTCATTTCAACTCCTCCTTGACGTTGTGCTGATGCTCCTTCGCCAGCGCCTTGTCCTGCTGAAGGCTATGCAGGGTGCGGGTAGGCATCAGGTTGCGCGCCTGAATCTTCTTGAGACCGACGTTCAGCATGATCATGCCGATGACCGCCACCACGACGCCCACAATGGCCGCCGAAAGCCAGGGCGTCATGTTCGGAGGGAGTATCTCGTTCAATAACGCTACCGCCGATGCCAGAAGCACCAGAAAGCCGGCAAAAATGACTGCGCCGGCGATGGCGATAGCCGCGATGCCGGTCATCACCTGATGCGTCTTTTCCGATACCTCGGCCTTGGCAAGCTCTGCCTCGTTGCGGACCAGGTCAGTCACTTCACGTGTCAGCGTCGTCAAGAGCGAGCCAACAGAGCTTCCCTGTGTCGTATTGTTGTGCTGCGTATCCATGTGAGCCTCATTCATCCTGGCAAGTCATAAGTTCCGTTTAACCACGCATCATCTAGCGTTTGGAGCCGGACGAGTTGTCACCGCCGAGCGAGGAGTCGCTGCCCGGACGCGAGGTGGAAAGCGGCCGCTGGGAGGCGCCCAAGCCATCGGACTCGGTGGGCCGTTGCTCGCCGAGGGCACCGCCATACGCCGGGTTGCGCCCGCCGTTGTGGCCTTCACCCTGAGATGAGACATGCTGGGACGAGTAGCGCGAGCCTGACGTATTCATGTCGGTGGTACGTTCGCTGTACTGACCGTGATCGTGGCTGCGCGAGCTTCTTAAAAAGCGCGCCGCCAGAAAGCCGGCGGCGATGGCGCCACCGATGAAGATCGCCGGTTCGCGGCGGCTGTAATCCTGCGCATCGTGACAGATACGCCGCAAGTCCTTGTCGCGCAGCTGGTTGGAAAACCCATCGGCCAGATTGGCCACCTTGCGCACTTGCTGGGAAAAGAACGGCTGCTGCTGATTATCGAAATCGTCGGCCGCTTTTTTCATCACGTCGGTAAATTTATGCGCCTGTTCGGCGAAGGCTTTACGCTGATTGTCGTAAAGATGCTCCGCCTGATGCTGGGCGGCGTCGCTGATATCGTGGGCCGCTTCCTTGCCCTGGTCCTTGAGTCTTTCACTATCAATGCGGTCGTTGTCGCCAAGACCCTGCCCGCTCGAGGCAGAACCGTTTGACTGGGGCTGGGAGTACTTTCCTTGATCGCTCATTGGTTGCATCCTCCATGCTTCATTTGCCATTGATGTGTTGGACAAAATGAACTTTCAGCACCTGAAGCAGGTGCTGTCCTCTCCCTTATTTCTTTTTAATAAATAGTAACGCTATAAAGCACGCTACACTTGAAATATAGCGAGGAAGGAGTCGCTGTCAATTTAAAAAGCGGCCTGACCTCTAAAAGCACTTAATATAAAACCTATATATTTAAGCTGACTGAACGTGATCTTTAAAATTCAATAACTTGCGATACAAAAACAATAATTATTATTAGAACAACGAATTGCATTAAACCTTTTAAGGAAAGCGCCTATTTATTTTCTTCCCGACAGCGAAACATGGAAATTAATAATTATTTAAAAAAATCATGCTTTTCTAAAACTAGTGGACCACCTTGTTCCTTTTTCCAAGGATAAGTAAAGATAAGATATCAAAAGGCATCGCTTATACGTTTGGCAGCTTTTAGAACTTTCGACTAAGGTAAACACCTAGACTGAGGTGACCCTCTATACGGCCCAGGAAGTGGCCGCCTCTCGGGTTTTTGAAGTATTGAAAGCACACGTAGTCAGCAATGGAGTGAAGGCACATGAGCGATCATAAACAGCCCCCGCAACATCAGGACAAGCAGCCAGGCGACGAGCATGCCATGCGCCCGGAGCCCGAGTACATTCGCGAAAGCTATCGCGGGGTGGATAAACTGCTGGATAAAGTGGCCATCATTACCGGTGGCGATAGCGGTATCGGCCGCGCCGTGGCCGTGCATTATGCCCGGGAAGGCGCCGACAGCGTCATCGTGCACCTCAAGGAAGACGAAGACGCCGAAGAGACCAAGCGCCTGGTAGAAGCGGAAGGCCGGCGTTGCCTGGTGCTCAAGGGCGATGTCGGTGAACCCGGCTTTTGCCGCGAGATCGTCCAGAAGACGCTGGATGAATACGGCAAGCTCAACATCCTGATCAACAACGCCGCCGAACAGTACGACTGGGACGACATCACCGACATCCCGGACGACCAGTTGCAGCGTACCTTCCAGACCAATATCTTCAGCCACTTCTACATGGTCAAGGCCGCCCTGCCCCACTTGAACACGGGCGACACCATCATCGCCACCTCATCGATCAACGCCTTCAAGGGCAACGCCACCCTGATCGACTACACCGCGACCAAAGGGGCGATTCAAGGGCTGATGCGCTCGCTCGCCATGTCGTTGATGGATCGCGGCATTCGCGTGAACGCCGTGGCCCCGGGCCCGGTGTGGACACCGCTGATTCCCGCCAGCATGGAGGATGAAAAGGTGGCAAGCTTCGGTGGACAGGTCCCCATGGACCGTGCCGGCCAGCCCAGCGAAATGGGTCCCGCCTACGTGTACCTGGCAAGCGAGGAGTCCTCGTACATGAGCGGCCAGACCCTTCACCTCAACGGTGGCGTGATCCTGAATACCTGATGACAGGCGGTTCAGACATTGAAGGGTGGCCCCGAGGCCGCCCTTTTTAATGCGCGTTCTTGATACGCTTTCGGGCGAATGCCCGGTCGAGCTTAAGCCGAAGTGCTCTGGCGCGGGGCGGTATTGACCAGCACGTATTCGAACAAAATCGCCTCGAACTGTTCCATTGGGGTGACCGACTTGAGCGTCTTGGCGCGCAGGATAGCCCCCTCCCAGCCGGAGAGAACGAAGCTTCCCAGAGCATCGGCAGGGGCGTGGGGGGCGATCATGCCTCGCTCCTGGGCGTGCCTGATGCAGACCGCAAACCGCTGCTCCCAGCGCTTGAAGACAGTATCGAGCGCATCGCGGAAGGTATCGCTCTGACCGGAAAGCTCCTGACCGAGGTTGCCGATCAAGCAGCCGGTTTCGTGGTTGCACTCGTTCATGTAGGCGCGCCCCTGAGCGAAGTAGCGGCGCAGCCGCTCGAAGGGGTCGAGCGTGGTATCCTCCAAAAGCGCAGCCAGCCCGGTATCATACTCTTCGGCGAAGCGCTCAATGACCGCCAGCCCGAAATCCTCCTTGCTGGAAAAGTAGTGGTAGAAGGAGCCTTTGGGCACGCCACAGGTGTTCAGTACGGCATTGATGCCCGTCGCGTTATACCCCTGCTGAGCGATCAGCTCGGCACCGGTGTTGATCAGTTTGTCGCGGGTCGAGGTATTTTTCATAACGTCATTGAGACCTGTCAATCTAGTGCCGCTTTAAAGCGTTCAGCCGAAATCTATAAGGGAGATGCCTGTACATTCGAGCGGGCAACCATGTTGCATGCTCTTTGCACATTACTTGCCTAATCACTGCTTAACCAGAGTAGATGCTAGCATACTACGCTTATCTTCCAGCACCTTTAGTCTTTACAACGGATGACCTGCGGTAATGACCTTTTTTGATAAATCGGCTACCAGGCAACAAGGCCGGGTGCGTCTAGGCGCCATCATGGCGCTTTGTGTTCTGGCCGGCGGCCTGGCCCTGGCCTGGTGGATCGTCACCCAGCCCCCGCGTATCGAGCGCCGCCCACCACCGCCCACCCCGGCGCCGGTGGTTGATGTCATGACCGTCAACGAACAGGTTCAGGCCCCGGTGCTGACCGGTTTTGGTCGCGTGGAAGCAGAAAAGTCCACCATGCTGGCAAGCCGGGTGGCCGGTCAGCTTGACCGCTTCGCCCCTGGCGTGGTGCCCGGCCAGGTGGTCGAACAGGGGGCACCGCTTGCGTTTATCGACCGGGCGGATCTGGAACTGACCCTGGAAGACGCCGAAGCCCAGCTCGCCAATGCCCAGGCCACCCTGGCGCTGGAGCAGGCCGAACAGCAGCGTGCGCGCAGCGAATACGAGCGCTTTGGCCGCGAACTGTCCGCCGAGCGCCGGGCGCTGGTGCTGCGCGAACCGCAGCTGCGCCAGGCCGAAGCGCAGCTGACCCAGGCCCGGGTGGTGCGCAACCAGGCCGCCTTGAACCTTGAGCGCGCCACGCTCAGCGCCCCCTGGCGGGCCATGGTGGCCGAGCGCGTCTTGGGCGCCGGTAGTCTTTTGAGCCAGGGCACCGAAGTGCTCAGTCTGGTGGGCGTCGAGGAGTTCTGGGTACGCGCCTCGCTGCCTGGCGATACTCTTGCCTGGCTGTCGCCGGGGGACACCGTCACCCTGAGCAGTCAAAGCTGGTCGGCGGATGAAAGCCGTGAGGGCCGATTGACCTCCATTCTGCCAAGCCTTGAAGAGAACGGCCTGCAGGCGCAGCTGCTGGTCTCTGTCGACGACCCGCTGGCGCTTGACCAGCCAGGCCCGGCCCTGCGGTTGGGCGATGTGTTGCGCCTGCGCTATCACACTACGGCACGTCAGCCCTTGATCGCCCTTCCCTCCGCAGCGCTTCGCCCGGGGGACCAGGTGTGGTGGCTCGATGACGATAACCGGCTGCGCAGCACCACGGTCACCCTGGCCTACCGGGGCGAAGACGAGGCACTGATCAGCGCCGGGTTGAGCGCTGGCCAGCGCGTGGTCACCGCCGGTTTGGCGCAGCCGCGAGAGGGTCAGGAAGTACGCCCGCGCACGCCGGCGAACACCCCCGCGCAAGCCCACAACGAGGAAAGCCCATGATGCGCAAGGGCCCGCTCGCCTGGATGGTGGACCATGGCGTTGCCCCGAACCTCTTGATGGTGCTGTTCATCGTCGGGGGCTTGATGGCCTCGCTTGCGATCAAGAAGGAGGTGTTTCCCGCCTTCGAGAGCGAAACCGTTCAGGTCAGCATCAGCTACCCAGGCGCCACGCCGGAAGATATCGAGCAGAGCCTGCTGCTACCGGTGGAGGCGGCGGTTGCCAACGTGGAAGGGATCGATGAACTGACCTCCACCGCCAGTGAAAGCAGCGGCGTGGTGCGGGCCACGCTGATCGACGGCGTGGACGTCATGCGCGTTTACCAGGAAATCCAGCAGGAAGTGAACGCGATCACCACTTTCCCGGGCGCCGCCGACCCGCCTCGCTTCACCCTGGCCGGTTATTCCCGGGGCGTGGTCAGCTTGCGCGTGTACGGCGATGCCAGCCTGGCCGCGCTGCACGACGCCGCCGAAGAGACGCGCGCCGAGCTTCAGGCCGCCAGCGGTATCTCCCGGGCCGAGCTTTCCGGCAACCGCGACCGGGAAATCCAGGTGCTGCTGAATGAAGAGGCCATCGAACGCTATGGGCTGGATCACCGGCAGCTTGCCGCGCGAATCAGCGAAGAAGCGCTGGACCTGGCCAGCGGCCAGCTCACTACCGCCGAGGGTGAATGGCTGATTCGCTACCAGGGTCGGCGCAACAGTGCCGCCGAGTTTGCGCGCCTGCCGATCCTGACCACCGGCCAGGGTGCGCCGGTACTGCTGGGCCAGATTGCCGAAGTGCGTGAAGGCTTTGCCGAGACCGACCGGGAGGAATTCTATAACGGCCAGCGCGGGCTCTCGGTGGATATCTACCAGGTAGGCGCTCAAACCCCCACCAGCATTTCCAACGCGGTGTATGCGGAGCTTGACCGGCTGCGCGCCAATCTGCCCGAGGGCATCCATCTGGACGTGGCAAGGGACAGCTCCGAGGTCTACGAAGACCGTCTGGGGCTCTTGCTCAAGAATGCCTGGATGGGCCTGGCCCTGGTAATGGTGCTGATGGCGCTCTTCCTGGAGGCCAGGCTGGCGTTCTGGGTCACCCTTGGTATCCCTACGGCTTTTCTGGGCGCCATGCTGTTTCTGCCCTGGGTGGGGGTGTCGCTGAACATGATGTCGATGTTCGCCTTCATCATTGCCCTCGGTATCGTGGTGGACGATGCCATCATGGTGGGCGAAAACATCTTCAGCTACCGCGAAGAGGGCTATTCGCTGCGCGATGCCGCCGTGAAAGGTGCCCAGGAGATCGCCGTACCGCTCACCTTCGCGATTCTTTCCAATATCGTGGCGTTCTTGCCGCTGCTGTTTCTACCCGGCTTTCTGGGGCTTATCTTCGCCACGGTACCGGTGGTGGTGATTACCGTCTTTCTGATTTCCTGGGTGGAGGCGCTGTTCATCCTGCCGGCGCACCTGGCCCACAGCCGCAAGCCCCGCCAGACCCCGGCCTGGCAGCGCCCGCTGGAGCGCCTTCGCCACTATCTGCAGGGCGGGCTTCACACCTTTACCTATCAACGTTTCGAGCCGTTCCTGCAGCGCGCCCTGAACCAGCGGCTTTTCAGCGTGGCCCTGGGCGTGTCGCTGCTGCTGGTGGTGCTGGCCTGGACGATGAGCGGGCGTCTGGGGTTTTCGCTGATGCCCCGGGTGGAGTCCGATCAGGTGCAGGCCAGCGTCACGTTACCGATCGGCAGTCATATCAGCGTTAGCCGCGAGCTTGGCCAACAGTTGATCGACGCCGCCGAAACCCTGAGCGCCCAGGAGCCCACGCTCAGCTTTCAGAGCACTCGCAGCCGGCTGGACGGCGAGAGCCTGGAGGTGACTCTGGATATCGCCCGGGAAAGCCTGGATGAGTGGCCGCCCTCGCGCATCGCCGTTCGCTGGCGCGATCTGGCGGGCGATCTTGTCGGCGCGCAGTCGGTGCGCTTTGCCTCGGATGTCGGCGGGCCGGGCAGCGGCGCAGCACTGAGCCTGCGCCTTTCTCACCCCAACACCCAGGTGCTGGAAGCCGCCGCGACGCGCCTGGCCGAGCAGCTTGGCGAGTACGGCCTGACCGATATCGACAGCGGCCTGGGCGATGGCAAACCCCAGCTGGAAATGCGCCTGTCCGCTGAAGGCCGGGCGCTGGGGCTCACCGGCAGCGACCTGGCCCAGGCTCTACGCGGCCCGCTGCAAGGCGCCACCGCCATCGAGCAGTTCATCGGCCGCCAGGAGGTCAGCGTCGAGGTGCGCCTGCCCGAGCAGGACCGGGCGAGTCTCAACGAGCTTTACCGGCTGCCCGTGCGCACCCCGGAGGGCATGAGCATTCCGCTTTCCCGCGCAGCGGAGATCACCCTCAGCCAGGCCTCCAGCAGCCTGCAACGCATCGATGGGCGGCGTATCATCACCGTCACCGCCGACTCGGAAGGCGACCAGGCGATCAACCAGGTGCTGGCCACGTTGCAGGAAGACGTGTTCCCGACGCTGACCAATACCTGGCCGGGGCTAGAAGTGGCCCTGGGCGGGCGCCAGCAGGACACCGCCGACAACCTCGCCACCCTGCGCACCGCCATGTGGCTGATGCTGGCCGCCCTCTACGCCTTGCTTGCCATTCCGTTTAGAAGTTACCTGCAGCCGCTGCTGGTACTGGCCGCCATTCCGTTTGGCCTGGTGGGTGCGGTGGCGGGCCACGTGGTGATGGGCTTCGGGCTTTCGATCATCAGTCTTTTAGGAATGCTTGCGCTGTCCGGGGTGGTCATCAACGACGCGCTGGTGCTGATCGATTACGCCAACCGCAAGCGCCGCGAGGGCATGGCCGCCCGCGAGGCCATCGTGGCCGCCGCCACCCGCCGCCTGCGGCCCATCATGATGACCACCCTGACCACCTTTCTGGGGCTGGCGCCGATGATTCTGGAAACCTCGCGCCAGGCGCGCTTCATGATCCCCATGGCGATCTCGCTGGGCTTTGGCATGATCTTCGCCACGGTCATTCTCCTGATTCTGGTGCCGTGTCTGTATCTGGGCCTTGAAAACCTGCGCGAGGGGTTGAAAGCGCCGTCCAGGCCAAGCCCCGAGGGCACCACACCATGAGCCGGCTGTCCGCGCTTTCCCGGTGGCGCCCCTCGACGCTCGGGCTGCGGCTTTTCGTGGTGATTCTGAGCGTGAACGTGGCGATTGCCGCCAGCATCTTTCTGGCCGTCTCCTACAGTATCGACCGGGGCTTTATCGAGTACCTGAACCAGGCCCAGGAGCGCCGGGCCACGCTGCTGGCCGACGGCCTGGTGACCCGCTGGAACACCCAGGGAAGTTGGGACTGGCTTGAGCGCGCCCCGCAGCGCTGGCCGCAAATCGTGCGCTTTGAGCTTGGCCAGGAGCACAACGAGCGCCCCTCACCGCTGGGCGAGGCGCGGGATTTCGCCCTGCGCGACCCCGAAGGCCGCTTTGTGGTGCGCCCCCGCCCCGGCGGCGCGGAAAGCGAATGGCGCTGGCTGACGCTCTACAGCGAAGACGCCACCGGCAGCACCCGGGTGATCGGCGCGCTGGGCTTTCGCTCGCCCCAGCAGATGATGGAGCGCATGGAAAGCCGCTTTCTGGAACGCCAGCAGCGCAATCTTTTCATCATTGTCGTCTCTTTGGTGGTGGCCTCGTTGCTGCTGGCCGGCGGGCTTTCCTGGTGGCTGGGCGGGCGTACCCGAGCACTGGCCGGCGCCACGCGACGTCTGACCCAGGGCGATTACCATATGCGTCTGCCCGCCCGGGGCCGCGACGAGCTTTCGCGGCTGGCCCAGGACTTCAACGTGCTGGCCGAAACCCTGGAGGCAAGCCGGGATGCCCGGGCCCGCTGGGTCTCGGATACCGCCCACGAGCTGAGAACACCGCTTTCCGTGCTGCGCGGCGAAATCGAGGCGATGCAGGACGGCGTTCGCCCGCTGAACCAGGAGAACCTGGGCTCGCTTGCCCAGGAGGTCGCCCAGCTCGAGCGTCTGGTGGCGGATCTGCGCCTGCTGTCTCAAAGCGATGCCGGGGCGCTGGATATCCAGCTCGCCCCGATAAATCTAAGCGAGTGCCTGCAGGCCCGCCTGAATGACGCCGAGCGCTGGCTGGCGCAGAGCGGGCTCCACCTGACCACCGATATCACTCCACACGTCATGGTCCGCGGCGACGCACAGCGCCTTCGCCAGCTCTGGAGCAACCTGCTGGACAACAGCTGCGCCTATACCACGGCCCCCGGCACGCTGGCCGTCAGCCTTCACATTGAAGCGCACGAGGCCGTGGTGGTGTGGCAAGATAGTGCGCCGGGCGTTCCCGACAGCGAGCTTGCCCGACTGACCGAACGGCTTTACCGCGTGGAGGGCTCGCGCAGCCGGACAAGCGGGGGCAGCGGCCTGGGGCTCTCCATCGCCAGCGCGTTGGCCGATGCCCATGGCGCGACCCTGAACGCCAGCGCCTCGCCTCTGGGCGGGCTTCGGTGGACGCTGCGCCTTGCGCTTTTGCCTTCACGCTAGACACGGGGTTTTCTATGTCATCGATTGATTCGACCTCACAGGGCTCACCACCGCCGGACACCTCCTCCAACGCGACGTTGTTGATCGTGGAGGATGAGCCTAAAATTGCCCGCCTGATGGCCGATTACCTGGCCAGCCACCATTTCGAACCGACGGTGATCGGCCACGGCGACGAGGTCATGCCCTGGCTCGAGCAGCACACCCCGGCGCTGGTGCTTCTGGATTTGATGCTGCCGGGCAAGGACGGCCTCGCGCTTTGCCGAGAGCTTCGCCAGCACCGGCCGGCGCTTCCCATCATCATGGTGACCGCCAGGGTGGAGGAAGTCGACCGCCTGGTGGGGCTTGAAATGGGCGCGGATGACTACATCTGCAAGCCCTTCAGCCCCCGGGAAGTGGTGGCTCGGGTGAAAGCCGTGCTGCGCCGAAGCCGCGCCGCCGCCGAAGCTTCGCTCGACCCCGTGGCAAGCGCTCCGGTCACCCTCGACGACGAAGGCTGGCTGGCGCTGGCCAACGGTCAGGACCTGGGTCTGACCGCGGTGGAGTTCCAGCTTCTGCGCGTGATGATGCACGCCCCCGGGCGCATCTTCAGCCGGGAACAGCTGATGGATCACATGTACCGGGACAACCGCATCGTCTCCGAGCGCACCGTGGACAGCCATATCAAGAAACTGCGCAAGAAGATCACCGAAGCCCTCCCCGACCAGGAGATCATTCGCTCGGTGTACGGGGTGGGCTACAAGTATCAGCCCGAAGGGTAGAAGCCCGAAGGGTAGAAGCCCGAAGGGTAGAAGCCCCGCCTGGAAGGAAAACCTCAGGAGCGCGAATGAAGGCGCTGATTGTAGAAGACAACGATAACCTGGCGCGCTCGATCGCCACGACCCTGACAGAGGCAGGTTTTCTGATCACCGTGGTCCACGACGGCGCCAAGGCCCAGCACGCGCTGGAACAAGGCGGGTTCGATCTTCTGGTGCTCGACCTGGGCCTGCCCGAACTCGACGGTATCAGCCTGCTGCGAAAGCTTCGCCATCAGCACAATACCATTCCGGTGCTCATCATCTCGGCCCGGGATACGTTGGATCAGCGCATTCTCGGGCTGGAGGAAGGCGCCGATGATTACCTGTGCAAGCCGTTTTCCCTGGACGAAGTCAGCGCCCGGGCACGTGCTCTGGTGCGCCGGGCCAAGCACTTTGGCGGAGACTCGCTACCGTGCGGCCCGCTCGAGTTTTTCCCGGACGCCCGAGAGCTTCGCCTCAACGGTGAGCCGGTGGCGCTGCACCGCCGCGAACTTGAGGTGATCGAGTATCTGATGATCAATCAGAACCGCCTGGTGAGCAAGGACCAGATCATCGACCGGCTCTCCACCCTGGACGAGCCGGTCACCTACGCCGCGGTGGAAACCTACATCTCTCGTATTCGCAAGAAGATCGGCCAGGAGTTCGGGCTGAAAACCGTGCGTGGCCTGGGCTACTACCTGGATTCCAAGAAATAAGCACTCTTCATGTTCAAGAAACCGACCTCGATTCGCACCCGCCTGCTTCTCTGGATCGGGCTGCCGTTTACCGGGCTTGCTCTGCTTGCCCTGGCGTCGAGCCATGTACTGCTCACCCGCCAGATCAACGAAACCTTCGACGATATGCTGCTCAACGCCGCCCAGCGCCTGGAGCGACGCATTTATACCGTGGACGGCGAGCTGCATATCAACATGCACTATTTCAGCATCAGCACCCTGGGAAGCCGTGGCGAAGGCAAGATCTTTTATCGCATTCGCGAGGTCAACGGGCCGATGATCGCGGGCTTCCCCGGTCTTGGCGACCCGCCCGGCCCGCTCGATGAGCCGCTTTTCTTCGATGTTGCCTACGCCGGTAACGACCTGCGCGCGGTGGCGCTGAAGTTCCCCTTCAACCGCAGCCGCCAGCACAGCGATATCGAAGTCATCGTCGCCGAATCCAAGGAAGCCCGCTATACCCTGACCAACGATTTCATGCTCACCTTGAGTGGCTTGATGGTCGTGACCGGGCTCTTGGCCATGACCCTGGCGCTGTTTGCCATTTACCGTGCCTTCACGCCGCTGAGCGCGGTAAGTCAGGCGCTGCGTCTGCGCTCGCCCAACGACCTGCACCCCATCGAAGACGGCGCTCCCAAGGAGATCCACCCGCTCATCCTGAGCATCAACCAGCTGATGCAGCGAATGCGGCGAAGCATCGAAAGCACCCAGCAGCTCAATGCCGATGTTTCACACCAGTTGAGAACACCGATTTCAGAGCTGCGTGCGCTGACCGAGCTATCGCTCAAGGCAACGAAGGAGCCTGATACCCGCGCCAATCTGATGGAGATGCAGCGTATCGCCGAGCACGCAAGCCATACGGTGCAGCAGCTTCTGAAATACGCCAAGACTCGTAGCGAGCTTTTCGACGACACCCAGCTTGAAGCGGTGGATCTTGCCGAGGTCTGCCAGCAAGCCTGCGCCCAGACCGCCACCAGCATCTACCAGAAAGGCCAGGAGCTCTCGCTTGACCTGCCCGCTTTCGCGCCTGAATCCGAGAGTTCTTCGCCGCTACCCAGGGTGCTGGGCGACCCCATCATGCTTTTATGGCTGGTGATCAACCTGATCGAGAATGCCAGCCTGCATGCCGGCGGAGACAAGCCCTACCAGGGCAGCATCGATATCGCCCTGGCCAGGGAAGACGACCGCGTCGTTCTGACGGTAAGCGACAGCGGCACCGGCGTCGAGGACGCCCGGCTCGGTCAACTGACCGAGCGCTTCTACCGCCAGAATCCGCACACCCCGGGCAGCGGCCTGGGCCTTGCCATCGTGGAACAGATTGCCACCGCTCACTCGGCCACTCTCACTCTTGGCAACAAGCCAACCGGCGGGCTTACTGCCCGGGTGGCGTTTGCGGCGCTTCAAGCGAGCCCGCCAAACGTACCATCAAGGGTGTCATGAAGATGAGAATCAACAGGCGCAGTATGTGGTGCGAGACCACATAGACCGGATCGATTCCCATGACCGTGGCGATCACCGCCATCTCCCCCACCCCGCCCGGTATCAGCGCCAGGAGCACGGCGGCAAACGAAAGCTCGGTGAAGGAAGCGACCAGCCAGGCCATCAGCATGGCGGTGAGTAACGCAAACAGCGCATAGAGAATGCCGAAGCGGCCCACGCTGACGACCTGGCGCCAGGGGGTGCCGGAAAACCGCGACCCCACCGATGAGCCCAGAATGAGAAACGCCACCAGCACCAGCCAGACGGGCAGCGAGTAGTCCACCCCTGCGTTGGCCATGATGGCCCCGGCGGCCATGGGGCCTAGAAATTCCGGAATCGGCACCCGGCACTTGCGCGCCAGCCACCAGCACAAAGGCGCCAGCACAAGAGCGGCGGCGTCCATCAGGGCAAGCCCGTGACTGTCGCTTTCAATAGTCACTTCATCAACGAAGAAGCTGGCCAGCAAAGCCGCCCCCGACACCACGGTAACCAGTCTGAGTGAATGCGAAATGGCGATCCAGCGAAGATCGCCCCGGGCACCTTCGGCAAGCACCAGCGCTGAATTCATGCTGCCGGGGTAGGCGCAGAACATGGCGCTGATGCGCCCGACGTTGGCGCGTTTGAAAATCCAGTAGCCCCCCGTCAGCATCATCACCATATAGACCAGCATGGCGATGACGCTCGGGTACCACTGGGTCAGCCCCAGAAGCTCGTGGGCCTGGATACGGCTGCCGATGAAGAGCCCGAGCAGCGCAATGGCGATAACGTGGACGCGCTTGTCCACCCCGGTTCTGACACCACCAAGCGAGGCGACCATGACCAGAAAGAGCGCTCCGAGCATCCAGGCCAGGGGCAGCGAAAAAAGGGTGGCGATAACGCCACCCAAGCTACCCAAGACCAGCGTTTTCAGCGTTCTTCTCATCGGCTAGTCCTGCGGCGCCCGACGCGCCTGAAAGCGCTTCATGAGGGGCTGGCCGAACAGCGAAATCAACAACAGTGCCAGAATGCCCAGCGCCACCGGGCGACCAAACAGATAGCTGATATCGCCGCCGCTGATCTGGTAGGAGTGCAAGAGCGACTTCTCCGCAAGCGAGCCCAGCAGCAGCCCGATGACCGCCGCCGGTACCGAATAGCCGTAGTGGCGAAGAATCCAGCCGATCACCGCGAATACCAGCACCGTGGCCGGCCCTGTCATGTTGCCGGTCAGGCCAAACGAGCCCATCACCGCCAGAACCAGCACCGACGGGATCAGATAGCGCATGGGCACCTTGACGATGTTCGCCAGAAGCGGGATGAACAGAAGCCCCACAATGACCAGCAGAAACACCTGGGCGAAGTTGGCGAAAATGATGGCGTACACCACATCGGTCTGTTGACGAATGAACTGCGGCCCACCGGTGATATTGTGCATGGCAAACGCCGCCAGCATGACCGCGGTGGCCCCGCCGCCGGGAATACCCAGCGCCAGAAGGGTCGCCATCGAGCCCGCCTCTGATGTGCTGTTGGCGGATTCCGAGGCCACGACCCCCTTGGGGTTGCCCTTGCCGAAGGAGTCCGGGTCCTTGTCGCGGCGTTTGGTCTCCACATAAGAGAGCAGATTCGACACCGAGGAGCCCACACCGGGTACCGCGCCGACGAATACGCCGATCAGACCGCCGCGAATCATCACGCCGGGGTAGCGAAGAGCCATCTTGCAGCCGGCCAGTATTTCACCGATGTTCACCTTGCGCGACGCTTCGGACTCGACGATGAAGCCCTTGTTGGCCAGCTTGAAAAGCTCGGAGGCGGCGAACATGCCCATCATGGCGGGAATCACGGGAATCCCGTCGAGCAGGTAGGTCTGGCCCATGGTGCCCCGGGCCAGGCCGATTTCGCTGAACCCGATGGTACCTGCCAGAAGCCCCACGAACCCCGCCATCAGCCCCTTGAGCACTTGCTCGCCCTTGAGACTTGCAATCAGGGTCATGCCCCACAGAATGACGATGAACATCTCGGCAGGTCCCAGCTTCAGGACCATGACCGACAGCGGCTGGATCATGATGAACAGGATCACATAGCCCATGAGCACGCCGATGACCGAGGAGGCCAGCGCCACGCCCAGCGCCTGGTTGTGCTGGCCCTTGCGCGCCATGGGGTAGCCGTCAAAGGCGGTAGCGATGGCCGACGACGTGCCGGGGATATTCATCAGGATGGCGGGAATGCCCGAACCAAACGAGCCGCCGGTGAAAATGGCGGTCAGAAAGAGCATGGCCTGGATGAAGTCCATGTACATGGTCATGGGCAGAAAGATCGCCATGGCCATGGAGATCTGAAGCCCCGGGGTGGCGCCGAAGATCAGCCCCAGTATGATGCCGGGAACCACCACCAGCCAGGGGCCGAAATCGGAAAAGAGCAGGGCCAGGCTCTGCTCTACGGCAGTAAGATCGATCATAGCGGCTCCTTAGCTTGGCAATAGCAGCAAGGTCATGGGATAAGGCAGCATCTGCGAGAAGAAATACGCAGTGCCCAGACCGAAAGCGGCGCTGAACCCCACCACCATCCACCACTTTCGCTCGCCCTTTAACACCAGAAAGAGCGCGATGAACAGTACCGTGGCGAGATCGAAGCCCAGCGTTTCAAGCGACAGCACGTAGACGGCAAACAGCCCCACCACGGGAAGGGTGCGGTGAAGCGGCTCCTCCTCTTCACTGGCGCGTAGCAGCGTCCTGTGCTTGATACGAAGCACCAGCTCCAAGGCGATGATCGCCAGTACCAGCAGCGAAAGCGGCAGGATCAACAGCAGGTTTTGCACACGAGATGAGACGCTGATCGCATCCATCAGATACCAGAGCGTAAAGCACGCCAGCGCCATGAGAACCAGAAGGTCCCCATAGTCACGTTTTTTTGCAGACATGGAGGTTCTCCAGGCCGGCCCGGTCAATCACTGGGCCGGCCTTTAGAAAGATCAGTTAAGCAGGTGGGCGTACTGTTCGAAGACGTCGAAGTTTTCGCGCATCAGCTCGTTGGCGCGCTCCGGGCCGATCCAGACGCCGCCCATGTCGTTGCGTTCGAGATGATCCTGCACTTCCTTGCGGGCCAGGGCGCTTTGAATGGCCGAAGACAGTGTCTCGAAACGCTCAGGGTGCTCGCGCTCCATTTCGCTGGTGACCGCGAAGCCACGCATGGAGCCTTGCAGCACCGGCACTTCGACGTCCATGGGTGCCAGCGCTTCATTGATCGTCGGCGCATCCCACTGATCGATACGCTCATCGCTTACGATGGCAAGCGGCGTCAGAAATTCGCGAATGCCTTCACTGCCCTGGGCGCTGATGGAGACGAAGTCCACCTGGCCACCGGCCACTGCCGAGCGCGCTTCACCGCCACTGTTGTAGGTCACCAGGTTCAGATTCTCCTGGGGGATACCGGCCTGGTCGAGCAGCAGACGCACCATCAGGTGGCCCGCCGAGCCTTGCACCACGGCGCCGCGTACCTGGCTGTCGCCAGCACGAATGGCCTCGAGCAGCGCGGGAAGGTCTTCATAGCCGCTGTCACGGTTGGCAGCGATCAGATCCAGATCGAACCACTGGAAGTTGATGTAGTTGAAGTCGTCAACGCTGAAGTTGGCGCCGCCGGTCAGGATCGAGTTGGTCAGGTACGGTGCGAACGTGGAAGCGTAAACCGTATAGCCATCATCGGGCATGTTCAGCACGTAGTTGGACGCCACCTGGGTACCGGCTCCCGGACGGTTGGTCACCTGTACCGGTACGCCGATCTCTTCGGAGATGTAGCCGGACATCAAACGGGCCAGACGATCGGCGCTGCCGCCGGTGCCAAAGCCCACGATCATGTTGATGGGGCGCTCGGGGTAGTCATCGGCCGCAGCCGGAAGCGACATGGCGAGCGAGGCAACGGCGGCGGTGGCGCCAACCAGTAGTGATTTCATGGTCAAGCCAAACGGAGCAAGGGTGTTCTTGGGCATAGCGGTCTCACTTTTTATAAATTTATAGATTCTGGAGCAGGTCACTGCCTGCAGAGCACCCACGCTATGTCACGAAGCTTTCACCAACCTTGCACGGCGGCAAAAGCCAACTAAAGTCTAATCCGCGCTCTCTGCCTGCGCCGCTGTCTCTCGATTCAAGAACGCGATGGCCGCCTCGATGGCCCCGCCGCGCAGTAGAAAGCTGCCGATATGCCCCCGGCCGTGCTGCAGGTACAGCTCGGCGGGGGTGCCCTGGGCCTGCAGCGCTTGATAGAAATCCCGGGCGTGATCGACCGGCACCAGACGATCGCGATTGCCGTGGAAGATGAAAAACGCCGGCGCCTCGCGGTCGATCTGGCGCGCGGGGGAAGCTAGCGCGTACGCCTCGGGCACTTCATTGCGAGTACCGCCAAGTAGATCGATCACCAGAGGCCCGTCGTCGAACTTGAGAAGATCGCTTGGCAAGCCCCCGACCGCCACTGCGCGCAGCCGGGTATGCTCGCCGCCGTAGGGTTCGGCAAGCGGCCCTTCGGCGCCGGCCAGGGCGAGAAGGCTTACCAGATGAGCGCCGGAGGAGTAGCCCACCCCCACGATCCGGTGGGTATCGATACGCCACTGCTCGGCGTTCCGATGAATCCACGCCATCGCCTGCTGCAGGTCATGAAGCTGGGCAGGGAAACGGTACTCGGGAGCAAAGCGGTACTCGATGTTGACCGTCACAAACCCTTGCGCCGCCAGCTGACGGGCGACTTTCTCCATATCCTGCGGGCTTCGTCCGCGCCAGCCGCCACCGTGCACGATCAGCGCCGCCGGGCGCAGGCGCGTATCTTGCGTCTGTGGCAGGCGTACCCGGGCGGTCAGCGGCGCAGGCCAGTCGCTTGGGGTGTAGCGCTGAGGGGCCAGGGTGGCGGCGCGAATGGCGGGGCGCTCGACCGTATTCGCCAGGGCAGGTTCGCCGCTCGTGGCAATATGAGTGGCGCCGCAACCGCCCAGCAACAGCGCCAGACTTCCCGCCCCCAACGAACGGCGGATCGCACGAATAGCCTGCATCGATAACTCCTTTTATCCTTTTCCGCGTCGAGCCCAAAATAACGCGGCAATCCATGAACGTCACAGTTATTGCACACTTCGTGCAACGGTTTTACACCCCGGCATCCAATACTCAAGGTGTCGATCAGGCGACAGGCGATTTATCCCAAGCGCTTGTCGCTTCAAGGCTCTACCGAGCTTTGTATAAAGTTTTACCGAACCCTATAAAGCTCCACTGAACCCTGAGAGGTATGTCATGACATTTTCCATTCGTAAACTCGCCGCCCCCGCCCTGCTCACCGCCGCCTTGATGCCTCTGGCGCTGACCGCGCAGGCGGGTTCACACCATGAAGGTGAAGGCCGCGAGCAGATGCGCGAACACATGCAGGAGCAGCGCCAGCAAGTATATCAGCGCGCCGAGATCAATGAAGAGAAGCAGGAAGCGCTCAACGAGGCCAACGCCGAGTTCTATGAGGCAATGAAGGAGCTGCGCGATGAGCACAAGGAGCGCGTAAGCGAGATTCTGACCGATGAAGAGCAGGAAGCTCTCAAGGGCGCCATGCGCGACGTCCATGACGAGCGTCGCGCTGAGCGTGGCAACCGCGGCCACGGTGACGACGACAACGAAGACGCGATCACGACTCAGTAAGCCTGCACGCAAGCCCATTGCGTCATACGACAACCCGGCCAATGGCCGGGTTGTCGCGTTTAACACCGCGCCTGGACGGCGTATTTCTAGAAAAAGCCCATCGGGTTGATATCGTAGCTCACCAGCAGGTTCTTGGTCTGCTGGTAGTGTTCCAGCGCCATCTTGTGGGTTTCACGGCCCACGCCGGATTTCTTGTAGCCGCCGAACGCCGCGTGGGCCGGGTACTGGTGGTAGCAGTTGGTCCACACGCGCCCCGCCTGAATGCCACGGCCCATGCGAAACGCCACGTTGATGTCGCGACTCCACACCCCGGCGCCCAGGCCGAATTCGGTGTCGTTGGCAATCGCCAGCGCTTCTTCCTCGTCCTTGAAGGTGGTCACCGAGACGACCGGGCCGAAGATCTCCTCCTGGAAGATGCGCATCTTGTTGTTGCCTTTCAAAATCGTCGGCTCGATGTAGTAGCCGCCGTCATAATCGCCTTCGATGCTCGCCTTGTTGCCCCCGGTCAAAAACTCCGCGCCCTCCTCCCGGGCCACATCCATGTAGGACATGATCTTGTCGAACTGCTCCTGGGATGCCTGAGCGCCGACCTGGACGTCGGTATCCAGCGGATTGCCGCGCTTGATGGCCTTGGTGCGCTCGAGCACCCTGGTCATGAAGTCATCAAACATGCTCTCCTGCACCAGCGCACGGGACGGGCAGGTGCATACCTCGCCCTGGTTCAGAAACGCCAGGACCAGTCCTTCCACCGCTTTATCGATAAAGGTGGGCTCGGCGTTCATGATGTCGGCGAAGTAGATGTTGGGGGACTTGCCACCAAGCTCCACCGTGGAGGGAATGATGTTCTCGGCGGCACACTTGAGAATATGCGAGCCCACCGGCGTGGAGCCGGTAAAGGCGATCTTGGCGATACGCTTACTGGTGGCCAGGCTCTCGCCCACCTCTTCGCCAAAGCCGTTGACGATGTTGACCACCCCGGGCGGCAGCAGGTCGCCGACGACCTTCATCAGCTCGAGAATCGAGGCCGGGGTCTGCTCGGCGGGTTTGAGCACCACGCAGTTGCCGGCGGCAAGCGCGGGCGCGAGCTTCCATACCGCCATCAGGATGGGGAAGTTCCAGGGAATGATCTGGCCCACCACGCCAAGCGGCTCGTGGAAGTGATAGGAGACGGTGTTGGCGTCGATATCCGCCGCACTCCCTTCCTGGGCGCGAATGCAGCCGGCGAAGTAGCGGAAGTGGTCGACCGCCAGGGGAATGTCGGCATTGAGGGTTTCGCGCACCGCCTTGCCGTTGTCCCAGGTTTCCGCCACCGCCAGAAGCTCCAGGTTCTGCTCGATACGATCCGCCATTTTCAGCAGGATGTTGCTGCGCTCGGCGGCGGAGGTCTTGCCCCAGGCAGGGGCGGCCTGGTGGGCGGCATCGAGCGCCTTTTCGAGATCTTCATCGCTTGAACGGGGAATTTCGCAGAACACCTGTCCGTTGACCGGACTGAGATTATCGAAATACTGCCCCTTGGCCGGCGCCACGAACTCCCCGCCGATGTAGTTACCGTAGCGTTTTTCAAAGGTGACGACGGCGCCGCTGTCGCCTGGGTTCGCGTAGATCATGGTAAGGCTCCTGAGCATTATGATTATTAAGACTACCCGCTCAGTGTTGGATACTTACCTGCTAAACGAAATCAGCCAATGGTAGGGGATACCGGCATCAACAGAGGATGCAGGTATCAGTAGAGGGCCCCAAAAAAAGAGACAGCCGAAGCTGTCTCTTGAGGTGAGCCGTCCCCGATGACGCTCTGGGTCTGAATGTCATCGGGCACGTGCTCGGCAATGAACGTCGCTTGTGCCTCCTTCATCGAGACGTGGGCCTTGTGCGAAAAGTCTTTCGGAAAAAAGGCCCCGACCATCGGCATGGTGAACTCCGACAACACGCAGACCAGATGCAGCGACGCCCCGAAAGTCTGGCAAAGCGTCGCCGCCACGGGCAGCAGGATTTTTAGTACATCATGCTTCCCCTAGGCGTTGGCGGGCGTGTGGTCTGGCGTCTGTTTGCCGCGACGACGGCGCTGCATCAGCACCACGAGTGCAAAGAGCCCCAGCGCCGGCAGCCACATCCACTCCTTGGTCCAGCGGTCCACCGGGGCGAGCACCTCGACGATCTCCTGATCGAAGTCCAACCCGAGATCCGCCGCCGGGCTTCCGAACTCGACAAAGTCCACCAGCGTCTGGTCGCCATCGGTATAGAGCTCGATACCCAGGTTTTGAAGCCGCTCTTCGCCGGTGTTGCCATCGGGCACCGGTATCAGCAGGTAGGTGGTCATGGGCGAGCCGTAATCGTCCTCCCCGGCAATCTGAATGCGCAGGTTGCTGCCTGCCTCCACCTGCCCCAGTGCATCGGCAAACTGCGCCGGCGGCACCGACTCGTAAGGATCGTGAATGCGATCCATCCAGAACCCGGGGCGGAACAGCGTGAAGGCGACCAGCAGCAGCAGCAGCGACTCATACCAGCGGTTGCGGGTAATGAAGTAGCCCTGAGTGCCGGCGGCGAAGATCAGCATGGCGATGGTGGCGACAATGAAGATCAGCACCCCTTGCGCCACGGTCACGTCGATCAAGAGCAAGTCGGTATTGAAGATGAACAGAAACGGCAGGGCCGCGGTACGCAGGCTGTAGTAGAACGCCTGGAAACCGGTACGCAACGGATCGCCTCCGGAGACCGCCGCCGCGGCAAAGGAGGCAAGCCCCACGGGGGGGGTGACATCCGCCATGATGCCAAAGTAGAACACGAACAGGTGCACCGCGATCAGCGGCACGATCAGCCCGTTTTGCTGGCCCAGCATCACGATCACCGGTGCCATCAGCGCCGATACCACGATGTAGTTGGCGGTGGTTGGAAGCCCCATGCCCAGAATCAGGCTCAGCACCGCGGTAAGCAGCAAGATGACCATCAGGTTGCCGCCGGAGAGAATCTCGACCACATCCGCCAGCACCAGGCCCACGCCGGTCTGGGAGACCGCACCGACCACGATCCCTGCCGTGGCGGTGGCGATACCGATGCCGATCATGTTGCGCGCACCGGTCACCAGGCCATCCCAGAGATCGAAAAGGCCCTCCTTGATATCACCCGCCAGACGGCTGCGACCCCGGAAGAGCGCAATGATCGGGCGCTGGGTGACCATGATGAAGATCATGAACATGGTGGCCCAGAACGCTGAGAGCCCGGGCGACAGACGCTCGACCATCAGACACCACACCAGCACGATGACCGGCAGAATGTAATGAAGCCCGACCATGACCGTCGGCCGGGTCTGGGGCAGCTTCAACACTTTGGAGTTGGGGTCATCGATCTCGAGCTCCGGGTAGCGGGCGCCGATTTTCAAAAGCCCGATATAGACGAGCGCCAGGCCCACGGAGACCACCCAGGGCGTCGCTTCACCGAGTACCGGCTTGAGCCAGCCAAGCCCGTAGTAGACCCCGATGGAAAGCCCCATCAATAACAGCAAACCGGTGAGAAAGCCGATCACCTTGTTCAGCAGCGGGCGCGCCGGGTTGCTCGAGGGCAGCCCCTTCATGTCCGCCTTGAGCGCTTCCAGGTGCACGATATAGATCAGCGCGATATAGGAGATCAGCGCGGGCAGAAACGCGTGCTTGATGACCTCGACATAGGAAATGCCCACGTACTCGACCATCAAGAACGCCGCCGCCCCCATGACCGGCGGCATGATCTGGCCGTTGACCGACGAGGAGACTTCCACCGCGCCGGCTTTCTCGGCGCTGAAGCCCACCCGTTTCATCATGGGGATGGTAAAGGTACCGGTGGTCACGGTATTGGCAATCGAGGAGCCTGAAATCAGCCCGGTCATGCCCGAGGCGACGACCGCCGCCTTGGCCGGGCCGCCCTTGAAGTGGCCCAGCATCGAAAAGGCCACCTTGATGAAATAGTTGCCCGCCCCTGCCTTATCCAGCAGCGCGCCAAACAGCACGAACAGGAAGACGAAACTGGTGGAGACGCCGAGTGCGATCCCGAACACGCCCTGGGTGCCCAGCCACTGGTGGTTGATCAACCCGCCCAGGCTGACGCCGCGGTGGGCAAGAATACCGGGCATGTAGGGCCCGAACAGCGAATAGGCGATAAACACGGCCGCCACGATCATCAAGGGCGGCCCGAGAGCCCGCCGGGTCGCCTCCAGCAGCATGATGATGCCCACCACGCCAACCACGATATCCTGGGTGATGGGGCGCCCTGCCCGGCCAGCAAGGTCAGAGTAGAAAACAAACAGGTAAGCGCCGCAGAAGGCCGCCACGGCCGCAAACAGCCAATCCTGTACCGGCACGCGGTCACGCGGTG
The DNA here is from genome assembly GCF_968048975.1 of Vreelandella xerophytica. The sequence continues at coordinate 685,570 of NZ_OZ309106.1, read as the reverse complement.
AGCGCTTGAGCGCCGGGTAGGCCATGAAGGCAAGAAAGAGAGCGAAGGCCAGGTGAATCGAGCGCGCCTCGGTTGCACTGAACACGCCAAACCTCACCATGTAAGGCAGCGGCGAGGCGATCCAGAGCTGAAACAGCGACCAGGCCGCCGCGATACCGACCAATAACTTTCCAGGCGCGCCCAAGGGTTTTCTCGCGCCGGTATCGCTGGAGGCGACCATATCCTCCAGGTCGCTGCCTCCGGCGGCCGTGGTTTTTCTTTCATCTTGCATACGCTTGCCCTTTTAGGTCCGCGCTGAGCATCAGCACTTGCCATCCGTACAGTCCACGATATGTACATTCAATGATATGTACATTCAACAAAAGCGCGGACACCCAGGGTGCCCGCGCTTTGCGTATTACTTATCGGCGCTATCGGTCATGACCTTTAGCACCCGAACACTTACTCGATCCAGCCGCGCTCGCGGTAGTAGCGCTCGGCACCCGCATGCAGCGGTGCGGTCAGGCCGTCAGAGATCATGTCTTCTTCGTTCAGGTTTTCAAACGCCGGGTGCAGACGCTTGAAGCGGTCGAAGTTCTCGAATACGGCTTTTACGGTTTCGTAGATCACGTCTTCATCCACGTTGGTGGAGGAGACGAACGTCGCCGCCACGCCGAAGGTCTCGACGTCTTCGTCGTTACCCCGATAAAGACCGCCCGGAATCACGGAGCGCGTATAGTAAGGATACTCTTCGATCAGGCTATCGATTTCATCACCGGTCACCGATACCAGACGGGCGTCGATGGTGGTGGTGGCTTCCTGAATGGAGCCGTTGGGATGGCCTACCACGTAAACCATGGCGTCGATGTTGTTATCCGAAAGCGCGGCGGCCTGTTCGGCGGCGTCAAGCTGGGAGGCGAGTGCGAAGGTGCCTTCGTCCCAGCCAAAGGCGTCCATGACCACGTCCATGGTGTTGCGCTGGCCGGAACCGGGGTTACCGATGTTCACCCGCTTGCCGGGGAAGTCGCTGATGTTCTCGATACCGGCATCGGCACGGGCGACCACGGTCAGAGGCTCACCGTGCATGGTGAACACGGAGCGCATCTCTTCCCAGGGACCTTCGCCTTCGAAGTTGGCTTCCCCGTTGTAGGCACGGTACTGAACGTCGGACTGAACCACGCCCATATCCAGATCGCCATTTTTCATGCCGTTGACGTTGGCCACCGAGCCACCGGTAGACGGCGCGTTACAGCGGATGCTGTGCTCTTCGCTGCCGCGGTTCACCATGCGACAGACCGACTGGCCCACTACGTAGTAAACACCGGTCTGGCCACCGGTACCGATGGTGATGTAACGTTCCTGGGCAACGGCCGGGCTGGCAAAGCTTGCCGCGGCAATCAACGCGCCTGAAAAGGCAGCGGTGGAAAATACATGGCGCTTCATGGACACACCTCTTTATCTTTTGTGAGCATTATTCGCTTTGAACCACCCGCACAGCAGATCCTTGGGTATATAAGTTCAAAACGTTTACAAGTCAGTCTGTTGCCTCTGCCTGCTTGCGCGGCAAGGGCGTTTTACTCTAGCGAAAAAAACGCCGCTTGGCGAAGGTAGCATAAGTGCGCTTTGCACTTTTGACAGGCTACCCGCTTTTCTCCGCGTTTAATACGCCTTGATCGGCATCGCCCATACCTCAAGCTTATAGCGCTTCCCCACCATTGATGTCCACCATGGCATTAGTATAAGAAGCCTTTTTTTAAACATACGTTTAGCGACGCGTTTATTTTAAACGTTACTCTTCGACTGTGTTGTCACTTGTCACTCCGGCCGGCAGAACCCGGCCAGCGCCGGGACGGAGACGCAGTCGCCCACCCCGATGCCGCGCTCTTCGAAATAGCCCGCGTTGACCTCGAGGGCCGAGTAGTAAGGGGCGCCGGCCGGATACACCGGACACTCCCGAGCAGTGGTGGCGTCGCAAGGCGGCATGGTATTGATCGCCACAATGCGGCCTTCGTCGTCGATGAAAGCGATATCCAGCGCGATCAGGGTCTTGAACATCCAGAAGGCGTTATTGGCGGGCTGCTCGTTTTCAAAACGAAACAGCATGCCGCGCGCCTCGGGCAGCTGCTCGCGGCCCATCAGGCCCTGCTGGCGCTGGGAGACCGTTTCGGCCACTTCCACATCAAGGCGATGCGGGCCCTGCTCGGTATGGATAGTGAGCGGCAGTGTAGAGGCGGCGGTTTGCTCGTCTGCGGCAAAGACGCTCAAAAGCGGTGAGGTCACGCTGGCCAGCAGTGACACCCCTATCGCGGCCTTGATCAGTTGGCGACGCGTTGTGTTCATGGTGATTCCCTCGGTCAGGCACTGACGTGCTGGTCGGTGATCGACATCACCTTCATGGTGTTGGTACCGCCGTGAGCGTTCATGTGATCGCCGCGAGTCAGAATCACGTGATCACCGGGCTTGGCCACGCCCTGCTTCACCAGCACTTCAAGCGCCCGATCGTTGAGCTCGGTGGCGCTCATCTCGCTGGTATCGAAGGGCAACGAGACCACGCCCCGATAAAGCGCCATGCGCCGCTGGGCGATGGGGTTGTGAGCAAGCCCCACGATAGGCAGGCCCGAGCTGATCCGCGAGGCGATCAAGGGCGTGTAACCCGAGGAGGTCATGCAGGCAATCGCCGCGACGCCTTTTAGATGGTTGGCGGCGTACATCGCCGATAGCGCGATGGTTTCATCGGCCTGGGTAAAACCCTCGTGAATGCGATGGCCGGACTCCTGGGCGGAGCGCTCGCGCTCGGCGCCCAGACACACCCGCGCCATCGCCTCGACGGTTTCCAGCGGATAGTCGCCGGCAGCGGTCTCGGCGGAGAGCATGACCGCATCACTGCCATCGAGCACGGCGTTGGCCACGTCGAACACCTCGGCGCGGGTGGGAAGCGGCGCCGAGATCATGCTTTCCATCATCTGGGTCGCGGTAATCACCGCGCGGTTCAGCGTGCGGGCGCGCTTGATCATGCGCTTTTGCACGCCCACGAGCTTGGCATCACCAATTTCCACGCCCAGATCGCCACGAGCCACCATGACCGCTTCCGAGGCTTCGATGATGCCGTCAAGCGTTGCCTCGTCCGCCACCGCTTCGGCGCGCTCCACCTTGGCGACCAGGCCGATATCCTTGCCCGCGTCACCCAAGAGCCGGCGCGCTTCGAGCATGTCGTCGGCGTGGCGGGGAAACGAGATCGCCAGATAATCCACGCCGATCTCGACGGCGGTCTTCAAATCCTGCTTGTCTTTTTCCGTCAGCGCCGGAGCAGAGAGCCCGCCGCCCTGCTTGTTGATGCCCTTGTGGTTGGAGAGCTTGCCGCCTACCACCACCTGGGTGTGTACCTGCTGCCCCTCGACGCGGGTGACATCGAGCACCACGCGGCCATCATCGAGCAGCAGGCGATCCCCTGCCGTAACGTCCTGAGCCAGCGTCTTGTAGTCGCAGCCGACTTTTTCGGCGTCGCCTTCGTCGCTGTTCATGGCCATGTCCAGAATGAACGCCTTGCCCTCTTCAAGCGTGACCGCCCCATGCTTGAAGCGCGCGATACGAATCTTGGGACCTTGCAGGTCGCCCAGAGCGGCCACGCTGCGGCCAAGCTGGGCGGCAATCTCGCGCACGCGCTCCAGCCGGCGGCGGTGATCATCGGCGGTGCCGTGGGAGAAGTTGAGGCGTACCACGTCCACTCCCGCCTTGAGCATGGCTTCCAGCACGCCTTCGCGGTCACTGGCGGGGCCGAGCGTGGCAACAATCTTGGTACGGCGAAGGGGAGTAGCGGTGTGGGGGCTCATACGGTTCCTGCGCAGTCGTGAAGTAAGGTTTCAGCTTACCAAAATAATGTGACGGATAGGGGGTAACCCACGATGAGCCACCCCGAAGCTACTCGGCAAGGGTGACGGTGATATCCAGAGGGTGTTCGTCACAGTTGTTTCCCTCACCGCCCCGGTCGATTACCAGAAACTCGCCTTCGCGCTCCAGCACCGAATTGATCGCGTGCCAGGTGCCGGCCCGGTAGTTCACACCCTGGCGGCCATCGGTGACAAAGGCGCGCACCTGGTCTGGCTGAATCTCGTCACCTGATGGCGCGACCACGATGATGAAACGTTCGTCGTGCAGCGGCATGAAGGCCTGGCTGCCCTGGGGGTGGCGCTCCAGAAAGGTCAGCGCCAGAGGCAGTGTGATGGGCTGGCTGACGAAGATATTGATCAGCGTATGGGCGCTTTCACCCAGGGTTTCCACCTTCGCCAGGTCGTGGTGGCGCTGGGTGCGCCCGGCGTTGATGGCAAACGAAGTTGAGTCGCGTGCATCGATGACCTCGCCGAAAGGCGCGAAGGCCTCACGGGTCAACGGTTCAGCGGTGAGTGTCAGCATGTTGGCCTCCTCAGGGCTTTTTCTTTCGCTCTAGCGAAAGAGCTTGAGCTTCGCGTGGCGGTTGACGTCCTTGTAAAGCAGGTAGCGAAACGGCCCCGGGCCGCCGGCGTAGCAAGCCTGAGGGCAGAAGGCGCGCAGCCACATGAAATCCCCCGCTTCGACCTCCACCCACTGCTGGTTGAGGTGATAGACCGCCTTGCCTTCCAGCACATAAAGGCCGTGCTCCATCACGTGGGTTTCATCGAAGGGAATCACGCCGCCGGGCTGGAAATTGACGATGGTGACGTGCATATCGTGACGAACGTCATTGGGGTCGACGAAGCGAGTGGTCGACCAGCGCCCTTCGGTGCCGGGCATCTCAAAAGGTGTGATCGCCTGTTCGTTGGTGACGAAGGCCTCGGGCACCTCGAGACCCTCCACATACTCGAAAGCCTTGCGAATCCAGTGAAAACGCACCGGCGCCTGGGAGTCGTTACGCACTCGCCACTCAACGCCCGGCGGAATGAACGCGTAGCCGCCCGGTGCCAGGGTATGGCGCACCCCGTCAAGGGTCAGCGAAAGTTCGCCTTCGACCACGAACAGTACGCCCTCGGCCTCCGCTTCCGGCTCGGGCTTGTCGCTTCCGCCACCGGGCTGCACTTCCATGATGTATTGAGAGAACGTCTCGGCAAAGCCCGAAAGCGGCCGCGCCAGCACCCAGGCACGTGTGCCCTGCCAAAACGGCAGATTGCTGGTCACGATATCGCGCATCACGCCTTTGGGAATCAGCGCAAAAGCCTCGGTGAACATCGCGCGATCAGCGGTCAACTGGGTTTGCGGCGGATGGCCGCCCTGGGGGGCGTAGTAGCTGGGTTTATTCATGACATAAGCCTTTTAGAGTACGGGCGACGGGTGGTGCTCGGCCCAGTGGCGGGCGATATCCACACGCCGGGCGACCCAGACGCGGTCGTGCGCTTCGATATGATCCAGAAAGCGCTGCAGGGCGCGAAAGCGGCCCGGGCGACCCAGCAGGCGACAGTGCATGCCGATCGAGAGCATCTTGGGCGCTTCTTCCCCTTCTGCGTAGAGTACATCAAAGGCATCGCGAAGGTAGCTGAAGAAGTGATCCGAGGTGTTGAACCCCTGGGGCGAGGCGAAACGCATATCGTTGGTATCCAGCGTATAGGGTACGATCAGATGGTTGTGATCGCTCCCCTGGCTGTCGGTTACCCGGGCCCAGAAAGGCAAGTCGTCGCCGTAGTAGTCGCTGTCGTACAGGAAGCCGCCTTCGTCGACGATCAAGCGCCGGGTGTTGGGGCTGTCGCGTCCGGTGTACCAGCCCTCGGGCTTCTCGCCGTAAAGGCGTTCGAATATGTCCATGGCTTTTTGCAGGTGCTCGCGCTCGATGTGTTCGGGCACTTCCTGATAGTGGATCCAGCGGTAGCCATGACAGGCAATTTCGTGGCCCAGCTCCTTGAACGCGTGGGCGACGTCGGGATTGCGCTCCAGCGCCATGGCCACACCAAACACGGTCAGCGGCAGCCCGCGGCGTTCAAACTCGCGCAGGATACGCCAGACCCCGGTTCTGGAGCCGTACTCGTAGATCGATTCCATGCTGAGATGGCGCGAGGTGTAACTCGCCGCACCAATGATCTCGGAAAGAAACTGCTCCGAGCCCACATCGCCATGCAGCACGGAGTTCTCCCCGCCCTCTTCGTAGTTGAGCACGAACTGCACGGCGATTTTCGCCTTGCCCGGCCAGTTGGCATGGGGCGGCGTCTGGCCATAGCCGATAAGATCGCGCGGGTAGAAACTGGTGAGTTGTTCGTTGCCGGAAGCCATGGAATCTCCTTGTTGTTTATCGGACAGCCTTCTTTGTATACAAAGTAACGATTTCCGGGTATCGCCGCAACGTACTGCTCGAGCGCCTGACCATCTGACGAAGGCGCTCGTCAGGCGGATGAATAGCGTACTAAGCCTTAGCTTGCTAAGCGTGTCTCTACCACGATAGTCCAAGCCCAAAAGAGTTGCGCTAGGCTCCAAACCGCCCTATTTTCGTATACAAGATGCCTATTATCGTTTACCTGCGAGCCGCCCACCGTGCATATACGCATTATCAATCCCAACACGACCGCCTCCATGACCCAGGCCATTGAACGAGCCGCTCAGGCTCTCAAGGGCGCAAACACCGTCATCAGCGCCACGCAGCCCGAAGCCGGCCCGGTGTCGATCGAAAGCCACTTCGATGAGGCGATCAGTGCGGTAGGCGTGGTGGAGGAAGTGCTCAAAGGCGAGCGCGAAGGCGGCATCGATGCCTATATCGTGGCCTGTTTCGGCGACCCGGGGCTGCTGGCTGCCCGGGAGCTGACCCGTGCGCCGGTCATCGGTATCGCCGAGGCGGGGCTTCATATGGCCACGCTGATCAGCACACGCTTTTCCATCGTCACCACCCTGGGGCGTACTGGCATCATCGCCGAGCACCTGCTGGAGCAGTACGGTTTTCGCCACCACTGCCGGCGGATTCGCGCCGCGGAAATTCCGGTGCTCGATCTCGAGCACGACCCGGACGCCGCCTTCAAGCGCATCGTGGCCGAATGCTGCCGCGCGCGGGATGAGGACGGCATCGGCGCGATCGTGCTGGGCTGCGGGGGCATGGCGAACCTGACCCAGGCGATCAGCCGCGAAGTGGGCCTGCCGGTGGTGGAAGGCGTCAGCGCCGCCTTGAAGCTCGCCGAGTCGCTGGTGGACCTTGGTCTGAATACCAGCAAACACGGCGATCTGGACTACCCGCGCCCGAAAGCCTTTACCGGCAAGTTCGCCGAGCTCTCCGAACTGCGTTTGCCTCCCAACCAGTAGCAAGCAGCAAGCAGTACCGTTCGACTCATGAAAACGCCAAACCAATAACAATCATACGATAACCAGCACCGTAAGCACGCCACGCCGCAAGCGTCGCCCGAAACACCCGGGCAAAACTATAACGTCTATAAATCTTGCGAGGACGGTACGATGAGTACGTCTGGATTGACCTCAGAGGCATCAAACCCGCCGGCTGACGCCGGTCACAAGGCCCTGGGCGCCGAGAGTCTGGCGCCGCAGCAAACGCGCATCATGGGCCGCGGCTCCTACTTTCTGGCCTGGTTCGGGGGATGCGTGTCGATCGGCACCTTCGCCATGGGTTCGAGCGTGGTGGGCACCCTCAACCTTTTGCAGGCAACGCTTGCCATCGCCATCGGCTGTTTCGTGATCGGTGTGGCGCTGGCGATCAACGGGGCCGCCGGCTACAAGTACGGCATTCCGTTCATGGTGCAGGCACGCTCTGCCTTCGGCTTTACCGGCACGCGCATTCCAGGGCTTGTGCGCGCGGTCCCCGCCGTCGTGTGGTACGGCTTTCAAAGCTGGATCGGCGCGGGGGCTCTCAACATGGTCTCGGCTACGCTGTTCGGCTTCGACAACCTGGTCTTTTTCTTTATCACCTTTCAGCTTTTGCAGATTGCCCTCTCGGTGACCGGGTTTCAGGGCATCAAATGGCTCGAGAACATCGGCAGCGTCTTCATTCTCTGCTCGCTGACCTACATGTTCTACGCCACGGTACAGCGCTACGGCGATGAGCTTTCGGCAAGCCTTTTCACCATGGAAGGCTCCTGGGGCATGCCGTTCTGGGGTGCGACCATGCTCTTTCTGGGCATCTACAGCACCATGATGCTCAACGTCAGCGACTACGCGCGCGAGCATAAAAAGGGCACCGGCGGCGGGCTCTTGACGACCATCTACGCCATGTCGATTTTGCCCTGCACGCTCTTCATGGGGCTGATCGGTTACATGGTGTCCGAGGCCACCGGTACCGCCGACCCCATTCAGGTGTTCGCCAACGCCGTGGACAACACGCCGCTTTTGATGACGACCCTCCTGTTCATCGCCTTCGCTCAGGTGACCACCAACGTGCTCAACAACGTGGTGCCTCCCACCTACGTGCTGATGGACGTCTTCAAGATGCGCTTCCCTACGGCCACGATCGTGGTGGGTCTTTTAGCCTTTGCCAGCTTCCCCTGGAAACTGGTGCAGCCGGAATCCGCAGCCGGCCTTCAACTGTTCGTGCAGACCTACTCTGCCTTCCTGGGCCCCATCTTCGCGATTCTGGTGGTGGACTACTACGTGATTCGCCGCCGCACGCTGGATATCACCAAGCTCTACGACCCGGAAGGCCCTTACAAGGGAATCAATCTTGCCGCGGTCATCGCCATGGCGGTAGGGATCGTCGCGGCGCTCATGTTCTCGGCGGTTTCCTGGTATGCAAGTCTGATTCCCGCCGGGGTCGTCTATTATCTACTCATGACCTACTGGCCCACCTGTCAGCGATTCAGCCAGTAGGCAACTGTTCACCTGCCGCCCCAGGCGGCAGCTTCTCGACCCAAGGACGCGATAATGAATGAGAAGCCGCTCACCCCTGAGCTCGATATAAAGCGGATCGACCCAAGCCTCTATAACGAAGACTTGGCGCCCCTCAAGCCCGAGGCGCGCAGTTGGGGTGCATTCGAGATCTTCAATGTCTGGTCCAACGATATTCAAAGCCTGTTTGGCTACACCCTGGCTGCCTCGCTGTTTCTTAGCTACGGCTTGAACGGCTGGGCAGTCATGGCGGCCATCATTCTGGCCAGCGTAATCGTGATGTTTCTGGTCAACCTGACCGGTAAACCCAGCGTCAAGTACGGCATCCCCTTTCCGGTCATGGTGCGGGCAAGCCTTGGCGTACGCGGGGCCAACCTGCCTGCGATGCTGCGCGCCATCGTGGGGATCTTCTGGTACGGCGTACAGACCTACTTTGCCTCGACGGCGGTGGCGCTGTTGATTACCGCCTTCGTGGGCGATGTTGGCGGCGGCGAGTTCCTGGGGCTCTCGCCAGTGGCCTGGGTCTCGTTCGTGATCGTCTGGCTTTTCCAGATCGCGATCTTCTGGCAGGGCATCGAGCGCATCAAGCACTTTCTCAACTGGGCAGGCCCGATGGTGTACGTCGTCATGCTGGTGCTGATGGGGGTGGTCTGGTATCAGGCAAGTGGCGAACTGCTTCCCGCCGTCGATACCATCTTCAGCGGTAGCGGCGAGCCCAGCGGCGGTGCCGTCGCGGCCTTTTTTGCCATCGTCGGCACCATGGTGGCCTACTTTGCCGCCGTGGTGATCAACTTTGGCGACTTCACCCGCTTTGTCAAAAGCGAGCGGCAAATGAAGCTGGGCAACCTGTTAGGGCTGCCGCTCAACGTGGCGTTTTTCTCCTTCATCGCCTTGATCATCACCGCCGGCACCCTGGTGCTGTTTGGCGAGGCGCTGACCAACCCGGCGGATATCGTCGAGCGGGTGGACTCCTTGCCGCTGACCATCGTGGCCGCGCTGACCTTCTTCGCCGCCACCGTGGGCATCAATCTGGTGGCCAACTTCATTCCGCCGGCTTATGATCTGGCCAACCTGTTTCCCAGCAAGATCAGCTTCAAGACCGGCGGGTTGATCACCGCGATCATCGCGTTCTTCGTGGGCGCGCTGTGGGTCTCGGTCATCAGCGAGATCGGCGTGGCGGGCTTCGTGAACGCGCTCGGCGCCATCGTTGCCCCGTTCTACGGCATCATCGTGGTGGATTATTACCTGATCAAACGTCAGCACCTGAACATGCAGGAGCTTTTCTCATCCAAACCCGGCGGCGCCTACTACTACGTGAAGGGCTGGAACAAGCGCGCGCTGGTCGCCTTCGTGGGAGCGGCCTTGTTCTCGCTTTCCACGGTGCTGGTACCCGCGCTTTCCGGGCTCGATGGCTACGGCTGGCTGATCGGCGCTGGTTTGGGCGGGCTGATTTACTTCGTGCTAATGCGCCGGTTCAGGGTGGAGGAGCCCGCTGCCACTTCTTGAAACACCTGAGGTAACGCCACGCTCAGGCTAAAAAAAGCCAGCGGCTTGAAAAACGCTACCGGTACGGTACTCCCCGGTGGCGTTTTCTATTGAAAAGAGGATGAGCAGAACACTCTGCACCCCGCCAGGCTTTTATTGGCGCTCGCGCGCTGGCCCAAAGCGAGGCGCGATCACCAGGCAAACGCCGGTGATGGTCATTACGCTGCCGATGATTTGTGCCGAGGTGACGCCGTAGCCGAACACCGCATACCCGAGCAGCATGGTCGCCACAGGGAGTAAATTGAGCGCCAGTGATGCACGGCTAGGGCCCACCAACGCCACCGCCCGGTTGTAGCAGACGAACGCGACCAACGACGGCCCCAGACCGAGATACACCACCGCGCCGAGTGTCGCGCTATCCAGACTCAAGGTCGGCTCGAGCATCCAATACTCTACCCACGCCAGGGGTAAAAGCACCAGCACGCCGATCGCCGTCATGGGAGGAAGGCTTGCATAGATAGGTAGAGTTGCCCACCAGTGCCTGACCGCCAGGGAGTAAATGACCCAGCAGGCGATCGCCAACACCATGATGGCGCTGCCCGCGCTTGCGTTATCGAGCGCCTGAGCGGGCTCCCCTTTCGTCACGACCCAGATAGCCCCCACTACGGAGAGCAACACGCCGGCCCACTGCGTGCCCCTCAACCGCTCCTTGAAGATGAGCGCCATGACGACGGCGGTGGCGACGGGAATGCCGGTTTCGAGTACGGCCACGCTATTGGCGCTGGTGGTGGCAAGCGCGGCGTAAATGAGCGCCTGGAAAAGCGCCATACCCATGACGGCCATGATGGCAAGCGCTCGCCACTGACTGATCAACCGATATCGCCAGCGCCAGCTGGCTACACCGAAACAGCACGTAGCCGCTATAAACGCCACTCCCATGCGCGCGGTGGCCAAGGCAAAAGGTGGAAGACTGCCGGTCGCCGTCTTGCCGACCAACAGATTGCCGGAGAAGAACATGACGACCGCTAAGAGATAGAGGGTGGCGCGCATTGCACGGGTACCTTTTCATGGTGAGGGCAACATGTAACCCTATCGGGTCGATGCTCTCGAAAAGGTTAACGGGATCCCCAGGGTGTCTCCATGGAGTTTTATTCAAGGTGTCTTTAAACGAGCTAAAACCATGAAATATCTTGTTCATTTGCAAACCTTTTTGCTTGTCGCCAGGACCGGCAACCTCACTCGTGCCGCCAAATGCCTGTGTATTACGACCGGCGCAGTTAGCCTGCGGCTCAAGGCGCTCGAAGAAAAGGTGGGCACTGCATTACTCAAACGACACAGCCAGGGGGTCTGGCTCACACCTGAAGGCGAAGCGCTTTATAGCCGCGTCGAGCGGCATATGGTGGCGATCGAGGAGGCCCTTTATGAGGTGAGTGATGACCACCGACCGTTTACCATCAGCGTAATGCCTTGGCTTGCATCGAGCTGGCTCATGCCAAGGCTTCACCGCTTTACCCATGCACACCCGGAAGCGGTGATCCGGGTCGAAACGAGTAGTGCACTTGCTGATCTAAAAGGCGGTGAGGTCTCGGCAGCCCTTCGCTTTGGCCAGGGGAAGTGGCCCGATACGCAAGCCGAACACCTTTTCGATGAGTGGATCGCGCCGGTCGCCCACCCCGCCCTGATCGAGCGCCTCGAACTGAAAGTCGACCGGCCGGACCAGTGGCCATTACTCAACGACCCCGATGACTGGTGGCCGCTCTGGTTTGCTCATCATCGGAAAAGGCACGGTTCGATGGCCGCCGCAAAGCCTAACGCGCTGACAGGCGTCAATTTGCAGGACGCCAACACACTGGCGGAAGCCGCCAGTACGGGCTGGGGCGTCATTCTCGGACGCTCCACCCAGATCCATTCGCTTCTCGAAGAGAAGAAGCTACAACTTTTAAGCGATCGATGGATAAAAGCACCGCGTAGCCATTACCTGGTGCGCGCGAGCAAGCGCGAGGCATCTCCTCTTTTCAATGCGTTTCACCAGTGGCTCCACGCCGAGCTCCAAGCTCACGTTACGCCGGCCCATTGAGAAGCCGACAAGACTTATCGGAGCCCGCCAAGGGATTATGCTCACCTCTCTTTAAGTCTTTACGGTTAACGCTGGTCTGCGAATATCTGCTGCAAATCCGGTACGCTCTCCTCTTCGTCCACCATGGAAAGCGACGCTTCGATCGCTTTCAGGTGGCGGCTCATGAACGCCTGGGCGCGCTCGGCGTTGCCGGCTTCCAGGTAATTGATGAGATCGTCATGGTCGTGGGATTCGCAACCCAGATGGCCGCGATGGCCGTAGACCGCCAGAATCAACGAGGAGCGCGAGCAAAGGCGCTCGACAAACTCGGCAAGGGTCGCGTTGCCGGATAGCTGGGCCAGGCGTACGTGAAAATCCGCCGACAGGCGAATGGCCACACTTTGCTGGCCGCCGCGTAGCGCCTGACGCTCGTCTGAGGCGATGGCGCGAAGTTCGATGGCATCGGCCGGGGTCAGCCGGCGCGCGACATCGCGCATGAGCCCGCACTCCACGAGCTGGCGGGCATCGAACACGTCCTTGGCTTCCTCGGCGGTGGGTCGGGTGACGCTGGCGCCGCGCCGGGGTGTGAGGGTCACCAGCTGTTCTAGTGACAGGCGCTGGAGGATCTTGCGAATGCCGGTGCGGCTGATACCGAACACTTCAGACAGCGCGTCTTCACGCAGGCGCGCGCCGGGCTTGAGCCGATGCTCCACTATGGCATCGCTTACCGCGCGATAAATCGACTCGTGGCGCTCGTCGCCCTCCTTCTCGAGCGGACGTCGTTTAATCGTTGGCTGGTCTGCACTCATGGCCTCTCCTTGCGGTCATTGACGTAACGCCTCGCCGTGACGCTTAGCTGCCGCGATAGGTCGAGTAGCCGTAGGGAGAAAGCAGTAGCGGTACATGATAGTGCTGGGTGGCGTCGGCGACGCCAAAGCGCAGCGGAATGACGTCCAGAAAGCGTGGCTCGTGTGCTTCGACGCCGTGGGTGCGCAGGTAGTCGCCGGCATGGAAGACCAGCTCGTACTCACCCTCCTGGAAGTCTTCGCCTTGCAGAATCGGGCCATCGCAGCGACCGTCGCTGTTGGTCACCACGCTGCCCAGGTGCTCCCGAGTGCCGGCGGAAATCCTGAATATCTCGATGGTAATGCCTTCGCCGGGCTGTCCTTTAGCCGTATCCAGTACGTGGGTGGTTAGCCATCCCATAGCTGCTCCTTGATGTTCCGGGGTCTGGGTCACTTGACCTATAGGTCAAAGATAACGGGTGATACTATTGATTGTATACGCTAATGTCCTCGACGTACGTTATGGAGAATGCGCTGTGCCCCACTCTAAAAACGAAACCTTCCCCCCCTTGTCCCCTGCCCCCAGCCAATGCAGCCTTCAGGCGTTTTTGGACCACTACGGCGATATCTTCGAACACTCCCCCTGGGTTGCCGAAAACGCATGGCAAGAAGGGCTGGACGAAACCCACGATGGCCCGGCGGCGCTTGCCGAAAAAATGGGCAGCGTACTGTTGAAAGCCGCCCCCGAGCGACAGATCGAGGTGATTCAGGCTCACCCGGATCTGGCCGGCAAGGCCGCGATGGCCGGCGACTTGACCGCCTCATCCAAAAGCGAGCAGGCAGGCGCGGGGCTTGATCAATGCTCGGCCGACGAGTTTACGCGCTTTGAAGCGCTCAACAGTGCCTACAAGGAGACATTCGGGTTCCCGTTCGTGATCGCCGTCAAGGGGCTCGACCGCTTTGCTATTCTCGATGCCTTTGAAAGGCGTCTGAACAACCCGCTTGAGATCGAGCGCCGCACGGCGATAGAGCAGATTGTTCGTATTGCCCGCTTTCGCTTGATAGCCCTTGGCGAACAGGCAGCCAGAACGTGAGCGCTTTTGTTTCACCCACCAAACGTTTGTTTCGCCCACTAAAAAGCCGCGCTTCAGCGCGGCTTTGAAAACGGCTGCCCTGATTACTTGTTAAGGGTATCGGCCGCTTTTTGAGTGTTCTCTTCAGCCATCTTCTGGCTGTCTTGCATGAAATCCTGACCGATGGAAGTCACTTTTTCGGAGTCGCCCTTGATGCGCTCCATGAAGTCAGACGCTGTTTTCTGCTGGGTCTGCATCGCACGCTTGAAGCTGTCGGCGTCTTTCACATCCAGCCAGGTACGGGCCTGGGAAATACTCATGTCGGAATAAGCGCGAGCAGCGTCCATCTGGGCGCTTACAAGGCGCTCGTAGTAGTCAAGCGCTGCCAGCGTGTATGAACGCATGGGTGATACCAAAGCCGACTCGAACTGCTGCTTGGTGTTTTCTGCGGTCCTATCCATCACATAACCTCCTGATAAGTTAGCGATTCGACACGCATGGCTGGGCGGTCGATAGCAAAGCGAATGCCTTAGCTACCCTCAAGCTAGCAGCGCCTTTTGTGCAGCGCAACATAATATTTGTAACACCCCCGTCCGCTATCGCTATATATCGCGAACGGTAAGCGCTTTTCCGGCGATACCTTCATGAACTTTCAACATTTTTTCAAACCAGATCGCGACGGGCGCGCCTTTCTCGAAAAGCGCTTCCTGCGATACCACATGCGCCCACATCATACTGCCAAACAGCAGATAGTCGGCGCCGGCGGGGGTCTGGCCGTCGATAAAAGGAGACGTGTCCAGAAGCGCCTCGACCGGTGCGAGCACCTTGTCAAGCTGCTTGCGCCCCTCCTCGGGGTTGTGCACCTCTTCCAGGCGCATCTTGAAATTGGCCTCCCGGGTTTGCCGGAAGTAGTCGCGGTCATCGGGGTGAATGGCAGCGAACAGATCCATGGCCACGATGCGAAAAAGCGCGGGAGCGACGCTGCGCTCGACAAACAGCTTGAAAAAGAGCGCGCGCTGGTAACCCGCCCCTTCTCCGAGAACCGGGGCTTCGGGATAGGTTTTATCCAGATAGCGCATGATCTCGAAGCTGTCGGTCACCACCGTTTCGCCATCTACCAGTACCGGCACCTTGTCGTGGTGGGCAAAGGCGATCTTGTCCTTTTCCTGAAAGCGCCAGGGCTCCGTGCGAAAGGCAAGCCCCTTATGCGCCAGCGCCATATGCACACGCCAGCAGTAGGGTGAAAAACGCAGCCGCTCGTCGCGCCCGCACAGGTCATAGACAATACGCTCCATCGGATTACCTCTCTTGTGAACTATACCAGCCAGCATGGCGCCCATGATCGCTTCACGCAAGCGGCAAGGATTGACTGCCGGACGCTTTACTCACTATCTATTAGTCTAATGATCGAGGTAAGCCACCCAACATACCGCTTATTGAAAAAATTAGGATATACAAAAACTTAAGCTTAACGATCCAGCTTTAACGACCGCTCAGGCAACCTGATGATTGGTAAGACCAATTTTCCAATGTAGTCATGGTGCCCGGCTGATCGTATCTTGCACGTGGAACCGTCGAGGTGGTGCGCGCGCCCGGCGTCGATAACTTGAAAGCGTAGCCGATTAACAATACAAGGGGCCGTTTTTTTCATGAGCGATACGATACTTGGATTACTGGCGTTTCTGCCGCTGTTGCTTGCAGGTATTTTGCTGATTGGCTTCAAGATACCCGCCAGGATCGCCATGCCGATCGTCTTTCTGACCGCGGCAATCATCGGCTTGACCGCCTGGGACATGACATTCAACCGAGTGGCCGCCTCCACCATTCAGGGCTTGATCCAGACTGCGGGGCTTTTGTGGATCATCTTCGGGGCGATCTTGCTGCTCAACACGCTCAAGCACTCCGGGGGCATCACCGCCATTCGTAATGGCTTCTCCGGCATCAGCCCGGACCGCCGGGTACAGGCATTGATCGTGGCGTGGCTGTTTGGCTGCTTTATCGAAGGTGCCTCGGGCTTTGGCACCCCCGCTGCCGTGGCGGCGCCGCTGATGGTCGCACTCGGCTTCCCCGCCCTGGCCGCCGTGGTCGTGGGCATGATGCTGCAATCTACCCCGGTCTCCTTTGGTGCCGTGGGCACGCCGATCATCGTAGGCGTGGGCACCGGGCTTGACCGTAACGGCGTCACCGCCGACCTGGCCGCCAACGGCTCGTCCTGGGACGTGTTCTTTCAACTGATCACCAGCGAAGTCGTCATCACCCATGGCATCATCGGTCTTTTGATGCCCTTGATTCTGGTGACGGTGATGGTGCGCTTCTTCGGCGCCAACAAGTCCTGGAAAGAGGGCCTGTCGATTACGCCCTTCGCGATCTTTACCGGTATCGCCTTCGTGGTGCCGTACATGCTGGTCGGCGTTTTCCTGGGCCCGGAATTTCCCTCGATGATTGGTGCGATGGTAGGTCTTGCCATCGTGGTGCCGGCGGCGCGCAAGGGCTTCTTGCTGCCCAAGGACACCTGGGACTTTCCCGAAGCCAAATCCTGGCCGGACGAATGGATCGGCAACCTGCAGATCAAGCTCGATGACGTGGCAGGCCAGGCGCCCATGTCCACGCTGCGCGGCTGGATTCCCTACGTGCTGCTGGCAATCTTCCTGGTGGCCTCGCGCACTATCGAGCCGCTACAAGCCGCGCTTACGTCCATCAACCTGAACTGGGCCAATATTCTGGGCGAAACCGGCGTGAGCGGCGGCGTGCAGCCCCTGTACCTGCCGGGCGGTATCATCATCGCCGTGGTGCTGATCACCTTTTTCCTGCACAAGATGAACGGCAGCCAGCTCAAGGCGGCGATGTCGGAGTCCACCAGGACCATCTTCGGCGCAGGCTTCGTGCTGGTATTCACCGTGCCGATGGTGCGCATTCTGATCAACTCCGGGGTGAACGAGGCGGATCTGGTCTCCATGCCGGTGATGATGGCTCAGGCGGTGGCCAACGGCGTGGGGGATATCTACCCGCTCTTCGCGCCTGCCGTCGGAGCGCTGGGCGCCTTTATCGCAGGTTCCAACACGGTCTCGAACCTGATGCTTTCAGAGTTTCAGTTCAACGTGGCCCAGAGTCTGGGGCTTTCCACCGCGATGATGGTCGCGCTTCAGGCCGTGGGCGCGGCGGCGGGCAACATGATCGCCATCCATAACGTGGTTGCAGCGTCTGCCACTGTGGGCCTGCTGGGGCGTGAAGGGGCAACGATCCGCATCACCATTTTGCCCACGCTTTACTACATCACCTTCGCCGGCATCATCGCTCTGCTCGCGTTTTACGTACTCGGTGTCACCGATACGCTGATGTAGCTTCACGGCAACGAACGTCAAGCGTAAAAAAACCACCCCTCGGGGTGGTTTTTCTTTAGCCGCTCAAGGATCGACACGCTTCACTAACCGATACGCTTGAGCTCCTTGGCATGCTGCTGGCCTCGTTCGACATAGCTCTGGGCATTCAACTTGAGCCCTTCCACTGCGCCTTCAGGCAGCTCCTTCACCACCCGCGCAGGCGAGCCCACGATCAGCGAATTGGGCGGAAACACCGCGCCCTCCTTCACAAAGGCGCAGGCCCCGACCAGACTGTTCTCCCCGATCACTGCGCCGTTGAGAATCACCGCCTGAATGCCGATCAGACAGCCATCCTCCACCGTGCAGCCGTGAAGCATGGCCTGGTGGCCGACGGTGACGCCCTTGCCCACTTTCAAGGGAAAGCCCGGGTCGGCGTGGAGCACCGCGCCATCCTGGATATTGCTGTCCTCGCCCACTTCCAGGCGTTCGGTATCGCCGCGCAGCACGGCTTGATACCAGACACTGGCGCGCGTCTTGAGCATCACCTTACCGATCACATCCGCGGTTTCGGCAATGTAGACACCGTCGGCGATATCCGGACGTTCCTCACCAAATTGATAAATGGCCACGTTAGACTCCTGTTGTTCGTTGTATCGTCGATCCACTACGCTTTTCACGTCACGCTTAGGCTAACGCTTGTTCCAGCACGCGGGCAACGTGAATGGCGTCCCGCCCGGTGCCATCGTGAATCTGGTGGCGACAGCTGGTGCCATCGGCCACCACCAGGGTGTCTGCCTCACACTCGCGAATCGCGGGCAAAAGGCTCAGCTCGGCCATCTTTTGCGAGGCGGCGAAGTGCTCGGCTTCATAACCGAAGCTTCCCGCCATGCCGCAGCAGGAGGATTCGATGGTTTTGACCTCGAGCTCGGGAATCCAGCTCAGCACTTCCTCGACGGGTTTGAGTGCATCAAACGCCTTCTGGTGGCAGTGCCCATGCAGCATGGCGCGCTTGGTCGCTAACGGAGAAAGTTTCAGGGAAAGCTCGCCGGCAGCTCTGGCCTTGACCAGGAATTCCTCGAACAGGTAGGCCGACTCGGAAAGCGCCTGGGCCTGCTCACCAAAGCCGTACTGCAGGAACTCATCGCGCAGCGTGAGCAGACACGAAGGCTCCAGCCCCACCACCGCCACGCCACGTTCGACAAACGGCATCAGGTGATCCAGCGTTCGCCTGGCCTCCGCCTTGGCCTTGTCGAACTGCCCGGCGGAAAGATAAGTGCGCCCGCAGCACAGCGGCCGCTGGCCCTTGGTCACGTTCAGATGAACCCGATACCCCGCCGCTTCCAGCACGCGCTGGGCGGCGCGGGCGTTGGCGCTTTCCATGTAGTTGTTGAACGTGTCCACGAACAGCAGCACTTCGCGCAGGCCTGCCTCCCCGTCGCCTCGGCGATGATCTTCTGCCAGATAGTTGCCCGTGAACGCCGGGAAGGCGCGCTGCGGCGCTAGCTTCAGCGCTTTCTTGATCGGCACGGCCAGAAAGGGCAGCCGCTCGACGGCTTTTGTCAGCCCCGATACCCGGGCAGCCCAGGGGGCGTAGCGGGGCATCTCCCCCACCATGCGATCGCGAAGCGAGAGCCCCTTGAGCCGAGCCCGTGCCGTGCGCGCCTCGATCTTGAACTTGGCCATGTCCACGCCGGTGGGACAGTCGCGGCGGCACCCCTTGCAGGAAACACAGAGATCCAGCGCCTCTTTCACGCTGTCGCTGGCCAGGCCCTCGTTGCCGAGCTGGCCGGAAAGCACCAGGCGCAGCGTATTGGCGCGGCCCCGGGTGAGGTGCTTTTCATCCAGCGTTGCCCGGTAGCTTGGGCACATGGTGCCAGCATCGAACTTGCGACAATGCCCGTTGTTGTTGCACATCTCCACCGCCATGGCCAGGCCGTGGGTGGCGTCACCCGCCGAACCCGGCGGGCTCTGCTCGCCGGTGAGCGGGTCGCGCTCCACGTTCCAGGCCGACCAGTCGAACACCGGGGTGACCGGAATGCGGTTGTAGGTCGAGGGAAAGCGAAAGTAGCGCTCGTCGTCCATCTTCGGGGTATCGACGATCTTTCCAGGATTGTACCGATTGCCGGGGTCGAACAGCGCCTTGATCTCCTTGAAAGCGTCGTTGACGGTCTCGCCAAACTGCCAGGCCACCCACTCCCCTCGGCAGAGTCCATCGCCGTGCTCGCCGGAGTAGGCGCCCTTGTATTCGCGCACCAGACTCGAGGCATGTTCGGCGATCTCGCGCATCTTCTCCGCCCCGCCCCGACGCATGTCGAGAATCGGGCGTACGTGCAACGTGCCGGCGCCGGCATGGGCGTACCAGGTACCTTCGGTGCCGTAACGGTGAAAGACCTGGGTAAGCTTGTCGGTGTACTCGGCAAGATGCTCGAGCGGCACCGCACAGTCCTCGATGAACGAGACCGGCTTGCCGTCGCCTTTCATGCTCATCATGATGTTGAGCCCGGCCTTGCGCACGTTCCAGAGGGCCTTCTGCTCACCGGCGTCGGGAATATTCACCACGCTCTCGGCAAGACCCAGATCGCCCATCAGCTCGTTGAGTTCTTGAAGCCTTTGAAGCTGCTCGTTGCGATCGGTACCGGCGAATTCCACCAGCAGCATCGCCTCGGGCCGGCCGATCAGGGATTTCTCGATTACCGGGCGAAAGGCGGGGTTTTCAAGCGACAGCTCGATCATGGTGCGATCAACGAGCTCCACTGCCATGGGCCCGAGCTTGGCGATGTGCTGGGTAAGGTCCATTGCCTGATAAAAAGTCGGGAAGTTCACCACGCCCAGCACCTTCTGCTCCGGCAGTGGCGAAAGCCGAAGCTTGATGCGCCGGCTGACGCCCAGCGTCCCTTCAGAGCCGACGAACAGGTGCGCCAGGTTCGCCCGGCCCTGAGGGTCATAGGGAATCGGGTTCTGGCAGTCGAACAGATCCAGGTTGTAGCCGCCCACCCGGCGCAGTACCTTGGGAAAGTGCGCGCGAATCTCCGGGCTGACTCGCTCGGCAATGGCTTTTACCCGGCCGGCAAGGTCGGCTTCTCGGCTGCCCTTGGCCATTTCATCCACGAAGCCGAGGTTCACTTCGCTGCCGTCGGCAAGCACTGCTTCGATCCCCAGGACGTTGTGCACCATGTTGCCGTAGTAGATCGAGCGCGACCCACAGGAGTTGTTGCCCGCCATGCCGCCAATGGTGCACTGGGCGCTGGTAGAGACATCCACCGGGTACCAGAGCCCGTGAGGTTTGAGCCAGGCGTTCAGGTGATCCAGCACCACGCCAGGCTCCACGATCACGGTTTGTGCTTGGGCATCGAACTCCAGGATCTGGTTGAGCCAGCGTGTGGTGTCGAGGACCAGCCCCTCGCCGACGGTTTGCCCACACTGGCTGGTGCCGCCCCCGCGGGCGAGCACCGGCACCTCAAAGTCTCGGGCGATATCCAGCGCTATCTTGAGATCCTCCTGATGGCGCGGAATCACCACCCCTGTCGGTGTGATCTGATAGATCGAAGCATCGGTTGCGTAGCGCCCGCGACTGCCGGGGTCGAAAAGTACGTCACCGGCGAGTTCCCGAGATAGCCTGGCGGCAAACTCACTCACCGGCTTGACCCTGGCGCTGGCTGAGCGAGGCGGTTGCGTCAGTGATGTCATGGCGTGCCCCCCGGCCTACTGGCCTGATTGATCGCGGGAAAACCGACCTGGATGCTCAGAGAAATAGTCGAGTGCGGCGGTGACACCGCTTCCCTGAAGTGTCACCCCGGCAAGCTTCAACCCCGCCTCGCAGCCGCCGAGCGTGGCGATCAAGGTGAGATCGTTGCAGTCGCCCAGGTGACCGATCCGGAACATTGTGCCCTTGGCCTTGCCAAGCCCCATGCCCAGTGAAAGGTCGAAGCGCTCGTAGATGAGCTTGCGCACCGCGTCGGCATCCACGCCCTCGGGCATCACCACGCCGGTGAGTACCGGGGAATACAGCGCCGGGTCCTGGCACTGAATCTCCAGCCCCCACGCCTTCACCGCCGCGCGCACTCCGGCGCCCCAGCGCGCGTGGCGCTCGAGTACATGCTCCATGCCTTCTTCCAACAGCATGTCGAGTGCTTCGTTCAACCCGTAGAGCAGGTTGGTGCTGGGCGTGTAGGGCCAGTAGCCGTTCTTGTTGGCCTCCAGAATCTCGTCCCAGGCCCAGAAGCTTTTGGGAAGCTTGGCATTCTTGCTCGCCTCGATCGCCCTGGGCGAGAGCGCGTTGAAGCTGATGCCCGGCGGCAGCATCAGGCCCTTTTGCGAGCCCGAGACGGTCACGTCCACGCCCCACTCGTCGTGGCGGTAGTCGGCGCTGGCAAGCCCGGAAATGGTATCGACGATCAGAAGCGCCGGGTGGCCGGCGGCGTCGATGGCCCGGCGCACCGCGGCGATGTCGCTGGTCACACCGGTAGAGGTTTCGTTGTGCACCACACACACCGCCTTGAGGACGTGCTCGCTATCGTCTTTCAGCCGCGCTTCGATCATGTCCGCCTGCACACCCTGACGCCAGCCTTCCAGACCGGGCAGACCGAGGAACTCGGGCTCGAGCTGCAGCCGGCGCGCCATCTTTTCCCACAGCGTGGCGAAGTGGCCGGTTTCGAACATCAAGACCTGATCACCGGGCGATAGCGTATTGGCCAGTGCGGCCTCCCAGGCGCCGGTGCCCGAGGCGGGGTAGATGATCACCGGATGCTCGGTCTTGAAGACCTTCTGAATCTTGGCTAGAAGATCCAACCCCAGCGCGCCGAACTCCGGGCCGCGGTGGTCGATGGTGGGCAGGCTCATGGCGCGCAGAATGCGATCCGGCACCGGCGAGGGGCCCGGAATCTGCAGGAAGTGGCGGCCGGTGGGGTGAAAGTCGAGATTCAACATGATGATGTCCTTTTGTTGTTGTCGCTTCGATATTTGGATAATGAATGCAATTAAGCTGTTTAAAAAAACGCCCGCTACTTGATGCAGCCTTCGTCACGCAGGGTATCCAACTGCGCCTGGCTCATGCCCAGCCCGCCGAGCACCTCGTCGGTGTGCTGAGCGAAAAGCGGCGCTGCGCTGCGGATTTGCGAAGGCGTTTGGGAGAACTTGCTGGGAAAACCGATGGTCTTCATCTTGCCGATCACCGGGTGCTCCATCTCCTGCACCATGTCCCGGGCCAGATAGTGCTCGTCTCTCAATGCCTCGGCGAAGTTGTTGATCGGCCCGGCGGGGACGCCGGCGCTGTCGCAAAGGGTCAGCCACTCGTCCACCGTGCGCGCGGCCATCAACTCTTCCAGCAGTGCTTCCAGCTCGTCGACGTGCTGGCCGCGGTCATGATTGGTCAGAAACCGGGCATCCTCCATCAATTCGGGCTTGCCCAGCACATCAGAACACAAGCGCTCCCAGGTGCGCTGGTTGGCGCAGCCCAGCATCAGATAGCCGTCGCTTGCCTTGACCGCCTGGTACGGCGCCGACACCCGGTGGCGCCAGCCGGTGGGCTCGGGCAGGGTTTCTTCAGCGAAGTAGGCGGCCGCCTCCCAGGTGAACCACGGCAAGCCACACTCGGTAATCGCGATATCGATATGCTGACCCTCGCCGGTATTCATCTTGTGAATATGCGCGGCGAGTATCGAGTAGACGGCGGTGATCCCGGCGCCGATGTCGTAGACCGCGATGCCGGTCTTGAGCGGACGCCGCCCGGGCTCGCCGGTCATCGACATCAGCCCGGTCATCCCCTGGGCGACCAGGTCAAAGCCGCCTTTGTGGCTGTAGGGGCCGGTCTGTCCATACCCGGAAATCGAGCAGTAGACGATACTCGGGTTGATCGCCTTGATGGTGTCGTAGTCGATGGCCAGCGACTTCGTCACACCCGGGCGGTAGTTCTCGACGATGACGTCGGCATCCCGGGCCAACTGGTAGAAAATCTCCCGGCCCCGCGCCTCTTTCAGGTTCAGCGAAATGCTTTTCTTGTTACGGTTGATCTGAGAGAAACAGGTGGATTCGCCGTTCACGTACGGGCCCATCTGACGGCTGTCGTCGCCGCCATTGAGCTTTTCGACCTTGATCACCTCCGCGCCCATGTCTGCCAGCACCATGGTGCAGTAGGGCCCGGCCATGATCTGGGATACATCGAGTACCTTGATATTGTTCAACGCTTGCATGCGCTTATCTCCTTGCCTTGTTAGCGGCCAGACCACTCGAAGGGGGTCTTGTTGACGAACTTGTCCACCGCCGCGCCGAAGTCCTCGCTCATGTAACAGATGCTGACCCAGTCATCACCGGCATCCGGCGAGAGCCGCCCCGCCTGCTGCACGCGATTGATCAAGGCCTTGCTGGCCTGCAGCGTGAGCGGGGCGCGCTTCAAGAAATCCGCCGCCCGCTTACTCACTTCGTCATGAATACTCTCGGCGGGGAACAGCGCGTTGACCAGACCCAGTTCCAGCGCCTCGTCCCCGCTGACCAGCCGCGCCATCATCAGCACTTCCTTGGTGCGCGCGGTGCCCAGCATCTCCAGAAGCCTTGAGACGTTGGTGATCGAGAGCGTGTTGCCCAGCGTCTTGGCAATGGGGACGCCGAATTTCATCGACGCCGTGGCGTAGCGGAAATCGCACACCAGCGCCAGCGCCGCCCCGCCGCCCACACAGGCCCCTTCGATCAGCGCAAGCGTAGGCTTGGGAAAGCGCTCGAGCTTGCCCACTACCCGGTCGATGCGCCGCTCGTAGTCGATGGCATCCGCGGGCTTGTCGAAGCCTGCAAACTGGGTAATATCGGTGCCGGCCACGAAAGCCTCGCCGCCCACCCCAAAAAGTACCAGGGCGTGCACGCCGCTATCATCAATCAGTGTGTCGCAGTAGTACTCGAGCGCGTTGTACATCTCCCAGGTCATGGCATTGCGGCTTTGCGGGCGGTTGAAGCCCAGCCAGGCGACCCCTTCTTTCACCTCGAACTGGACGCTATCCGTCTTGGGCTTTTGCGATTTCTGCGTCATTGTCTTTCTCCTTTCGTGGTCATGGGTCAGGTGCCATAGACGAAGTTGACCAGCGCCAGCGCAAAGGCAGGAATATAGGTGTTGATCATCAAGATGGTGAACAGCACCGCGATGAACCACAGGTTGGTTTTCGACGTCGCCCAGATATCGGACTTGGCAATCGAGCACGACGCGATGAGTACACTCGCCACCGGCGGGGTCTGCTGGCCGATGGCCAGGTTCAGCGTGACGATCAAGCCAAAGTGCAGCGGGTCGATTCCCACTTCGATCACCAGGGGCAGCACGATCGGCACCACCAGGATGATGGCGGCCGCGGAGTGCAGGAAGATGCCCAGAATCAGGAAAATGATGTTCAAGAGCGCCAGGATGACGTAGCGATTGTCGGTCCACTCACTGATCTGCATGGCGATGCCCTGGGGCACGCGGGTTTCGGTCAGATACCCGCCCACCACGGCGGACGCCGCCACCAGCAGCATGACCACCGCGGTCTGTACGCCGGCGCTCTTGCAGGAGTCGATGAAGTTCTTGATCGTGAACTCGCGATAGATCACCGCGCTGATGAAGATCGCCACGCACACGGCGAGTGCCGCGCCTTCGGTGGCGGTCACGAAACCGCCGAAGATGCCGCCCAGGATGATGACCGGAATCAGCAGCGCCCATACCGCTTCTTTCAGCGCCGTGCCGAGTACCGAGAGGCGAAAGCGCCCTTCCGAGGGGAAGTTGTACTTGCGCGCCAGGTAGTAGCACATCGCTGCCAGGCCCATCGCGCCGAGAAGCCCGGGGAAGATGCCTGCGACGAACATCTGCACCACCGATTCACCGGACATCACCGCGTAAAGAATCATGGGGATGGAAGGCGGCAAAATGATCGCAAGACTCGCCGCCGACGAGGAGATCGAGGCGGCGAACTCCTTGGAGTAGCCTTTCTTGCGCATGGCAGGAATCAGGATGCTGCCGATCGCCGAAACCCCGGCCACCGACGAGCCGGAGATTTCTGCGAAGAACACCGAGGCGCCGATGGTGACCATCGAAAGCCCGCCCTTGATGAAACCGACCATGGCCATGGCCAGATCGATCAAGCGCCGCGAAATGCTCGAGGCGTTCATGATGGCACCGGCCAGAATGAACAGCGGTATCGCGATGAGCGGGAAGTTGGTGGCGCCTTCGAACATCGTCATGCCGACGGTGGGCATCGCCATGCTGCCGTAGGTCATGAAGGTGGCCGCCGTGCCCACCAGGGCGAGTGCAACCGCCACGGGCACGTTGATCAGAATCAGCACGATCAGTGCCAGGAAGATATAGAGAATCACCATGTCGTTTACCTATCCTCGCTGTTGTGTGCTGACGGCTTCGACTTCATCGGCATCGATCCCGGCTTCTTCGAGCTCGTGGTCGATGAACCCCTTACCTCGCGCTTGCTTGATGATATCGGGCAGGCGCAATAACTCGGCGATGATGAAGAGAACGGACGCCACGGGAATGGCGGACTGGGTCAACTGCATGGAAATCGACGGCAGGCTGACCATGTTCACCCCGTCGAGAATCAGGATGACCTGATAGCTTGCCAGCCCCAAAAAGACGAAAAAGCCGATGGTGATTGCCTCGGCCAGCAGCGCGATAGGCACGCGTATGGCGGGCGGGCACATGTTCAGAACGCTGGGACAGGTGATATGGGCGCCCTTCGCCGCCGCCAGGGCGGTGCCGTAGTAGGTCACCCAGGCCAATAGCACCGCGGCCAGCTCGTCGTACCAGCTAAGCGGCGAGCCCAGATAGCGCGTCACGAACCCGATGGTGACCACGCCGGCGAGTGCGATGACCAGCACCACCACGATCGCTTCGAGAAAGGTGAAATAGCCTTTCTTGAACGTATCAAAAGTACTCATTGAAACCTCCCGAGCCGAGAGGCGCCCGGTTAACGGGCGCCTCGAGCGATAATGGTTATTCGCGCAGCGCGTTGACCTGGTCGATCAGGTCCTGGCCGTTGTCGACCTCATCGGCGAACTCGGCATAGATGGGCTCGGAGGCTTCGGAAAATGCTTCGAAATCCACCTCGTTGATCTGCATGCCCTCTTCTTCCATACGGGCCAGGATCTCTTCATCGAGGCGCGCGCCCTCTTCGAGTGCGAAGTCCTCGATTTCCAGGGCAACCTCTTCGAGCACCGTGCGCACTTCTTCGGGCAGGCGATTCCAGCTCGCGCCGGCGACCAGGTACGCCGGGGTATAGACGTGGTTGGACATGGAGAGATACTCCTGCACTTCCTGGAAGCGCGAGGAATAGGTCTGGATCAGGGGGTTTTCCTGGCCGTCCATCGCGCCGGTCTGCAGGGCGACGAAGACCTCGGAGAGCGACATGGGCGAGGGAGCCGCGCCGTAGCTTCGAAACATCTCGATACGCCAGGTGCCGCTTGGGGTGCGCAGCTTGATGCCCTCGAGATCCGACGGCACGTTAATCGGGCGCACGTTGTTGGTGATCTGCCTGAAGCCGTTCTCCCATACGCCGAGAATCTTGAAGCCGCGAGCTTGCGAGGCCTCGGCAAGCGGGCCACGCACCACCTCGTCGCGTACACGCTTCATGTGCTCGCGATCTTCGATCAGGTAGGGCATCTCGAACAGGGCGAACTGCTCGTCTTCCGAACTCATCACCGTCGAAGGAATGGTGAGATCCAGCGAGCCCAGGCGCAGCCGGCGCAGCATGGATTCGTCACCACCTAGCTGGCTGTTGCCGTAAACGCTGACCTCCGCGACGCCATCGAGGCGCTCGTTGGCAAGTTCGGCAAAGCGGTTGGCGGTGATTTCGAACAGCGACCCCGGCCCCCCCACATGGCCAAGGCGCACTTCGGTATTGGCACTGGCGCCGAGTGCGCCCATACCAAGGGAGATGGCCGCAGCCACTAACGCGGGTTTGAAGAAATTCATAGAGCACTCCAGGCGAACACTTGTTGTTTTTAATTCGTCACCATCGTGGCATGGCGCCCGATGGCACCCGACGAGCCTTACTGATAACGGGGTGTTAAGCAGTAAGCGCTGGTCTTGCTGTTGTTGAGTGGCACACTTTGCTGTTCCACCACTTCAATTTGAATTCAAAATTCAAAATTAGGTATTAAACTTTCGTATCGCGGTCTCATGCAAAGCGTTAAACCGTTGATAATCAGATTTAAATAAACACATAAAAAAAAGGCGGCGCCGGTGTCGGCGCCGCCTTCAGCGAGAAAAAAGCCTACTCAGGGCTCGAAACCGGGCGATAAGCCTGCCGTCTCGATCCCCGCCGTGGCCACGTCCTGGTCTTCACTCGAAGAGGCCCCGCTCACCCCGACCGCTCCGATGACGCACTGGTGCTCGTTCAAAATCAGCACGCCCCCGGCGACCGGCACGACCTGGCCTTGAGTAGCCGCGGCCACGCTTGCAAGAAAAGCGGGACGTTCCTGATTGCGCTCCCCCATGACGCCGCTCGAAATCCCCATCCCCAGGGCCGCGTAGGCCTTGGCATTGGCAACGGGAAAGCGTACCGGTCCGCAGCCGTCTTCGCGCTCGGCGGCCACCAGATTGCCGCCGCCGTCGAGAACCACCAGGGTGAGCGGGGGCAGGTCAAACTTGCGCGCCTTCTGCACGGCACCTTCAAGAATACGCCGGGCCTGTGCTCGGGTAAGCTGGACGCTGGCGAGGTAAACATTGCTTGGCATGGAAATCTTCCTTTATCGTTATTGGTTGGCAAGCGACAAGAACGCATTCACCCGACACGAGAAGGTATCGCCGGGCATTTGAATTCATAATTATCTTTGCAGATGATAGGGCGTATCGCCACTATAGGAAAAAAGCGCCGCCCACTGCGTCTCGTCTTCGAGCAGCGCCACGGGATGCGTGAGTCACGTTATAAGGACAGTGCCATGACCAAAATTTTGCAGCGCAACCTGTACCGCGAGGTGGCCGACCGCATTGGCGATTTGATCGAACACGGCGAACTGGCGCCGGGTGAGCGTATTTCGGAAAGAGAGCTTTGCGAAACCTTCGGCGTCTCGCGTACACCGCTTCGCGAGGCGCTCAAGGTACTTGCTGCCGAAGGGCTGATCGAGCTTCTACCCAACCGGGGCGCTCGAGTGGTGCGCTTGACCTTTAAAAAGGTGAAGGATACCTACGATCTGATGGCCGCGCTGGAGGGGCTCTCCGGCGAGCTGGCCTGCCAGCATATCAGCAGTGACGAGATCGCCATTATCCGCAAACTCCACGACAAGATGCTCGCGCACTACGAGTCGCGGGATTTGATGAGCTACTTCGAGGTCAACCGGCAGATACACGAGCACATTCTCATGGCCTCCAACAACGAGGTCCTCCAGGAGATGTACAGCAACCTGAGCCAGCGGGTAAAGCGCGTACGCTACTCCAAGAAAATGACAGACAGTTTCTGGCACCGAGCCGTTCAGGACCACGAAGCGATGATCAACGCGCTTGAACAACGCGATAGCCAAAAGCTCGGCCAGGTTCTGCGCGATCACTTGTGCAACAAGCTCGAAGTCGCAACGCTTGCCGGCGTCATCGAAGACGAGAGCCCCAACGCCGCCAATGCCTGAGCCCTGAACTAGCGCCACTCCTCCAAACGCATCGAGGAGCGCTCGAGGCGCTCGCTTTCCGCGTCGAGCTCGCGCAACAGTTCGGTGATGCTGCTCAAATGCTCGAGCGCGATGCGTTTGGCCTCGTCCGGGTCGCCCTTTATCACCGCTTGAAAAAGCTCTTCGTGCTGATGGTTGATCATCGCCCGCGGGCCCGAGTGGTGATAAAGATGTTTCACCGAGGCAAACACCGAGCTCAACAGCAGATCGGTCAGGCTTTGCAGCGTATGCACCAGCACCGGATTGTGCGAGGCCTGGGAAACGGCCAGGTGAAAGGCGTGGTCAAGGCGGGCCAGCTGCTGCACCTCGATGTCATCGTTGTCGGCCACGTAGTCGGCCATTTCCTGATAGCGCCGGGTAATCAGCACCCGGTCCATCGACGTGCCTCGCCGGGCGGCCAGATAAGCCGACTCACCTTCCAGCAGTGCGCGTACTTCCAGCAGATCGAACAGCGTGCGCGGATGGTCGCGAAACAGATGCATCAAGGGGCCTTGCTGGTTCATGGGCAACAGCGAAGCCACCACCGAGCCGCGCCCCTGGCGGGTCTCGATGATCATCTTGCTGCGCAGGATGCGCAACCCCTCGCGCAAGGAAGCCCGGGAGACGCCCAGGCGCTCGCAAAGCCGCCGCTCCGATGGCAACAGCTGTCCCGGGCGAAACACGCCCTCCAGAATCAGCTCTTCGATCCTGGCCGCCACATGCTCCGGGGTTCGCCGCCCCATCGGGGTTTCAAAAGGTGCCAACGTCACGCCTGCCTCCTTGTAGCGGGCCTTGAATAACTGGTCAGACCATTGCACCACAGGCTGGACAGCTACACAAAAAAAGCTCAGATTAACCGATATCGACGGCGCCTCGCCCTTGTCAAGTCAACGCGGGTACGTCAGACATGAGTACGACAAAACAACAGGATGGCTATGAATATCCTCTATGACGCGCGCCTCGACGGCGAGCTGATCGACCGTGACAAAAGCGAGGTATTGCGCGAACTCCAGCGCGCGGTGCCCACTCTTACCCTGCTTCACCGGGAGGAAGACCTGCGCCCGTTCGAGTGCGACGGCCTGGCAGCGTATCGCGTGCTGCCCATGCTCGTGGCACTCCCGGAAAGCCTCGATCAGGTCGAACATCTCTTGAAGTGCTGCTTTGAACTGGGCGTGCCCGTGGTCACCCGTGGCGCGGGCACCGGCCTTTCCGGCGGGGCGCTGCCGCTCGAGCAGGGCGTGCTTCTGGTGATGTCACGCTTCAACAAGATCATCGATGTCGATGCGGATGCACGTATTGCCCGGGTTCAGCCGGGGGTTCGCAACCTGGCGATTTCCGAGGCGGCCGCGCCCTTCGGGCTTTACTACGCCCCGGACCCTTCCTCGCAGATCGCTTGTTCGATTGGCGGCAACGTGGCGGAAAACGCCGGCGGCGTTCACTGCCTGAAGTACGGTCTGACCGTGCACAACGTGCTGCGCGTCGACGTGCTGACCATCGAAGGCGAACACATGACGCTCGGTTCGGAGGCGTTTGATGCGCCAGGCTTCGATCTACTGGCGCTGATGAACGGCTCGGAAGGCATGCTTGGGGTGGTCACCGAGATCACCGTGAAGCTTTTGCCCAAACCCGAAACCGCCAAGGTCTTGATGGCAAGCTTTGACGATGTGGAAAAAGCCGGCAAGGCAGTGGGCGATATCATCGCCGCGGGCATCATTCCCGGCGGGCTCGAGATGATGGACAAACTCGCCATCCAGGCCGCCGAGGACTTCGTCCGCGCGGGCTATCCGCTGGACGCCGAGGCAATCCTTCTTTGCGAGCTCGACGGCGTCGAGGCGGACGTGGACGACGACTGCGAAACGGTACGCCGGGTGCTGGAAAAAGCCGGCGCCACGGATATCCAGCAGGCCCGCGACGATATCGAACGTGCCAAGTTCTGGGCCGGGCGCAAGAATGCCTTCCCCGCCGTGGGGCGCATGTCGCCGGACTACTACTGCATGGACGGCACTATCCCCCGCCGCGAGCTGCCCCGGGTGCTCAAGGGCATCGCCGCGCTGTCCCAGGAGAGCGGGCTACGGGTGGCGAACGTGTTTCACGCCGGCGACGGCAACATGCACCCGTTGATCTTGTTCGATGCCAACAAGGAGGGCGAGCTTGAGCTTGCCGAGGACGTGGGTGGCAAGATTCTTGAGCTTTGCGTCGCCGCCGGCGGGTCGATCACCGGCGAACACGGCGTGGGTCGGGAAAAGATCAATCAGATGTGCAGCCAGTTCCAGCCTGACGAGATCAGCGTTTTCCACGCACTGAAGGCTGCCTTCGATGAGAAGCGCCTGCTCAACCCGGGCAAGAACATCCCCACCCTGGCGCGCTGCGCAGAATTCGGTGCCATGCACGTTCATAACAACGAGCTGCCCCACCCGGAGCTGCCGCGTTTCTGACGCCGGCCCGGTAGCAATATAAAGGAATGACCATGACAGACCCCGCAATACAAGTACCGGATCGCGATATCAGTGAGGCGCTTTGCCAGCAGGTCGCCAACGCGTACCAGACCCGAGCGCCGCTGCGCATCGTGGCCGGCGACACCCGCGGCTTTTACGGCCGTCCGGTAGAGGGTATCGCGCTCAACGTGGCCGAACACAGCGGCATCGTTTCCTACGACCCTGTGGAGCTTGTCGTCACCGTGCGCGCGGGTACGCGCCTGAACGTCCTGGAAGAAGCACTCGGCGAGCATCACCAGATGCTGCCCTTCGAGCCGCCGCGCTTTGGCCCGGCCAGCACCATCGGCGGGGTCGTTGCCACCGGGCTTTCCGGGCCGCGCCGCCCCTGGGCGGGAGCGGTGCGCGATTTCGTGCTGGGAAGCCACGTGATCACCCAGGAGGGCAAACAGCTGCGCTTTGGCGGCGAGGTGATGAAAAACGTCGCCGGCTACGATGTCTCGCGGTTGATGACCGGCGCCCAGGGCACACTTGGCGTGCTGGCCGACATCTCCTTCAAGGTGCTGCCCAAACCCAGCGCCTACCATAGCCTGCGCCTGGACGGCATCAGCATCGATGACGCGCTGACGACACTCTCCAGACTCGGCCGCGAGCCCTTGCCGATGACCGGAGCGGCGTGGCACCAAAACGCGCTGTTCATCCGTCTGGAAGGTGGCGAAAGTTCGGTGAAGGCAACTCGTGAGCGCCTGGGCGGCGAGACGGTTGAAGCGGATTTCTGGTCGAGGCTTCGCGATCACCAGCACGACTTTTTCACGCTGGGTGACGGCCAGGCACTGTGGCGCGCCTCGCTGCCACCGCATACCCGGCCGATAAAGCTTGATATCGACGAAGCGGATATCTTTTACGACTGGGCGGGCTGTCAGCGCTGGATCAAAACCCGCGACGGGCAGACGCTGCGCAAGGCGTGCCAGGAGGTCGGCGGACACGCCACCTGCTTTACGCCCGAGGCCCAGAGCGGTGACGAAGCGCCGTTTACACCGCTCGACCCAGTGGTGAAGAAGTACCACCAGAAGCTCAAGGCCGAGCTCGATACCCACGGCATTTTCAACCCGGGCCGCCTTTACGCGGGGCTTTAAGGAGAGCTTTCATGCAGACGCACTTTACCGATGCAGATCGCCAGAAACCGCATATCCAGGAAGCCGAACGCATCCTGCGTACCTGCGTGCACTGCGGCTTTTGCAATGCCACCTGCCCGACCTACCAGCTTCTGGGCGACGAGCGCGACGGCCCGCGCGGGCGTATCTACCTGATGAAGGAGCTTTTGGAGAGCCGTGACGACGACACCCAGGTGACCGAGGAAACGCGCCTTCATCTGGACCGCTGTCTGACCTGCCAGAACTGTGAAACGACCTGCCCGTCCGGGGTGGAGTATCACAAGCTCTTGAACATCGGCCGTGCGGAGATCGAGCGTCGGGTGCCGCGACCGGCGAGTGAGCGCGCCACGCGCTTTGCGCTGCGCAAGATGATGGTCGAGCCCAAGCGCTTTCAGACGCTCTTGAAACTCGGCCAGACCTTCAAGCCGCTGGTGCCCGCCACGCTCAGACACAAGATGCCGCCGCCTGCGGTGGATGCGGGCAAACGACCAACCACTCAGCACGCCCGCCAGATGCTGATACTGGAGGGCTGCGTGCAGCCGGGGCTTTCGCCCAATACCAACGCCGCCACCGCCCGGCTTCTGGACCGGCTGGGCATTGGGCTGACGCCGGTGACCGAGGCCGGCTGCTGCGGGGCAATCGACTTTCACCTGAACGCCCAGGAGGCGGGACGTGCGCGCATGCGCGCCAATATCGACGCCTGGTGGCCCCATGTAGAGCAGGGGGTCGAGGCGATCGTGCAAACCGCCAGCGGCTGCGGGGCGTTCATCAAGGAGTATGGCGAGATGCTCAAGGAAGATCCCGCCTACGCCGAAAAAGCCAGTCGCATCAGCGAACTGGCCCAGGATATCGTCGAAGTGCTGCGCGCGGAGCCGCTGGAAAGACTGGCCGTGAAAGCACCCAAGCGCCTGGCCTTTCATTGTCCCTGCACGCTGCAGCATGCTCAGAAGCTCAACGGTGCGGTAGAAGGCGTGCTGACAAAGCTCGGTTTCGAGCTGACCCCCGTGCAGGACAGCCACCTGTGCTGCGGCTCGGCAGGTACGTACTCCATTACCCAGCCCGAAATCGCCACAAAGCTTCGCGATAACAAGCTCAACGCCCTGGAAGCCGGCAAGCCGGAAATGATCGTCACTGCCAACATCGGCTGTCAGACGCATCTGGCCAGCGCCAACCGCACGCCGGTACGCCACTGGGTGGAGATCGTCGACGACGCCCTGGTATAACACCTGCGTTCAAACCCCAAGGCCGCGTCCGCGCGGCTTAACAACATCAAAAAGGAAGCAGCATGCAAACCAAAGCCATTCTGGGCCAGACCGATGTGACCGCCATTCTAGACGCTGCGCAAAAGGAAGCCGACAGCCAAGGCTGGGCGGTGACCATTGCCGTGGCTGACGATGGCGGCCACCTGCTCGGCCTTCGCCGCCTGGACGGCGCCGCGCCCTTCAGCGCCGAGGTCGCCACGCAAAAGGCACGCAGCGCCGCACTGGGCCGCAAGGAGACCCAGGTATTCGAGGAGATGATCAACAATGGCCGCACGGCGTTTGTCTCCGCTCCGCTGCAGGGCCTGCTTTCCGGCGGGGTGCCGATCACCGTGGATGGCCAGGTGGTCGGTTCGGTGGGCATTTCCGGCGTGAAACCCGACCAGGACGTACAGGTCGCCAAGGCCGGCGCCGCTGCCATTGGCTAAACGCCAGGCACGCGGACATGACCCTGGGCATTGGCTCGGGGTTTTTTTGGCAATCGTGAACAGGCTATCGAGCGCGCGAAAAGGCTCAATAAATGTCGGAAAAAGGATACGAAGAAAAAGAGATACGAAGTAGAGAGGACAAAGCAGGAAGGAAACTTGATGGCGGACCGGACGAGACTCGAACTCGCGACCTCCGGCGTGACAGGCCGGCATTCTAACCGACTGAACTACCGGTCCACTTTTGGAACGACCATTTGATTGCGGTTCAGAGGCGCTTTCAAATGGTGGGTGGTACTGGGTTCGAACCAGTGACCCCCAGCTTGTAAGGCTGGTGCTCTCCCAACTGAGCTAACCACCCATGATCGAAGCGTCGAAAACGCTCAATCACTATAGCGTATGTTATCGATGGCGGACCGGACGAGACTCGAACTCGCGACCTCCGGCGTGACAGGCCGGCATTCTAACCGACTGAACTACCGGTCCGAATAGCGATAACACAGAGCAATAAAAGTGATGATGGCGGACCGGACGAGACTCGAACTCGCGACCTCCGGCGTGACAGGCCGGCATTCTAACCAACTGAACTACCGGTCCACTATTGCATCAACAGTTACTGCAACACGTTTCCAACCCATTAAAAATGGTGGGTGGTACTGGGTTCGAACCAGTGACCCCCAGCTTGTAAGGCTGGTGCTCTCCCAACTGAGCTAACCACCCGCTGGTCACGTGGCGCTGCATTCTACCGGGTTTCGGGCTGCTGTCAATACGCTTTATGAATTTTTGATTCAAATTAGCGTGTTGCCTGCACGAGCCGAACCGGCTGCCTTGAGCGCCGACGAAGGATGCCGCAACTGCCCCCACTTCGTCAATCAAAAGTGTCACAATTGAAGGCGGTTTTCATTTCACGCGCTATTTAGCTTGGCGCGCCGCTACGCTAGACTCCCGCAGGGCTTGAAAAGCCCTCCCTGCGTTCGATGGAAAGCCCCTATGAGCCAAGTACTGAAAAGCGTGGAACCCGCCTACAACTACACCGTCGTTCGCCAGTTCGCGATGATGAGCGTGGTGTGGGGCATTGTGGGCATGGCGGTAGGACTTTTGCTGGCGGCCCAGCTGGTCTGGCCCCAGCTCAACCTGGGCCTCCCCTGGACGAGTTTTGGCCGCCTGAGACCGCTGCATACCAATCTGGTCATTTTCGCCTTCGGCGGCTCGGCGCTGTTCGCCACCTCGTATTATGTGGTGCAGCGTACCTGCCAGACCCGTCTTTACAGCGATCGCCTGACCGCTTTCACCTTCTGGGGCTGGCAGGCGGTAATCGTCGCCGCGCTCGTATCGCTGCCGCTTGGCCACACCACCACCAAGGAGTACGCCGAACTCGAGTGGCCGATCAGCGTCTTGCTGGCAGTGGTGTGGATAAGCTACGCCGTGGTCTTTCTGATGACCCTGAAGCGGCGCAACACGTCGCATATCTACGTGGCCAACTGGTTTTATGCGGCGTTCATCATCACCGTGGCGGTGCTGCATATCGTCAACAACGCAGCCCTTCCGGTCACGCCGATGTACTCCACCTCGCTCTACGCGGGAGCGGTGGATGCCATGGTGCAGTGGTGGTATGGCCATAACGCGGTGGGCTTTTTCCTGACCGCGGGGTTTCTGGGCATGATGTACTATTTCGTGCCCAAGCAGGCCGAGCGGCCGATCTACTCCTATCGGCTGTCCATCGTCCATTTCT
This sequence comes from Vreelandella xerophytica, assembly GCF_968048975.1. The sequence goes on along the minus strand of NZ_OZ309106.1, from coordinate 649,497 downwards.
GGGCGCTGATCATGATCTACATGTGGGCCGGGCCGCATCACCTTCACTACACCGCCCTGCCCAACTGGGCGCAGTCGCTGGGCATGGTGATGTCGATCATTTTGCTGGTGCCTTCCTGGGGCGGCATGATCAACGGCATCATGACGCTCTCCGGCGCCTGGCATAAGCTGCGTTCTGATCCGATCCTGCGCTTTCTGGTGGTCGCGCTCACCTTCTACGGCATGGCGACCTTCGAGGGCCCGATGATGGCGATCAAGACCGTCAACGCCTTCTCCCACTATACCGACTGGACCATCGGCCACGTTCACGCAGGCGCCCTTGGCTGGGTGGCGATGATCACCTTCGGCTCGCTGTATCACATGATTCCACGTCTTTACGGGCGCACCCAGATGCACTCGGTGGCGCTCATTTCGCTGCACTTCTGGCTTGCCACCATAGGCACGGTGCTCTACATCACCGCCATGTGGGTCAATGGTGTCATTCAGGGACTGATGTGGCGGGCGATCAATGCCGATGGCACGCTGATGTATCGCTTTGTCGACGCCGTCGAGGCCAGCCACCCAGGCTACCTGGTGCGCCTGCTCGGCGGGCTGTTCTTCTTGACGGGCATGCTGGTGATGGCGTTCAACGTCTACATGACGGTGAAGTATCGTCAAGTGCCGCAAAAGGCCAAGGCGCCGCAAGGCGCTACGCTTGCCGGAGGGCGCCATGAAGCATGAGCTGGTGGAGAAGAACGCCGGGTTTCTGGGCGCACTAATCCTGGTGGCGATCAGCTTTGGCGGGCTTGCCGAGATCGTGCCGCTATTTTTTCAAGAAGACACCACCGAACCCGTGGAGGGGCTCGAACCACTCACCGCCCTGGAGCTTGAAGGGCGCGATATCTATCGCCGCGAAGGGTGCGTGGGGTGCCACTCCCAGATGATTCGCCCGTTTCGCGCCGAAACCGAGCGCTACGGCCACTACAACGTGGCCGGCGAAGGCCTTTTTGAACACAACTTCCTGTGGGGTTCCAAACGTACCGGGCCGGACCTGGCCCGGGTGGGTGGGCGCTACAGTGACGCCTGGCACCGCGCGCACATGTACAACCCGCGCGATGTGGTGCCGGAGTCCATCATGCCGGCCTACCCCTGGCTTTTTCAGCGCGAGCTTGACGGCAAGGCCACTCCTGCCAAGATGCGCGCGCTGAAACGCCTCGGCGTTCCCTACACGACCGAGCAGATCGAAAACGCCGAAGAGCAGGTGCGCGGCACCCCGGAGATCACCGCGCTCATTGCTTACCTGCAGCAGTTGGGTACCGTTCTGGAGGGTACGCGCTAGATGGATACCGGCACCTTTCGCGGGCTGATCACCCTGGTTTTGATCATGGCCTTTATCGGCATCGTGGCGTGGGCGTACTCCCGACGCCGCCAGGAGGATTTCAACGAAGCAGCGAACCTGCCTTTCGCCGATGAGGAGACGCCCGGCGTGGAGACACCCGGCGTGGACTCGCCCGGGGACAATAGCGTCGACAGCGAGCAGGAGACGCGCCCATGAGCGATTTATGGGACAGCGCCCTGCCCGGCTTCTGGAGCGCCTGGGTCATCGTGCTCACCCTGGGCACCCTGGCGCTGGTGGTCTGGGTGGTGATGGCCAACGACGGGCGCGACCATACCCCGGGAGCGGATGGTGAAAGTGCGACCACCGGCTTTAGTGCAGACGGTATCGAAGAGTACGACAACCCCATGCCCAAGTGGTGGTTCTACCTCTTCGTGACCACCATCGTGTTTGCGCTGGCGTATCTGGCGCTCTACCCAGGCCTCGGCAACTTTCGCGGGGTTCTGGGCTGGAGCCAGGAGGCGCAGTGGGAGGAAGAGGTCGCCGCCGCCGAGGCGCGCTTCGGGCCGATTTTCGCCCAGTACCACCGTGTGGCGATTCCCGAGCTGGCCCAGGATGGCGAGGCCATGCAGATCGCCGAGCGCATCTTCATGAACAACTGCGCCATGTGTCATGGCGTCAATGCCCAGGGCGGCGACGGGTTCCCCAACCTGACCAACGACGACTGGCTCTACGGCGGTGACCCCGAGACGCTTGTTGCGACCCTGACCCACGGGCGGCGCGGGGTGATGCCCGCCTGGGGGCACCTGGGGGAAGAGACCCTGGAGGATTTGACTCACTACGTGCTCGCCCTTTCCGGGCTCGAGCACGAACCCGCGCGCGCCGAGGGCGGCGAGGCCACCTATTCGAGTTTCTGCGTGGCCTGCCACGCCCCGAACGGTACCGGCAACCAGGCCCTCGGCGCACCGAACCTGACCAACGATACCTGGCTCTACCAGGCCCCCGGCCAAAGCGTGGCGGACGCGGTTCGCCAAACCCTGACCGATGGCCGACGCGGCCAGATGCCCGCCCAGGCGCCCTTTATCGGCGCCGAGCGCGTGCACCTGGTGGCCGCCTACGTCTACAGCCTGCGACTTGACCGTCAAGACCGCGCCCCAGGCCCCTAGCAGGCGCCAATTCGCCGCACCTCGGCGGCGTGAAAGCTAACTCAAAGCAACAAATGAGCGTGCAATTGTTGTTATCATCTCTGCACGCGATAGCACGCCCTCTCTCTTGAGCTGGAGTTTGATGCAGCCGATACCCGCCCAGGATATAACCCCACGCCCCACTGGCAAGCCCGCAGCGAACAGCGCCCGGCTCTATGTGCGCGAAAGCCAGGGGGGTTTCCAGCGGATTCGCCGCTGCCTGAACGTCGTGCTGATGGCGGGCTTTTTCCTGCTGCCCTGGCTTGACGTGCAGGGGCGACCGGCTATCTGGCTGGATATTCCCGGACGCGAATTTCACCTTTTCTTTGCCACGTTCTACCCGCAGGAATTCATTCTTCTGGCGCTTTTATTCATCGTGGCCGCCTTCGGGCTTTTTTGCATTACCGTGCTGGCGGGGCGGGTGTGGTGCGGCTATACCTGCCCGCAAAGCGTCTGGAGCTTCTTGTTCATGTGGGTAGAACACCGCCTGGAGGGCTCGCGCCACCGGCGTATCCGTCTGGATCGCACGCGGCCCGCCTCTCATCTGAGCCGAAAGGCGCTCAAGCACGTCCTGTGGGCCTTGATCGCGCTGGCCACCGGCCTCACAGTGGTGGGCTACTTTGCGCCGATCCGCACACTCGTGGTGGATCTGGTAACACTCGAGTCTCACGGCTGGGCCGTGTTCTGGGTGGGCTTTTTCAGCTTTTTCACCTACCTCAATGCCGGCTGGCTGCGCGAGCAGGTATGTCTTTACATGTGCCCCTACGCACGCTTTCAATCGGTGATGTTCGACCGCAATACGCTGACAGTGGCTTATGATGCTGCCCGAGGCGAACCCCGTGGGCGCCACACGCTTAAAACCCCCACCGCCCCCGGCGGTGATTGCATCGACTGTGAGCTCTGCGTGCAGGTATGCCCGACGGGTATCGATATTCGCGACGGGCTTCAGTACGCCTGCATTCAGTGCGCCGCCTGCGTGGATGCCTGCAACACCGTAATGGATCGCATCAAAAAACCTCGGGGCTTGATTCGCTACGCCACCCAGAACCGCATGGAGGGAGGCGTACCCTCACTGGTTCGCCCTCGCCTTCTTGGCTACTTCGCAGCCCTGATGGTGGCCGTGGGGGCGCTGGCCTTTGCACTGACCCAGCGGGTGCCGGTAAGCTTCGAGGCCGAGCGCGCGCGGGCCACGCTCTACACCACGACAGCCAGCGGTGAGATTCAAAACGTTTACCGCCTGATCGTACGCAACCGCGATCGTCAGGCGCGCACCTATCAACTGGGCGCCGAGGGCATCCCCGGCGCCCGCCTTAGTGCCCACACGCTGAAAGTGCCCGCTGGCGCCACCCGCGCCCAGGTAGTGAGCGTGACCGCCCCCGCCGAGGGGCTTGCGCCAAGCCAGGCGCTCAACCTTATTCTGCAGGCCGAGCACGCGGACATACGCGCCGAGCGAGAAACGCGTTTTTTAAGCGGCGAGAGGAGGTAAGCCACCATGCTGGATTCCGCGCCGCCCCCCTGGTATCGCCAGTTCTGGCCCTGGTTCTTGATCACCCTGCTGCTCTCCTCGATGCTGGTGAGCGTGAGCTTTGCGGTGATTGCCATCAGAACCTTCGACGGCATGGTGGTACAGGAGGACTATTTTGAACATGGCAAGGCGATCAATACGGTACTCGCCAAGGCCGAGCGCGCCGACGCCCTGAACCTTGGCGCGACGCTCATCATCGACCCGCTCACCCAGGACGTGGTTCTGGATCTGACCGGCCAGGACAGACCGGACACTTTGACGCTGAACCTGATTTTTCCTACCCAGGACAACCGGGACGTCACCTTGGCGTTGACTCATCGCCGCGACGGACGCTACGTCGGCCAGGCCCCGGCGGGGCTGCGTCACCGCTGGTACGTCGCGCTCACCCCGCAGGACTCGCCGGACTGGCGGCTCACCGGCGAGATCACCCTGCCCAGTGAGAACGCCACCCTGCTTGCCCCCGGCGGGAGCCGCGCGCCATGACGGCGCCGTGCTATCACTGCGGCACGCCGGTGCCTGCCGGCGCGCCCTGGCACATCACCCTGGACGACACCGTGCATCCGCTTTGCTGCCCCGGTTGCGAGGCGGTGGCGCACGCCATCGTCGAGGGCGGGCTCGAGAACTACTACCGCTACCGTACCGAGCTTTCCGCCCGTCCGGACAGCGGACAGGCCGCCCGAACGCAAACCTGGTCGGCCTTTGACCATCCCGACCTGCAGGCCCAGTTCGTCCACCCACAGGAGGCAGGCGTTCGCGCCACGCTTGCCGTGGAAAACATCACCTGCGCGGCCTGCGCCTGGCTCATCGAGCACCGCCTCAATGCGCTGGAGGGTATCACCAGCAGCGCGGTCAATCTCAGCGACCACCGCCTGCGGGTGAGCTGGGACCCGGCAACACTCACGCCCTCCCGCATCTTTGCCGAGCTGGCCGCCATCGGCTATGAAGCGATGCCCTTCGAGCCCGACCAGGCCCAGAAGCGGCTGAAGGCGGATGAACGCATGACCGTGCGCCGTCTGATCGTGGCGGCTGCCGGCATGATGCAGGTGGTGATGTTCTCCATCCCGATTTACGTGGCAGGCCCGGGTGAGCTGAGTGCGGACTTCTTCGCCCTGTTCCACTGGCTGTCGCTTGCGCTGACCACGCCGGTGGTGCTGTTCTCCGCCTGGCCCTTTTTCCAGACGGCGTTGCGTGAACTTCGCCATCGCCGGCTGGGCATGGAAGTGCCGGTGGCGCTGGCCATTGGCGGGGCGTATCTGGCCAGCGCCTATGCAGTGGTGTTCAACCAGGGCGAGGTCTATTTCGACTCCATCGCCATGTTCACCTTCTTCTTGCTCTTCAGCCGCTATATCGAGGCACGTACCAGGCGGCGCAATGGCCGTAGCGGCAACGCCTTGAGCGGCGCGCTGCCCGCCTCCGCGGTGCGCCTGGACGCTGATGGCGACGAGCGGGTCGTGCCTGCAAGCCATCTTGAAAGAGATGATCTGATCCTGGTGAAACCCGGCGTGACCGTTCCCGCCGACGGCATCATCGAGCAGGGCGAGTCGAGCCTGGACGAGTCGATGCTCACCGGGGAGTATCTGCCCGTTACCCGGCGCCTGGGGGAACGGGTGACCGGGGGCAGCCAGAATATGGAAAACGCGCTGGTGGTTCGCGTCACCCACCCAGGCCGTCAGGCGACGGTCTCCCATATTCTCGACTTGACCGACCGCGCCTTTGCCAGCCGGCCGAAGCTCGCCCGGCTGGCAGAAAGAATGGCTCACCGCTTCGTCTTTCGTCTGCTGCTGGTAACGATGGGTGTCGCCATCGCGTGGACGTTCATCGACCCGACTCGGGCATTCTGGATCACACTGTCGGTACTGGTGGTGACCTGCCCCTGCGCGCTCGCCCTGGCAGCGCCTACCGTCCTTGCCGCGGGTCACGGCCAGCTTGCCAGGCGCGGTGTGCTGATCACCCGGGCGGACGCCCTGGAGGCCTTGTCCGGCGTCACCCGCGTGGTGTTCGATAAAACCGGCACCCTGACCCGCGGCGAGATGCGCCTGAACGCCACACAGACCCTGGATGCCGCCTTCTCACCCGGCGAGGCTCGACGTATCGCCGCCGCTCTGGAAGCTCACTCCGAACACCCGATCGCCTCGGCGTTTCGCCCCTTCAAGGAGGCGACACCGACGGCAAGGGACGTTACCCGACACACCGGTTTCGGGCTGAGCGCCACCTTGGGCGGTGCTACCTGGCGCCTGGGCCGGCCGGCATTCGCCGCAGATGCCGAGCTTACGCCCCCCGGGCCAGGCCAGTGGCTGCTGCTCAGCGAGGAGTACGTCCCCAAAGCCTGGTTCGAGCTCGAGGACGGCCTGCGCGAGGACGCCGCCGCTGCCATCGCCAAGCTGAAGGCTCAGGGGGTCGGGGTAGAGCTTCTCTCCGGCGACACCGCCTACGCCGTCGAGCGCCTGGCCGAGACACTCGGAATCGAGACCTGGCAGTTCGATGCCACGCCCGAGGCCAAGCTTGACCGGCTTCGCGCGCTACAGGCCGGCGGCGAGCGTGTCCTGATGGTGGGTGACGGCATCAACGATGTGCCGGTACTCGCCGGCGCCGATGTGGCCCTGGCAATGAACAGTGCCACCGACCTGGCGCGTACCCGAGCCGACGCCCTGCTGCTGAGCCCACGCCTTGAGCGCATACCCGAGGCCCTCATGATCGCGCGGATGACCCAGCGCATCATGCGTCAGAACATGACCTGGTCGGTATGCTATAACGCCCTGGCCCTGCCTCTGGCGGCGCTGGGCCTTGTTCCGCCCTGGCTTGCTGCCCTGGGCATGTCGTTGAGTTCGCTGGTGGTGGTGGGCAACGCTCTGCGCCTGAACCGCCGCCCACGCGCTCAGACGATCACACCCTCCATTGGCCGGACGGTAAGCGCATGACGATTCTCTATCTGCTCATTCCGCTTTCCCTGACGCTGCTGGGCCTGGCTGTCTGGGCGTTTTTCTGGGCGGTGAAAAACGACCAGTTCGACGACCTGGAAGGCCCTGCCCACCGCATCTTGTTCGACGACGACTTGCCGCCGCCTGCAAAGCACCGCCCAAGCGATGATTCGCCTGCGTCCAGGGAGCCGCCCTCATGAACCCCACCGGGCTCGATCTGCCCCCGCTTCTCGCCGCGCTGGTATTCGGCCTGCTGGGGGGCGCCCACTGTATCGGCATGTGCGGCGGCATCATGAGCGCGCTGGCCTTTGCCGTGCCTCCCAGCATGCGCCACCCCGCGCGCATGACAGGGCTTTTGCTCAGCTACAACACCGGGCGCATCATAAGCTATATGCTGGCCGGCGCCCTGGTCGCGGGACTGGGGACGTTGGTCTCGCTTGCCCCCGCCGCCCGCCTGATCTTGCAGGTAATCGCCGCAGTCATGCTGATACTCATGGCGCTGTATATCGCCAACTGGTGGAAGGGGCTGCTTTGGCTCGAAGGGCTGGGGCGGCGCCTGTGGCGTCTTATCGAACCCCTGGGCCGGCGCCTGATGCCGGTGGTGCACCTGCCCCAGGCCTTCGTGCTCGGCGCGCTTTGGGGCTGGCTGCCCTGTGGGCTGGTCTACTCCATGCTGGCCTGGAGCATGGCCACCGCGGACCCGCGCCAGGGCGCGCTGATCATGGGGGCCTTCGGTCTGGGCACTCTGCCCGCCCTGCTGGCCACTGGCCTTGCCGCGCGCGCCTTGAGCGGCCTTATCCGCCATCCCGCGACCCGCGCAGGCGCCGCCATCATCATTATCGGCTTTGCGCTTTATCAGCTCTGGGCGCTTTTGCCCCACGCTGCCCACTCGCCCTAGCGGGCGGCTTTATTGACCCAGCTCAACGTCCAGCCATTTCAATGGCGCTAACATGGAAGCCACCGTCGAATCGACCCGGCGCGTTTTTCCTTCTCTGCCCGGAAGCTTTTATGCCTACCTGCGCTCATGTTATTGCCGCAACACCCGCTCCCGCCTGGGATGAAGCGCTTGTGCGCCGCTACGATAAAAGCGGGCCGCGCTACACCTCCTACCCCACGGCCCTGGCCTTTCACGAGGGATTTACCCCGCAAGATTTCACCGCAGCGCTGGAACGAAGTAACGCCGATCAACGGGCGCTGTCGCTTTACGTGCATATCCCGTTTTGCGAGAAGATCTGCTTTTACTGCGCCTGCAACAAGATCGCCACGAAAAACCGTGCTTTGGCGGAGCCCTATCTTTCTCGGCTGGACAGAGAGATGGTGCTCGCTGCCCGGCACGTGGATACCACCCGCCCCGTACAGCAGCTTCACTGGGGCGGCGGCACGCCGACCTTTCTGACGCTTTCACAGATGGGCGACTTGATCGACCGGCTGGACGCACGGTTTGGGCTCTCAAGCGACCCGGAACGCGATTATGCCATCGAGATCGACCCCCGCGAGGCGGACGTGTTCACGCTGCGGCATTTGCAGTCACTGGGATTCAACCGGCTAAGCCTCGGCGTTCAGGATCTGGATATCGACGTGCAGCAGGCAATCAACCGTGTACAGCCCCGGCGGCTGACCGAAACCCTGATGGACGAGGCGCATCGGCTGGGGTTTGGTTCGCTCAACGTGGATCTGATCTATGGGCTGCCCCGCCAGACGGAGCAGCGCTTCGCCCATACGCTTGGCCAGATCATCGAGCTCAACCCGGCACGACTTTCGCTATTCAACTACGCTCATCTGCCGACACGCTTCGCCCCCCAGCGGCGTATTCAGGAAAGCGAGCTGCCCAGCGCCGACGAAAAGCTTGCCATCCTGCGCGCCAGTATCGAAATGCTCCACCAGGCGGGCTACGTGCATATCGGCATGGACCACTTCGCCCGCCCGGATGACAGCCTGACACTGGCCCAGCAGCAGGGAACGCTACAGCGCAATTTCCAGGGGTACTCCAGCCACGCCCAGTGTGACTTGATTGGCCTGGGGGTCTCGGCGATTTCACGGGTGGGCGATGTCTACGCGCAAAATCCGGTAACCCTTGACGCCTACGCCCACGCGCTGGATCAAGGGCATCTGCCGACCTGCAAGGGCCTGCGCCTGAACCAGGACGATCTCATTCGCCGCGAGGTGATCGAGCGCTTGATGTGCGACATGCGCATTGACCTGGCCGCCATCGGCGAGCGTTTCGACATCGACAGCGAAGCGTATTTCGCCGATGCCCTGAAGGCCCTGGCCCACGCGGAACGCGACGGGCTGGTAACCCGTCAAGGGCTGACGCTGACGGCCACGCCCATCGGGCGGCTGTTGATTCGCCACCTGGCCATGGCCTTTGACAAGCACCTGACAGAGCAATGCGTCGCGCGTTACTCTAGAATCTTGTAATCTCGCGCGAATATCCATGAAAGGAGAAGGTGATGTCGACCCCTGCCAGCCAACGCCGCTCGCTGCTTCAGGCGCCACGCTGCCAAACCTGCAGCCTGAGTTCGCTGTGTTTGCCGTTGGCGCTGCAGCTTGAGGACGTCAGTCAGTTCGATGCGATCATTCGTCGTCGGGCGCCGCTTAAAAAGGGCGAAGTGTTGTTTCATCAGGGCGAACGGTTTGCCAGTGTCTTTGCCGTGCGTTCGGGAAGCCTCAAGCAGGTCACCAGCGAAGGCAACGGCGATGATCAGCTCACCAACTTCTACCTGCCAAGCGAGCTGGTCGGCCTGGACGGTATCGATGAGGAGTTCTACCCGGGCGGCGCCATCGCGCTGGAAACCACCACGGTGTGCGAGATTCCCTTCAAGCATCTGGACAAGTTGTCCGAGGAATTGCCCGAGCTCAGAGGTCAGCTCTATCGCAGCATGAGCAAGGAGCTTCGCGACGACCGGCGGATGATGCGTCTTCTCTCGCGCAAGACCGCCGACCAGCGTCTGGCAAGCTTTCTCATCACGCTTTCCGACCGCTTTCGTCGCCGGGGCTACTCGCCCTACAGTTTCCGGCTCTCCATGGCGCGAGCGGATATCGGCAACTACCTGGGCCTGGCGGTGGAGACGGTCAGCCGTATCCTGAGCCGACTGCAGCAACAGCAGGTAGTGGCCGTCTCCGGGCGTGAAGTGAATATCCTGGACATGACGCGACTGATCACCCTGGCCGACGAAGAGGGCGAGGCCTAGGCCCTCTCATCGGGTTCTGGTCTCGACCACGCCTAGCCGACGTTCAGGGCCTGGATACGTCCGGCCCTGAGCTCGGCCTGTCGGGCCTCGAGGCCCTTGAAATCAAAAAGTTCACGGTCGGCAAGCTGGGAAGGCGCTACGTTGGTCACCGCCTTGAACATGCTCTCGAGCCTGCCCGGGTACTTTTTATCCCACTCGGCGAGCATCGCCTTGACGTTCTGGCGCTGCATGTTGGGCTGTGAGCCGCACAGGTTGCAGGGAATGATGGGAAACTCCATCAGCCGCGAGAACTCGGCGATATCCGCCTCCTTGCAGTAAGCCAGCGGGCGAATCACGATGTTCTTGCCATCATCGGACAACAGCTTAGGCGGCATGGCCTTGAGCGTGCCGCCGAAGAACATGTTCAGAAACAGCGTTTCCAGAATGTCTTCGCGGTGGTGGCCAAGCGCCACCTTGGTGGCACCGATCTCTTCGGCAAAGCCGTAGAGCGAGCCCCGGCGCAGGCGTGAACAGAGCGCGCAGGTGGTCTTGCCTTCCGGGGTCTTCTCCTTCACCACCGAATAGGTATCCCGCTCGAGGATATGGTACTCGACGCCTTGCCTGTCGAGATATTTCGGCAGTACGTGCTCGGGAAAACCGGGCTGTTTCTGGTCGAGATTCACCGCCACCAGTGAAAAGTTCACCGGGGCATTGCGCTGCAGATTGCGCAGAATCTCGAGCATGGTGTAGCTGTCCTTGCCACCGGAAAGACACACCATCACCCGGTCGCCTTCCTCGATCATGTTGTAATCGAGAATGGCATTGCCTACTTCGCGACGAAGCCTTTTTTGCAACTTGTTGAATTCGCGCTTTTGTTTGACATCGTCAGGGCCGGCCGGGCTCAAGGACGCGCCAGCCTCGGCAACGACGGGGTCGAAATGATCGGGTTGCTGCATGGTATAAGCACTGCCGGTGATGGGGGTGAAGCCCGCTATTCTATCAAGACTCCTCTATTCACCCAATACAGCCTTCCCATAAGCTTTCCATACCCTTGTTTCCGGCTAGGCTTCAAGGGCTGCGTCACGCTGCAGGCGCATGTACAAAAGCGCGCAGGCGCTCGCTTCACTCAACAGCGACGGCCAGGCCTGAACGGGCAACCGTGACTGACCAAGCGCCTGGTTGAAGCTCGCCGCTGCCCAGGGTTCCACATGGGAGCGCTTTTGTTTTCGCTGGTAGAGCTTGGCGACATCGACTTGGGTATTGGGCAGATCAAAGCCCAACCGCGCGTTGAACAGGCGATTGATCGGCGCGACGGCCTCATTGATGTCCCATCCCACTACCGGACGATTACCGATGAACTCCGCCAGCGCACTGATGTTTTCCACCGTCGGTGACATCAGCGCGGTGGTGCCGTGACGAGCGCTGTGGTCTTTCAGCGCGCCTCGCTTCACCCGGGTCAAGTCGGCCAGCGTGGCCACCCAGGCGGTTCGGGTATGCACGCGGCGCTGATCAAAGACCACCGCGGCCACGCTCAGGATCTGTTCGTCGGGGACGAACCTGAACGCCAGCGCCACCAGCTCCTCACCCAGATAGGGATGGAAGAGCCACTCGAAAGAAGAGCCCATGCACCGGCGGCGGTCGCTTTCGCGCTTGAAAAGTGTGCGCAGCGAGCCGCCGAACAGGGAAATATGCTGGTCCATTAAACGCATGCCGCTATGAGTACTCCAGATGGTAACGGTGGGTCAGGCGCGACTTGAACTCCTTGACGATATGCAGCGCTTCGCGCAGCAGATCCCGCTCCAGGGTCGAAAGCGCTTGCACCACCACGTGATTGGCCGGTCCGACGGAAGGTGTTTGTCGTACGCCAAGCTGCTGGCGCAGGCGAAGCTCGATGAAAAGTGACAGCGCCTCGCCCAGGTCGTCGGCAAAGCGCCGCTCCAGGCGGCCGTCAGCGACCAGCGCGTCCAGCCGCTCCAAGGTGCTGGTTGTCTTGATACGTCGCTCAAGGGCCATGGTGCGCACGCCGTGAACGATGGGAAAAATGCCGCCTTTCTTGATATCGATACCGTGTTCGCGCCTTTTCAGCGACCCGAAAAGCGTCAGCGGCGTGGAGAAACCGAGCGCGGCCCGGGCGAAGTAGCTCAACAGCAGCTCGTCATCGGCGCAGCGCTCGAAAAGTGCCTGCTGAACACGGCTTGCAAGCCGGGAATTGCCGGCGACAGGGTGGGCATCCAGCATGATGGCAAGCTTCATGAGGCTTTTGCCATCACGGCTTTCGGCCCACCGCCCTATACGCTGGCGCCACGTGGCGACACTGCCTACCCATTCGGGGTTGGAAACCATGATGTTGCCCGGGCACGGCGGATAGCCAAGCTCGATCAGTGTCCGGGTCAGGGCCTGCATCTGCGGGGGCGCTTCAGGCCAGCACTGATCATCATCGAGGATCAGCGCGTTGTCCTGATCGGTCTTGAGTATCTGCTCGCCCCGGCCTTCGCTGCCCATCACCACCAGGCAGCACTTCTCCTGCAAAGGGCCAGTCACGCTGAACGTCCAGGCCTTGTTGATGATGCGCCCGTTCAGCGCGGCCAGAAGCTCCATGACAAAGCGCAGCTTCACCCCTTGGGCCATCAGCGCCTGGACAAGTTCGGGGGTACGCCGGCTGGCCTGGGCCAGGGCTTCCAGGTCACTTGCCTTCTCGACTTGAAGCCCCACCACGTAGCTTCGGCTGGAAAAGTAGCTCAGCACATCGGTGAGCTCCACGATGCCGCAAAGCGTGCCCTGCGCCATGACGACCACCCGAGCCACCTTGTGACGGGTCATCAGTACCAGAGCTTCAAACAGGTACTGCTCGGGAGAGGCCACGATCAACGCGGTATGCGCCAGGGTTGCGATCCTGGTCGTAGCGGGGCTTTGATCCATCACCAGGGCGTTGAGAAGGTCGGTCTTGGTCACCATGCCGTAGCTTCCCCGGGTGCTGACCAGAAGACTGTCGGCGTGGTTGTCCAGCAGTGTGGCCACCGCGCCTTTGATGTCCTCGTCTTCCTCGATCACGATGGGCGCGCGCATGCACTCGCCCACCTTGGCGAGCATGAACCCTGCCATGGTGAGCCCACCCGCCGCGCGGCGCTCGGTCAAAAGCCGTGCCTTGTGCGAAAGGGACTGCTTGAAGAACGCCTCGAAATCCGGGTACTGCTGGCAAAGTGCGCCAAACACCGCCTTGGGAAGGATATGGCAAAGCGTCTCCTGTTCTGCTTCGAAACGGTAGCGGCTTTTGCCGTTCAAGAGGCTGATCGCGCCGAACAGATCGCCGGCTGTGTAGTGGCCGATGCGCGCCTGAGCCTGAGGCATGGTGGGGTCAAGCTCGGTAACATCACCTTTATGAATGATGAAAACGCCTTCGGCCTCGCGACCCGACTCCAGGATGATATCGCCAGTATCGAAGTAGGCCAGATCCAACCCACCGCGCGCGCATTCGATGCCCGCCTCGTCCAGCAGGGAAAATGGAAGTTTTGAAAGATCGGCCTCGACCATGGATCACCCCGGTTGCAAATGCGGCCCAAACCCGCACAGAGCACTCAAAAAGACGCCCGCGCACTCGACACTTGAATAAACGATGGTTATTCACTGCGCGTCTTAAAATGGCTGGACGAATACTTCTTATACTTTAAGCTATAAAGCCAAGGTCTAATCGACGTTCAGTTAAACCTCATTACTTGCCATTACTCGTTAACCAATGATGAGTATTCATACAAAAAGCGTGAATAAAGCTTCCTGTATTGTGACGAAGTTGTGAAACTCTCCATTCAAGGCAACTCAAGGCAGCCAAGTTCAAGACAAAAAAACTCAAGACAAAAAAGTTCTAGATAACCAAGCTCAGGAGAACGAAGGTCAGGGCAATTAGAACCGCCCTCTTAAAGTAGCAAACATGGTTTTAGAGTGATCTATAGACTATCGTCCTATCCTGACTAAAGTCGCATCCCGCCATTATAAAATGTTAGGAAATTGAATAATTTCCCTGTATAAAGCCGTAAGTCGGCAGCGTCTTGAGTACGTGATACCAAAGTCTGGATTTATTTTTTCTATTTATTGGCCAGTATTACTTTGAGTCGATCAAGGTAATATTGGCTTTGGAACAATGTTCACCGCGTACCTGACGACAACAACCAAGAAGAAACGCTCGTGAAGAAAGGTTAATGAAGAAAAAAGGGGAAAGCCGCAGGGGCGTAAGCAGCATCTAGTCTTTCGGCAAGGGACCCTCTTCCTCCCAACGATTTATCTTGTACGGCGCGGGGCAAGTTGCCCGCAGTGAGCTCACTTTCCAACCTTAAAACCATAAATGGAGAGCACCAACATGGCAGACGACAAATCTAATGCTGCTGCATATTGGAAAGCCAACGTTCGTTTGATCTTTGGATGCCTGGTGGTCTGGGCATTCGTATCCTACGGCTGCGCCATTCTGTTTCGCCCACTGCTGGCCTCGATTTCCGTGGGCGGCACGGATCTCGGCTTCTGGTTCGCCCAGCAGGGCTCCATTCTCACCTTTATCGTTCTGATCTTCTTCTATGCCTGGAGAATGAATCAGCTCGACAAGAAATTCGGCCTGGGAGAGTAAGAATGAGCCAGTTTGCAATCAACTTACTGTTTGTTGGCGCCTCGTTCGTGCTCTATATCGGGATTGCGATATGGGCGCGCGCCGGTTCCACCAAGGATTTCTACGTTGCCGGCGGCGGCGTTCACCCTATCACCAACGGCATGGCGACCGCCGCGGACTGGATGTCGGCGGCGTCCTTCATCTCCATGGCAGGTCTGATCGCCTCCGGCGGCTACGCCAACTCCACCTTCCTGATGGGCTGGACCGGCGGCTTCGTCATTCTGGCCATGCTGCTGGCCCCGTACCTGCGCAAGTTCGGCAAGTTCACCGTGCCGGACTTTATCGGTGAACGCTTTTATAGCCGTACCGCCCGCGTGGTCGCGGTCATCTGCTTGATCATCGCCTCGGTGACCTACGTTATCGGCCAGATGACCGGCGCCGGCGTTGCCTTCTCGCGCTTTCTGGAGGTGCCCAGTACCTGGGGTATCTGGATCGCCGCAGCCATCGTGTTCCTTTATGCGGTGTTCGGCGGCATGAAGGGCATTACCTACACCCAGGTGGCACAGTACATCGTGCTGATCGTGGCCTACACGATTCCGGCGGTGTTTATCGCCATGCAGCTGACCGGCAATCCGATTCCGATGTTCGGAATGTTCAGCACCCACACCGAATCCGGCGTGCCGCTTCTGCAAAAGCTTGACGATGTCGTCAACGCACTGGGCTTTCAGGACTACACCGCTGACGTGGACAACAAGCTCAACATGGTGCTGTTCACTTTGTCGCTGATGATCGGTACCGCCGGTCTCCCTCACGTCATCATCCGCTTTTTCACCGTCCCCAAGGTCGCCGATGCACGCTGGTCGGCGGGCTGGGCGCTGGTGTTCATCGCACTTTTGTACCTGACCGCCCCGGCGGTAGCTTCCATGGCGCGTTTGAACCTGATGACCACGGTGTACCCGGAAATGACCGGTCAGGTCGAGGATTACGAGGCGGCCGCGGCCGAACCGATTCTTTACGCCGACCGTCCCGCCTGGTTCCAGACCTGGGAAGACACCGGTCTGATCACCTACAACGATCTTAACGATGACGGCCGTATCCAGTTCTACAACGACACCAACACGGACTTCACCGGCACCGCCGAAGGACGCGGCTGGGCAGGCAACGAGCTGACCGTCAACAATGACATCCTGGTACTCGCCAACCCGGAAATTGCCAATCTTCCCGGCTGGGTGATCGGTCTGATCGCGGCGGGCGGTATCGCGGCGGCGCTGTCGACCGCGGCAGGGTTGTTGCTTGCGATCTCCTCGGCCATCAGTCATGACCTGATCAAGAACACCATCAACCCCAATATCAGCGAGAAAAACGAAATGCTGGCGGCCAGGATTTCGATGGGAGGCGCGATACTGCTTGCCACCTACCTGGGCCTGAACCCGCCCGGGTTTGCCGCGCAAACCGTCGCACTGGCCTTCGGTATCGCGGCGGCGTCGCTGTTCCCGGTACTCATGATGGGTATCTTCTCCACCCGCATGAACAGCGCCGGCGCCATCTGCGGTATGCTGGCGGGCCTGGTGGCAACCCTTCTGTACATCTTCACCTATCTTGGCTGGTTCTTCATTCCGGGCACCAACATGCTGCCCAACACGCCGGATAACTGGTTCATCGGTATCTCGCCGCTCTCCTTCGGCGCGGTGGGTGCATTGATCAACTTCGCCGTGGCCTTCGCCGTGTCGAGCATGACCGCTGCACCGCCTCGCGAGATTCAGGAACTGGTGGAAAGCGTGCGCTACCCGAAAGGGGCTGGTGTTGCCATTGACCACTAAGCCATACTGCTGAATCCGCCTTAAAGGCATACCACAATGTGAACGCGGGCTTCCCAAGGGAGGCCCGCCTTCTTTTAGAAACCAGTATTAGGAAACGCGCTTATGATCTGGCACCTGGTTGCCGCTGTATTTGCTGCCTTGGCTGCGGCGGGGGTGGGACTCATCCTGCGCAAGCTGTCGCGAGGGCGCTTGCCGAAATGGATCGTGCCGGTATTCGCGGGTCTTGGCATGCTGAGCTATCAAATTCATGTGGAGTACAGCTGGTTCGAGCATAAAAAAGCCCAGCTTCCCGCCTCCTCCGACGTCATCGATAGCGCGACAGGTACCGAGGTCTGGCGACCCTGGACCTTCTTTTTCCCGATGACGACCCGCTTTAGCGTCATCGACCGGGAAAGTATCCAGCGCGATGGGCAGACCGGGATTGTCAGGTTCATGCTCTACCACTTCGAACGCCACCATACCGATCTGGTCATTCCTCAGGCCTATGTGCTCAACTGCGCCAACCGCGAGCTTGTCCCCTTGAACGGCGACAGTGAACCGGACCTGGAGGGAATTCGCACCCTGCGAACCTCGTCCGAGCTTTTGAATACCGCCTGCCGCGAGGCATAGACGTCATACTCGCCACCTGACGCCTTGGGTAATTTAACCTAGACTAGGCGGCTTCAAGGGCAAGCCCATCGCACGGCTTATGGCAGGAGAAAGGCATGTTTCACGGCGGGCTTCTGGTGGCGGTCTCGTTACTGTATATCGCGGTGCTCTTCGGCATCGCCTGGTTTGGTGATCGCCGTGCGCGTATCCGCGGCGCCAGCCGTCGCCGTCCCATCATCTATAGCCTGGCGCTGGCTATCTACTGCACCTCCTGGACGTTTTATGGCGCGGTCGGCCAGGCCGCCACGGCGGGCTGGTCGTTTGCGAGTATCTTCGTCGGCCCGGTCCTGACGTTTCTGCTCTTCTGGCCGGTGCTGGCCAAGATGATTCGCGTGGCCAAGCACCAGAACGTCACCTCCATTGCTGACTTCATTGCCTCACGTTACGGCAAGACCCAGTCCCTGGCCGCCTTTGCAAGCCTGGTGGCACTGATCGGCACCCTGCCCTACATCGCCTTGCAGCTCAAAGCCGTTTCCACCACGTTCAGCGTATTGACCGAGACGCCGGCAGCAGGCTCCGGGGCGCTTTTTGGCGATACCGCCTTCTACGTGGCGATCGTCATGGCCATTTTCGCCATCCTTTTCGGCACCCGCCATACCGATGCCACCGAGCACCACGAAGGGCTGATCCACGCCGTGGCCTTCGAATCGCTGGTGAAGCTCTTTGCCTTTGTCGTGCTGGGTGCGTTCGTGACCTGGGGCATGTTCGACGGTCTGGGGTCCTTGATGCACCACGCCGAAAGCGAGCTTGCGCTGCAGCGCCAACTGGCCAATCAGGACTTCGGCCAAAGCTTCTGGGCACAGACACTTCTGGCGATGCTGGCCATCCTGTGCCTGCCACGCCAGTTCCATGTGACGGTGGTGGAAAACATCCATCCGGACGACGCTGCCAAGGCGCGCTGGCTCTTCCCGCTGTATCTGCTGGCGATCGCCTTTTTCGTGGTGCCGCTAGCCGCCGCGGGTCTTTACCTGTTCTCGGACACCGGCGTGGAGCCCGATACCTACGTGCTGGCCCTGGCGATGGCATCAGGGCATGAATGGCTGTCGCTTTTGACCTTTATCGGCGGCTTTTCTGCTGCCACCGGCATGGTGATCGTGGCGGCGGTCGCGGTGTCGATCATGATCTCCAACGAGATCGTGATCCCGGCGCTTTTCCGGCTGCGCTGGTTTGATACCAAGGCACGGGATTACGGTCGGCTGGTGCTGCGCGCACGGCGGCTGACGATCATTGCCGTGCTGGCCATGGCCTACGGCTTTTATCAATTGATTGCCGAGTTCACCTCCCTTGCCTCCATCGGCATGCTCTCCTTTGCCGCCGCGGCCCAGTTCGCCCCGGCGGTGATCGGCGGACTCTACTGGAAACGCGGCAACCGCCTGGGTGTCA